>CADBQU010000015.1 GCA_902796905.1 Oscillospiraceae bacterium | reverse complement strand
GGAAGAACTGAAAAAAGAAATACAAAATTATGTAAAAGAGCATACGGCTCCGTACAAATATCCCAGAATAGTTGTATTTAAAGATGAACTTCCCAAAACCGTTTCGGGAAAAATACAAAGAAATCTTTTATAATGTTTTTTATTTTGATTTGAAAAATAAAATTTTGCAAAAGCGGTTTTTATGCAAACCTAAAGGTTTGCATAACTCCTAAACTTAAAGTTTAGGAGTTAAAAGGCAAAGCCTTTTAAAAACCGCAAAACACAAAAAGCTTAAATTTAAGGGAGTGATAATATAAAACGCGTAACGATTATTTGCGGCCATTACGGCAGCGGAAAAACAAATATAGCGGTGAATTTGGCTAAAGAAATAAAACAAAGCGGCAAAAACGTAGCTTTGGCGGATTTAGATATTGTAAACCCTTATTTTAGAGCAAAAGACAGCGAAGCAGAGCTTAAAAAATTAGGTATTCATTTAATTTGTTCGGAATATGCAAATACCAATTTAGATATTCCTGCTTTGCCGGACGAATTATATGCAATAACAGACCAAACCGATAAATATTTTGTTTTAGATATAGGCGGAGATGACCGAGGCGCATACGTCTTAGGCAGAATTGCACCTAAAATAACAGAAGAACGAAATTTTGACTGCTTTGCGGTGGTAAATATGTTCAGACCTTTATCTAAAGACGCTGAATCATCGGTAACTATTTTAAATGAAATAGAATATGCCGGCGGAATAAATTTTACCGGAGTTATTAACAATTCCAATTTAGGTGAAAGCACAACAAAGGACGATATATTAAGTTCTTTTAATTATTCAAAAGAAATTGCTTTAAAAAAGCATATACCGGTTGCGTTTACCACCGTAAATAAAAAATTAAAAAAAGAGTTTAGTGAATTAGAAGTAAAAGAATACAATTTAAAATTTATGGAACTTCAAGATAAGCCTTTTTTATAAAAAGTAAAATTGTAAAAAGAAAAAATTTTTAATTATATTTTAATTATTTTATAAAGAAATAAAGGGAGTGCGAAAAATGGCAAAATTAACATTTAAAACCGATAACTGCAAAGGTTGCGGATTGTGCGTTGATGTATGCCCCAAAAAAGTTTTAATTTTGGCTAAAGACAAAATTAACAAAAAAGGCCATCATCCGGTAGAAGCCGCCAATCCCGAAAATTGCATTGCCTGCGCTTTTTGCGCCACAATGTGTCCGGATTGCATTATTAAAATAGAAAAATAAAGAAATATAAATAAAGAAATATAAATAAAGAATAAACTGTATCGGGTGAAAGCCGCCCGAAAAACATTTTTTGTTTTTCGGCGCAAAAGCTTTGCTTTTGCCAAAGCCCGGCGGGCTTTGGGCTTTCGGCTTAGTAAAACCAAACTAAAAAAGTTCACATAAAGAAAGGACGATTATTTTGCAAAACAAGGTTTTAATGAAAGGAAACGAAGCAATAGCAGAAGCCGCAATTATAGCCGGTTGCCGCCATTATTTCGGATATCCTATAACTCCGCAAACGGAAGTTGCGGCTTATATGGCTAAAAAAATGCCTAAAATAGGAGGCACATTTTTACAAGCCGAAAGTGAAATTGCAGCTATAAATATGGTATACGGCGTAGCCAGCGCAGGACTTAGGGTAATGACATCCTCCTCAAGCCCCGGAATTTCTTTAAAAAGCGAAGGACTTTCTTATTTGGCGGGCGCGGACCTGCCGGCATTTGTTGTAAATGTTCAAAGAGGCGGTCCCGGATTAGGAGGAATTCAACCTTCGCAATCGGACTATTTTCAGGCTACAAAAGGCGGCGGACACGGAGACTATCGTATGATAGTATTGGCTCCCGCTTCGGTAGAAGAAATGGCAAGCCTTACCGTAAAGGGATTTGAACTTGCCGATAAATACAGAATGACCAGTATGATTTTGGCAGACGGAACTATGGGACAAATGATGGAACCCGTAGACCTTGAAAATTTAAAGGTTAGTAAAGCTCCCGAAAAGCCGTGGGCTACAACCGGTACCAAAATGCAAAGAAAGCATAATATTATTAACTCTCTTTATTTAAAACCCGAAGAGCTTGAAAAGGGAAATATTGAAAGATACGAGCGTTATAAAATAGTAGAAGAAAACGAAGCAATGTATGAAGAATATTTAATGGATGACGCCGAAATTTGCGTTGTTGCCTTTGGTATTGCTGCGCGTGTTTCTAAAAATGCCATAAACGAAGCCAGAAGCAGGGGTATAAAAGTAGGACTTATAAGACCTATTACCCTTTGGCCGTTCCCCAAGGCTCCGTTTGATAAAGCTAAAGAACATATTAAAACCTTTATTTCTACGGAACTTTCTATGGGTCAGATGATAGAAGACGTAAAACTTGCAACCGATTGTAAAGCAAATTACGTTTTGTGTAACAGAGTAGGCGGAATGATACCTTCGCCGGAAGAAGTTTTGGAACAGATTATAAAGCAAAATGGAGGTAATAAATAATGGTAGTATTTGACAGACCGCATTCATTAATAGACGTACCGCTTCATTATTGCCCCGGATGTACTCACGGTATTGTACACCGCTTGGTAGCGGAAACCATAGACGAATTAGGCATAGAAGGCAAAACAATAGGCATAGCTCCCGTAGGCTGTTCCGTTATGGCTTATGATTATTTTAATTGCGATATGATAGAGGCCGCACACGGAAGAGCGCCTGCCGTTGCAACCGGCGTTAAAAGAGCTAATCCCGAAAATATAGTATTTACATATCAGGGAGACGGCGATTTGGCGTCTATAGGTATGGCGGAAACCGTACACGCAGCCGCCAGGAACGAAAACATAACGGTTATTTTTATTAACAATGCCATTTACGGTATGACCGGCGGACAGATGGCTCCTACTTCTTTACCCGGTCAGGTAACACAAACATCTCCTTACGGCAGAGATACCAAAGCCTGCGGATTTCCTATAAAAGTATGTGAAATGTTAAAAGAGCTTGACGGTGCGGAATATATAGAACGTGTTGCGGTAAATAACGTTAAAAATGTTAAAAACGCAAAAAAAGCCATTAAAAAAGCTTTTGAAAATCAAATTAACAACAAAGGATTTTCTTTAATAGAGGTTATATCCTCTTGCCCTACAAACTGGGGCTTAACACCGCAAAACGCGTTAAAATGGATAGACGAAAAAATGATTCCTTATTATCCTTTAGGCGTTTACAAAGACCGTTCAAAAGATAAGGAGTAAAAAATATGAAAACTACAGAACTTTTATTTTCGGGATTTGGCGGACAGGGTATATTATTTGCCGGTAAAGTAACGGCATATAAAGGTTTAACAGAAAATAAAAATGTAAGCTGGCTGCCTTCTTACGGACCGGAAATGCGCGGAGGTACCGCTTCGTGCAGTGTAATTATAAGCGATGATGCGGTAGGCTCGCCTATAGTATCTCATCCCGATTGCTTAATAGCTTTAAACTTACCTTCTTTAGATAAATATGAAAGCGCTGTTAAAACCGGCGGAGTAATTATTGCCGACAGTTCTTTAATAGAGCGCAAAGTTGAAAGAACCGATGTAAAGGTTTACTATATTCCGGCTACAAAGCTTGCAAACGAAAACAATATTCCTACGCTTGCAAATATGATAGCCGTAGGACAAATGCTTAAGGCTTTAAACGAATATAACGAAGACACTGTTTTACAGGCTCTTAAAAAGGTTGTAAGCGCCAAACATTCAGATATGCTTGATGTAAATTTAAAAGCCGTTAAAATAGGATATGAGTATTAAAAACAAAGCAAAATAAATATTTATTTTTTAGGTATAGCAACTTAAGTAAAGGAGAAAAGTTATGGAAATTAAATTTGTTGAAAACAAAAACAAAGGCAAATTGCCCGAAGCTTCGGCTTTAGGTTTTGGACAATATTTTACCGACCATATGTTTATTATGGATTATAAGGACGGAAAAGGCTGGGAAAACGCAAGAATAGTTCCTTTTCAAAATCTTTCCATTCATCCGGCTTCTACGGTTTTACACTACGGTGTGGAAATTTTTGAGGGCTTAAAAGCTTACAGACGCAAAGACGGAGAAGTTCAGCTTTTTAGACCTATGGAAAACATTCGCCGTTTAAACCGTTCGGCAGACCGTATGTGTTTGCCTACTATTCCCGAAGACGACGCTTTGGAAGCTTTGGTTAAATTTGTTTCTACCGAAAAAAGTTGGGTTCCTTCGGCAGAAGGCACGTCTTTATATATTCGTCCTTTTATGTTTGGAAATGATGAATCTTTAGGTGTTCACGCTGTTAAAAACGCAACATTTGTTATAATTGCTTCTCCAAGCGGAAGCTATTATAAAGAGGGAATTAATCCGGTATCCATTATGATAGAATCGGAAGATGTAAGAGCTGTAAGAGGCGGTACGGGAGAAGCTAAGTGCGGCGGCAACTACGCTGCAAGTAACCGTGCCGGAAAAAGAGCCGAACAAAAAGGATATTCTCAGGTTTTATGGCTTGACGGCGTAGAAAGAAAATACATAGAAGAAGTAGGCGCTATGAACGTTATGTTTAAAATAGCCGGCGAAATTGTAACGCCTAAACTTTCGGGTTCTATTTTGCCCGGTATTACCAGAAAATCCTGTATAGAAGTTTTAAAGGATAAAGGTTACAAGGTAAGCGAACGTTTGATAAGTGTTGACGAATTGGAAGAAGCCTTAAAGAACGGCACTTTGGAAGAAGCTTTCGGCTGCGGTACCGCTGCGGTAGTATCTCCTATAGGCGAGCTTTGTTACAAAGATGAAAAATTTATTATAAACAACGGAAAAATAGGCGAAACCACCCAAATGCTTTACGATACTTTAACAGGTATTCAATGGGGCAAAACCGAAGATACAAAAGGTTGGACCTATTTGGTAAAATAAGCTTTATAATTAAATTTTACTTAAAACGGCGGTTTTGGGCAAACTTTGGTTTGCCCAACGCCAAAAGCTTTGCTTTTGGCGTTAAAAGGCAAAGCCTTTTAAAACCGCCTTATTAAACAATTAAAAAAGACACGGCAATATTAAGCCGTGTCTTTTTAATTGTTAATTTTATTTATAGAATTATTATATAACCTCTTTTTTGGCTTTGGATTTTACCGGTAAACTTCCTAAAATAAAAGAGAATAAGTTGACCGGATATCCTGCTATAACAAATATAGTTGCATTAATATTTGTGTAATTTAAAATACGTTCCAAATGTAGGATTCCTGTTATAATTAGCCCAAACAACACAAGTGTAAAAAAAGAAATACCGGCTGCAATAATATAACATACCTTTATAAAACCTTTTATATTATATTTTAAAAGCTTATAAATACTCCTGATAAATGTAAATGTTACCGCATAGATAGGAAAAATTAAAATTATTGATACAATTATTAAATCAAGTTTAAAATCTTTATATTGTTCTGTACTTAAATCGCTGGAATATGGTTTAGGAGTATAATTATTAATATATTCCGAAATTGTTAATGCAAAAACTATAATTAAAGATAAAAGAACAAGAGACAAAGCAACCAGTAAAAATATTTGATGTTTTTAAGGTTTTTTAATTTAGTCATAATATATCTCCTATTATTAATTAAATATGGCTATTGGGTTTAAGGCAAACCGATTAAAATAAAATTTAACACAAAATTTAATATGTTTTTTATGTTTTAATTAACCAAAATATTTTAGAGTTTCACAGCGGTAATGTAAACTTTTTAAGAAACAATATGTATCATAATATTTTTCCCTAAGTGTATCCCAGTGGAATTTTTCGTTATTTAACAAATCAGTATAATATTTAACCATAGCAGCATCAAGATTTGCACTGGAAGTGTTTATAAAATAAACTAATTCTGCATCAATCAATTCGTAAAAGACTTTGTCTTTTGCAGTCTCATAACTGATATGTCTTGTAAAAATATGTGCACGGTTACAGCATGTTGTAAGCGCAGAGTAGTAAACCGTAAAAGCGGTAACCGAGGAAAAACCTTGCAAAAGTATTTGATATAAATTTTCCGCGTCGAGATCGGACATATAATCGGCGTTTCCCATAGAAGTGGTTGTAGCACCTTTTGATACTATTGTTGCATCGCCTAACCAACCGCCTAAGTAAGATATTTCTTCATCGGTATAGTAATCAAAATTACCTGTTTGGTACTAGGCTCCGATATTGGAAAGACCACCATCTTTATTAAGTTTATAAGCAAGTCGTGCCGCTAAAGAATATTGTAAATGGCAAAAATCTATAAGCCCATAATAGTCGGCTTCGTTGTGTTGTGATGTTAATGCCGTATATAATTTGTCAAACTCATTATTGGTATATCCCAATGTATTAACAAAGTAAGCCGGTTTTGTGCTTAATTCTGTTACATCTCCTGCAACATCGTTCCATGGATTGATAGAAGTTATTCCGAATTCGTCTTTAGGGTCATCATAGCAAAATTCCGATAATACCTTTGCGCATCTCCAAGCTTTTACCAAAGTGCTTTCAGAGGTGTAAATTCTGTCCACCCTGTCGTAAAGGCTGTGGATTAATTTAGCAACTTCCGGCGAAAAACCAAAAGAATATACCAATTCGTATTCATATCGGTCTTCGTAACCGGTAATATCCCAATCGCCGTCGTCACAACAATTGTTATAGGCAAAGTATTGTATTTGCGCCGTATTGTTTGTTGCGGCGGTTGCAAAAGTATCGGTACTTTCATCGTCTGCCGCAATAACCGATATTTGATTATTGCTTATGCCTATTGCCGCAATGCCTTGGTTGGCGGCAGCTTTTGCTTCTTGGAATGTACATGCATTCCAGTTCATAAAACTATTGGTTTTTAAAAGTTCGGTAACCTCTTTTAAATTGCCGTTTGGGAAAACCACGCCCATATTTTTTAAAATATTTCTTGCAGAAGAAAGTGAATTTTCTGCAGTTGTTTCGTTTAGACAAAGCAATCAGAGTACAACGGTTTTTTCGGCAAACGGCGTTATTATCGGCTTTGTTGCCCTCCGCTCAGAATACGCCGGT
>CADBQU010000014.1 GCA_902796905.1 Oscillospiraceae bacterium | reverse complement strand
CGCCCGACCGAGGAATACTGACGTATTGTGAGCGAAGGGCAACAATGCCGATAACGGCGCCGTTTCTTCAAAAAAGTATTGTACCCTCATTGTATTGTCTAAACGCAAATACTTTTTAAACCGTTTTTACGCAATATTTTTAATAAAAACTTCAGTACCTAAAAAAATAAGACCTCATATAATATAAAGAAAGCAATAGCTTTCCTTTATGTTTTCTTTTACAGTTTACCTGTATTGGTATTTTTAAATTTATTTCTTATTTTTTGAGGTGATATACTTTGGCAACTTTTTATAATCAGGCAACATTAAACTATAACGGTTTAAGCACAACTTCCAATACCGTAACGGGAGAATTGGTTACGGTGTTGCAGTCCACCAAAACCGCTGTTAATCAAACCTATACTCCCGGTGATAACGTAACCTATGTTATAAATTTAATAAATTCCGGCAGCACCGCTTTAACAAATCTTACTTTAACCGATAATTTAGGCTCTTACACCTATAATTCTCAAACAGTAGTGCCGTTAACCTATAACACCGGAACTTTGCAATACTACACCAACGGAACTTTGCAGGCTACCCCTACAATAAGCAATACTTCTCCTTTAACCGTTACGGGTATAAGCGTTCCGGCAAACGGAAACGCCACTATAATTTATCAGGCAAGGGTTAACTCTTTTGCCACACCTACAACCGGCGGTACGGTAGTAAATACCGCAACAATCTCCGGCGGCGGTTTAGCCGAAAACGTAACCGCAACCGAAACCATTACAGCCGGTACCGAACCTGCCTTAACTATCAGCAAATCGGTTTCGCCTACTACGGTTAACGAAAACGGAACTTTAACCTATACGTTCCTTATTCAAAATACCGGAAATTCGGCAGCCGACGCGTCCGACGCCGTAACCTTAACCGATACCTTTAATCCTATTTTGAGCAATTTAAGCGTAACATTTAACGGCAACGCCTGGGCTTCTCCCACAAACTACACCTACAATGCCTCTACCGGAGAATTCCAAACGGTATCCGGCCAAATTACGGTTCCCGCCGCAACCTACACCCAAAACACAACTACCGGCGAATGGGAAATCAATCCCGGTATTTCCACTTTGGTTGTTACCGGAACGGTATAACAGTATTGGATATAACGGTATAGCGATATAATAGTTGGTATAGCGGTATAACAGTATAATGGTATCGCTTAAATTTTTATATTTTTTGTTTAGACTTTATAAAAAAATGCGTCAAACCGGAAATTTGGTTTAACGCATTTTTTGCTTGTTGTTTTTTATTTATTCTGTTTTGTCTTTTGGTTTTTCTTCTTGGGATGCGGTTTCGTCTGTTTTATTGCTTTCGGGTTCCTTTTTTTCATCATCGTATAAAGTTCCGGCTTTTAATCTTTCGTAAAATTCTTCGGCACTCATTTGATAATTGTCTTTAGGCAAAACCTTATCCGAAAACCTTTCGGTTGTTTTGTTGGAGTTTGCTGCATTTATTTCATCTGCGTTTAAAGCTTTTTCAGGTTTATTTTCAACGGCTTTTTCCTCGTTTTCCGTTTTTTCGGTTTTGGTTTTTTCCGTTTCTTCTAAAGCTTTTTTCTCCTCTTGAAATTCTTTAATATCTTCTTTTATTTTTTCTTTTTCTTCTTCGAATTCCTTGAACTCTTCTTTAATTTTTTCCTTTTGCTCTTTAATTTCTTTAAATTCTTCTTTGATTTTCTCTTTTTGTTCTTTAAATTCCTCTGCGGCGGTAACGTTTGAATTTTCGTTTTCGGCTTTATTGCCAACATAAGAAATTTCTATTTCGTTAATGTTTTGCGGTTTTAATTCTTTACCTGAAGAAATATCTTCTATGGTGTTTTCTTTAGCTTCTTCCGTTTCCGCTACTTGAGCTTTAGTTATATTTTCCGTTGCCTTTTCTTCTGCTTTAATTTCTTCAACCGGAAGTTCTTTTAAAGCTTCGGCGGAATTTTCATTGTTATTTTCGGTTTCTTTAAAGGCTTTGGGTTTTTTGTACTTTTTAATTAAATATTTTACAAGCTTTTCAATTTCGCTTGCAATAAACGGAACAAACGCCAAAGCTATTGCTACCAAAAATTCCGTTGCCGTTAAAAGTTCCAACTTAAATAAGCTTCTTAACGGAGTTAATATTATTATAAAAATTAAAAATGTTGAAATTCCTGCGGCACCCAACATAAATTTGTTGGAGAAAAATCCGGCTTTAAATAAAGAATGTTCGCTTCTTATATCAAAAGCGTGTATTATTTGTGAAAAAGCAAGTGTTAAAAACGCCATGGTTTCGGCAGCGCCCGAACCCATAAGCTTTAAGCCCACGGCATAAGAAACAAGCGTTATTATTCCAAAAACCGCTCCCTGCCAAACAACATCTATTCCAAGTCCGCCCGAAAAAATTCCTTCGTTTTTGGCCCTTGGCTTTCTTTCCATAATATCGTATTCGGCGTTTTCCAAACCTAACGCCAAAGCGGGAGCCGTATCCGATACAAGATTTATCCATAAAAGCTGTATTGCGGCAAAAATGGGCATTTTAAAAATTATCATTCCCAAAAATACCGATAAAACCTCGCCTATATTACAGCTTATTAAATAATGAACGGTTTTTCTTATATTATCAAAAATTCCGCGGCCTTCTTTTACGGCGGAAACTATAGTTGCAAAATTGTCATCGGTTAACGTCATATCCGCGGCACCCTTAGCAACGTCCGTTCCCGTAACGCCCATAGCGCAGCCTATATCTGCGGCTTTAAGCGCCGGAGCGTCGTTTACGCCGTCGCCGGTCATAGCTACTATATGCCCTTTTTTCTGCCACAGTTTTACTATTCTTATTTTGTCTTCCGGCGTTACTCTGGCGTAAACCGAAATATCCTCTATAATATTCGAAAATTCTTCGTCGGTTAATTTTTCTATTTCGGCACCTGTAACGGCTTTTTCGTTGCCTTTTAAAACCCCTAATTCTTTTGCGATTGCCGTAGCCGTAGTTATATGGTCTCCGGTTATCATTACGGTTCTTATTCCCGCTCTGCGGCAAATTTTAACGGCTTCTTTGGCTTCGGGACGAGGCGGGTCTATTAAACCTATAAGTCCTACCAAAGTTAAATTGTTTTCCAAAATTTCGGGGGAAGGATTGCCGGGAATACTGTCTAACGGTTTTATGGCAACCGCTATAACTCTGAGCGCATTTCTACCCATAGCCTCCGAGGCTTTTTTTGCGCCTTTAATATTACCGGCCGTACATCTTTGCATTAATATATCCGGCGCGCCCTTTGTAACCGCAAACGGTTTTCCGTTTATCATATTAACGGTGGTCATAAGCTTTCGGTCGGAATCAAACGGGGCTTCTGCCAAACGCGGATATATAGCTTCTATTTCGTCTTTATTTTGCAAACAATATTTCATTGTGGCGGAAATTATACCTGTTTCGGTAGGATCCCCCACAGATACTTCTTTACCGTTTTCTATATATACCTTTCCGTTGGTGCACATAGCGCCTAAGCGCAAAAGCATTAAAGCCGAATCCGAAAAATTATCGGCGGCTACGGTATTGCCGTCATATAAGGCTTTAACCGTCATTTTATTTTGTGTTAAGGTTCCGGTTTTATCCGAACATATAACCGAAGCCGAGCCTAAAGTTTCAACAGCCGGTAAATTTTTAATAATGGCATTTCTTTTAACCATACGGTTAACACCCAAAGCCAAAACAACCGTAACTATTGCCGGCAAGCCTTCGGGTATAGCCGCTACCGCTAAAGCTACGCTGGTCATAAACAGTTCTATCATGCGGTCTAAAAGCGGCAAATCCGATTTTTGGAAAATAAGACCTACAAGAAAAACCACAGCGCATATTATTAAAACGCCAAAGCCCAAAATTTTGCCCAAAGAGGCAAGCTTTTGCTTTAAAGGCGTCATAGTATCGCCTGCATTATCTATTAACGAAGCAATTTTTCCTACCTCGCTTTGCATACCCGTGCCGGTAACTACCGCAGTTCCTCTGCCGTAGGTTACGGAACAGCCGGAGTAAAGCATATTGGTGCGGTCCGCCAAAGGAGTAATGTCTTCAAGCTCTGCGTCTATTTTTTCAACCGGTACGCTTTCGCCCGTAAGCGCAGATTCATCACTTCTTAAAGTTGCCGATTCTATAATTCTGCAGTCTGCGGGAATAAAATCCCCCGCTTCAATGCTTATTATATCGCCGGGCACCAAATCCGCTGCGGATATTACTCTTAAAACTCCGTCCCTTATAACCTTTGCACTGGGAGCCACCATACTTTGTAAAGCGTTTAGGCTTTCCTCTGCTTTGTTTTCCTGATACGCCCCTATAAAGGCGTTTAATAAAACAATTCCTACAATTATTAAAGGTTCAAACCATTCTCCGCTTTGTTCTATAATAGTTGTAATTAAAGAAACGGCGGCGGCAAAAATTAAAATCAATACCATAAAATCTTTCATTTGATTAATAAATCTTTCAAAGAAAGTGGCTTTCTTTTTGCCTTTTAATTTGTTGGGACCGTAAAGATTAAGTCTGTTAAGAGCTTCGCCGTTAGATAATCCCTTATCTTTATCGGTTTTAAGCTCTGCCAAAACATCTTCTATTTTGGAACTGTGCCAAATCATAAATACCCTCCGTAAAAATCAAGTTTAAAATTAAATATACTCTATAAAAACTATACAGTAGTATTGTATACTATTCGGCTTAAAAAAGCAATTCTATTTTTTTATGATTGTTCTTTAAAAATTTAAGCTTTTTGCGGCGACGGGCCCAAAGCCCTTTGGGCTTTGCAAAAGCCGAGAATTCGGCTTTTGCCCAAAAAACAAAAATTGTTTTTTGGGGGCTCGTCGCCGAGCATTTTACACAAAAAAGTACATAAAAATTTACACAAAAAATTATTATATAAAAAATAAAATTTTAAAATCTAAATTTAGAAAAATAAAAAATTAAAAATTTAAAATTTAAAATTTAAAAAACTAAATCACTCCGTTTTTATAAAGCCATTTTGTATTTTTATTTGTAATATTAAAGCTTTTATTTAAAAATTCGTTTGTAATTTTTTCAACTTCCATTTGCGTTTCGTCGGTAAATAAAAGCATATTAAATTTATTTTTAACCGTTCCTATATTTGTGGTTTTGGCGTTGAATATTTCGGTATAGCCGTTTTGGCAGTAAACCGGAAAGCTTATTCCCAGTCTGTCGGTTATTTTATGCTCGCAGTTTAAACAGTTGTTTTTTATTTCTCCCTTTTTTAACGGACAGCACCTGTTTAACATTAACGGTAATTTTCCATAAGCAAAAACCGAAGCGGAAACCAAATCATTTCCCTTTATGTCTTCAATTTCTTTTTCACTGAGTTCCGCCGAAAGCGTTACAATTTTCAGTTTATTTAAAAACCGATTTAAAGTAAAAGAATTAAAAACATTCAGCCCTATATCTCCCAAAACGCAAAATCCCATAGAAAAAGCTATATCTATAAAAGCAATATTTGTTGCAAGTATATTTTTTATGTTTTTTTCTTTTGCTCTTTTTAATATGTTTAATATTTTTTGTTCCGAAGGCTCAAACCTGGGCAAAGCTACCGCCAATTTATTTATGTATTCCGTTTCTTCGGTTTTTAATATTCCGGTTTTTTCTATTTCGTTTAAAGGCATTGCAACAAACAAAACATCTTTGTTTTTTAAAATTTCCTTATTAAAGTTTTCGGATTTTCTAAAATTTAAAATCAAACCGCCTTGTGTTGCACCGTTGTTATAATTGTTATTTAAATTCGTTAAACTGTTTTTTAAAGCTTTAAAATTATTTTCAAAATCCGTTTTATTAAAGTTTAAAGGAGCCGGTAAATTATTCTCCGCCGTTTTTAATATGTTTTGTATCACCTGTTCTTTTACCGTATTAATATCATCCACAAAAAAACCGCTTTCGGTTTCTTCGGTTTTTACTTTAAACTCATTTAAATAAAAAGGTGTGTTCCCCAGTTTTAAAAACTTTTCTTTTAAAAATTCTTCCGTTACGGGTTTGTTTTGCGCCTTTTTGGGAGCATTCCCCAAAACCCGGGTTTTTATACCCATACACTCCGCTTTAACCGAAAACTCGCCTTTTTTAATTAAAATTGAAATATTTAAAGGCAAATGTTGGTTTTCTCTCCTGTAAAGCTCATGTATTTTACCAAGCGTTTCTTTTGTGGCGTCTTTATCGCTTTCGCTTCGTATGCCAAACATATCTTTATTAATTCGATTTTCAAAAAATCCCTGTGTAAATCCCGATCTCGAAAAAGTATTTTTTAATATTTTTTCGCTTAAATTTAAATCAAAATTCTCGGTTTTCTCATTTTTTACAGTATTTTCGGGTTTTTCCGTATTTTTTAAAGCTAAAGAATAATTGTAAGCAGAGGCGGCTACATATTCTTCGTTTTTCATTCTTCCTTCTATTTTTAAAGAAGTAACCCCTATATCTTTTAATTCCTTTAATTTTTTTATTAGGCAAAGGTCTTTTAAACTTAAATCGTAACCGTTGCCGCTTTTCGCCTTAAAAGGTAATCTGCATGTGCCGGCGCATAAGCCCCTGTTGGCGCTGCGCCCGCCCAAGGAAGCCGAAATAAGACATTGTCCCGATACGCTCATACATAATGCGCCGTGTACAAAAACTTCGGTTTCTATGTTATATTCTTTGGCTTTTGCGCAAATTTCTTTAATTTCTTCTTTAGTCAGTTCTCTTGCAAGCACTACCCTTTTTATTCCCAAATTATAAAGCGTGGGCAAAGCCAAAGCATTGTGCACCGAAAGCTGTGTAGATGCGTGCAATCGTATTTCCGGATAATTTTTATGTAAATACTCTATCAATCCCACATCCTGCAAAATCAATCCGTCGGCACCGTTATTATAACAAAAAACCGCGGTTTCCGCCGCACTGCCAAATTCTTCGTTTTTTATAAGCGTATTTACGGCCACATAGCATTTAACATTATTTTGCTTTAAATATTTTACCGCTTTTATAAATTCTTCATTTGAAAAATTATCTGCATTTTTACGGGCGTTAAATTTATTCAGACCCAAATATACCGCGTTTGCATTACATCTTACAGCCGCTTTTAAAGCGTTCATATTTCCTGCGGGACTTAAAAGTTCCAAAAAAGCACCTTCTTACCCTACTTAAAATTTTATAAGCTGTTATTTTTACAAATTACATTATAATATAAAAAAATATGTTTTGCAAACCGCAAAGCAAGGGCGGCGAGCCCTTAAAACAAAACTTTGGTTTTGTTTTAAGCAAAAGCTAAAGCTTTTGCAAAGCCCTCTGGGCTTTGGGCTCGCCGCCCCATGTATAATATAATATTTAATTTTTAATTATTCTTATTTGCTTTTATGTTTGGTTTATTTATTCAAAAGCTTTTTTAAAGACAAATATTTTGCTGCGGCGCAAAGAAGCGAAACCGAAGTTTTAATATCTTCTTTTGTGGCAAACGAAGGAGCCAAACGAATGTTGCTGTCGGTAGGGTCTATTCCGTAAGGATATGTAGCGCCGGCCGGTGTAAACACAACACCCATATCTTTGCAAAGTCCGACAAGTTCTTTTGCCGAGCAACCCGTAACGTTAAACGAAATGAAATATCCGCCTTCAACATCGGTCCAGTCGGCAATTCCGCAATCCTTTAATTCACTGTTCAAAATATCGTAAACCGCATTGAATTTTTCTTTTAAAATTGCGGCGTGCTTTTTCATTTGCGCTCTTACGCCGTTAATATCTTTAAAATAATTAATATGTCTTAACTGGTTTATCTTATCCGGTCCTATTGTGGCATATTTAATGTAAGTTTTAAACTCCTGCAAATTATTTTTGCCGGTTGCCAATGCCGCAACGCCCGCGCCCGGAAATGTTATTTTGCTGGTAGAACAAAATTCGTATACCATATCTTCATTTCCGTTTTCTTTGCAAAGCGAAATAATATCCGGTATATCTTTATCGTTTCCGTTAAAATTATGCAAGCAGTAAGCGTTATCCCAAAAAATTCTGAAATCCTTTGCTTTGGGCTTTAATTTTGAAAAACGTTCCACAACTTCGTCGCTGAATATAATACCCGTAGGATTTTGGTATTTAGGCACGCACCAAACGCCCTTTACGGATTCATCGTTTTTTATTAACTCTTCTATTTCGTCCATATCCGGACCGTCGCTGTTCATTTTTACCGGAATAAGCTTAAAGCCGAAATGCTCGGTCATTTGAAAATGCCTGTCATATCCCGGAACGGGACATAAAAATTTACGGTCTTTAACTTCTCCCCAAGGTTTGCATCCGTGGGTGCCGTTTATAAGCAAATTATTCAAAACCATAAACATAATGGTTAAACTGCTGTTTCCGCCGGCAAAAATATTATCTGCCGAGGTATTAAGCATATCCGCAAAAATTTGCTTCATTTGGCTTAATCCGTCTAATCCGCCGTAGTTTAAGCAATTAATATTATCATATTTTGTATTGCTTTTAGAATTAACCGCATCCAAAAGACCTAAAGAAAGTTTTAACTGTTCCTCCGAAGGCTTTCCTCTTGAAAGATCCAATTTTAAATTTTCGGCTTTAAATTCCGCTAATTTATGTTCTTGATTTTTAAATTCCTTAAGCAAATCTTCTTTACTTAATTCACTGTATTTCAAAATAAATACCTCTTTGCTTTTTATTTTTAATATTTTTGCTATACTTATTTACATCACAAGCAAATTATATTATAATACAATCGTTAAGATATGTAAAATATATGTTTGATATTTTTATTATATCAAATTTGTATGGCGGTGTAAAGATTGAATATTAATTTGGAATATTATAAAATTTTTTATTATGTGGCAAAATATAAAAATTTAACCAAAGCAGCAAACGCTTTGCTTTTAAACCAACCGAATGTTTCAAGAGCTGTTAAAAATTTAGAAAAAAACTTAAACACTTCTTTATTTGTGCGTTCAAACAGAGGCGTAACATTAACCCCGAACGGCGAAAAGCTTTATGCTCACATTTCACTTGCCTTTGAACAAATAAACGCTGCGGAAGAGGAAATTTCAAAAGAGCTTGTTATAAACGGCGGAATAATATCTATAGGCGCCAGCGAAACCGCTTTGCACGCACTTTTATTGCCGGTATTGTCTTATTTTAAAAGATTATATCCAAACGTTAAAATAAAAATTTCAAACCACTCAACACCCGAAGCTTTACTGGCTTTAAAAAACGATACGGTAGATTTTGCGGTGGTTACCACCCCTACCGGCGCAAAGCCTCCGCTAAAAGAAGAACAGATTTTTTCTTTTAAAGAAATTTTGGTTGGCGGCAACCACTTTAAATATCTTAAAGATAAAACCTTAACTTTAAGCGATTTGAAAAATCTGCCGCTTATTACTTTGGGAAAAGAAACCAAAACTTTTGAATTTTACAGCAAGTTTTTTAAAAGCTACGGCGAAAATTTGGAGCCCGATATGGAAGCCGCTACGGCAGATTTGGTTTTACCTATGGTTAAAGCCGATTTGGGCGTAGGGTTTATTCCGGAGATATTTGCCGAAAAAGAATTAAAAAACAAAGAAATTTTTAAGCTTAATTTAAAAGAAAGTATTCCGAAACGCCATATATGTATAATTTACAAAAATCCGTTATTACAAAATTTAGCCACAAAATCGCTCATTAAAATGCTTAAAGAACAAAAAATCTCTCATAATTATTAATATGTAACATTTTTTATATTTATTTATACTTTTTACGGCGAAAACCCAAAACAAAAGTTTTGGAGCAAATGCTTTCGCATTTGCCGTAAGCCCTTTGGGCTTAGGTTTTAGCCTTTAGTTTACAATTTAGCTTGCATTTTATAAAATAAACCCCAACGAAGTGAACTTTCGTTGGGGTTGCTTTATTAAAAGAGGTTTAAAACCCGGTTTTTTTAACTGCTGAACAAATTTTAAATTTTAAAATTTAAAATCCGATAATTTTTAAAATATCCGTTAGGTTTATTAAATTAAGCTTTTGCTTTTACCTTTGTTTTTGCCGTAACCGTATATTCCGTAACATTTAAAATCGTTTCCCCGTCTATTTGCAAAGCACAGGGCTCGTCAAATTTTACGGTTATTTCTTTTCCGCTTAAAATTTTTACCATTTCGGTATGTTTAATATGTTCGCCTTTAAAAATACTAGGAAAAACCATAAGCGTTTTTAATTTGCCCGAACCGTATAAAACCATACACGAAACTTGTTTGTTTGTATTTAATCTTTTTTTGGTCGGGAGTAGGAATCATTCCTCCGCCGTAATACCTGCCAAGCATTGTGGGTGCCAGCCAAACCTTATTAAATTTAAATTCTTTGCCGTCTGCAATAACGGTGGCGTTTTTTGTTTTAAAATGGAAAAGCAAGCCTTTTATGGCTATTCCCGCGTAATTAATATTTTGTTTTCCCTCGGCCCTTAATTTATCGCCCACTTCACAGCAATAACCGTCTATACCGTATCCTATTCCGTTTATAAATTTTTTTGTTATTCCGTTTACGGTAACGGTAGGTAAATCTTTTAAATATTCCGAAATATCCAAAGGACCGTCATTTTCGGTTTTGCCCAAATCGTTCCAAAAATCGTTTCCCGTTCCGCAGGGATAATAAAAAATCCCATTTTTAAACTCAATATCTCCTATATCGTTAACAAAACGGTTTAAGGTTCCGTCTCCTCCGGCTATTAATATATCGTCTTCTTTAGCCTCTTCAAAAAAATCTTCATACGCCGAGCAGGAAGAAAGTGTTGTAATATCTTTTTTTATAATTTCTCTGTCTTTAAAAAACTTCTCGGCTTTTTCGCTTTCTGCTTTTCAGTTGCCGCATTTTGCCAAAGGATTATAAAGCAAATAGATTTTTTGTTTTTCCATAAGTATCCCCCATATTATATAAATACTCATTTTGTATTATATATTTAAATTATAAACTAAACATAAACTCAAACAAAATTAATGCCGAATTAATGTTAATAACCGATACGGGCGGCGAGCCCCAAAAACAAAAATTGTTTTTGGAACAAAAGCAAAGCTTTTGTTAAAGCCGTAAGGCTTTGGCTCGCCGCCCTTGGTTTAAATTCAAACTTTATTTATATATATTCCTATATATCTTCCGGACTTATTTTTATTTTGTTTATTCGGTCAATTCCGCTATTTTTTTATAAATATCCGATTTTTTCAGTCCCGTAACCGTTGCCGCCTGCTTTGCGGCAAAAGCGGCGCTGTTTCCTTCTTGTTTTAATTCTTTTGCCAAAGCTACTGCGTCGGATAAAGTATACTCCTTTTTCTCCTCTTGTTTTTTGCCTTCTATAACCAAAACATATTCCCCTTTGGGATTGTTTTGGCTGTAAAATTCTATCGCCTGCAAAATGTCGGTATTAAAAACTGTTTCGTGAATTTTTGTTATTTCTTTAACCAGTGCTATTTTTCGGTTACCGAAAATTTCATACATACTTTTTAAAGTGTTTAAAAGCTTATGCGGAGCCTCATAAAAAACCAAAGTTTCTCTGTAATTTTTTATTTCGTTTAAATGTTCGTTTCTGCTTTTTTTATTTTGAGATAAAAAGCCTTCAAAGCATATTCTTCCGCTGTATAATCCCGAAATCGCCACGGCTGTTGCAAACGCCGTAGGTCCCGGAACCGCCACTACTTCCACACCCGATTTATGACAAAACGAAACCAACCTTTCTCCCGGATCGCTTATAGCAGGCATTCCGGCGTCGGTAACCAGCGCGGCGTCCTCTCCGTTTAAAATACGGTTTACTATTTCTTCTTTTCTTAACTCTTCATTAAATTTATGAAAAGATAAAAGTTCGGTTTTAATATTAAATTTATTTAATAATTTTATGGTTACGCGGGTATCCTCCGCTGCTATAAAATTTACGTTTTTAAGTGTTTCAACAGCCCTTGCGGAAAAATCTCCCAAATTTCCTATAGGAGTTCCGCAAACATATAATTTTCCCATACTTTTCCTTTTGTTTTTTATTAGTTTTTATTTATTATTTTTATCGGTTTTCTTTTAAAGCTTTAATAATACTTTCTTTTTGTTCTGCAGTAAATTCCGTTGCTTTTATAAAATCCAAAACAAATTCAAAAGCGTTATTCCCGTACAATTCGTTTAAAATATCTTTTGCCTTTTTTGCAACAAAATCTCTTTTTAAAATTATAGGCGTATAAAGCGTTGTTTGCAAAAACTTTTCGCTTTTTAAATATCCTTTATTTATAAGCCTTGTTAAATATGTAGAAACCGACGAACCCGTAATGCCTTTTTCTTTTAAAAAATATTCTTTTATTTCCTTTAAAGGAACTGCCTTTTTATTGTCCCAAATCCAGTTTAATATAAGTAATTCGGTTTCGGATAAATTCTTCATAACGCTACGCTCCTTAAAAACAATATTTTAATTTGCGGTTTTTATCTGCGGCGGCGAATATGCCTTTGGCATATTAACCCCGAAAACCTTTTTTCGGGGTTAAAAACAAAAATAAATATTTTTGTTTTTCGCCGCCGTAAAATACAGCCACGGCAAACCGTAAATTTAAAACTGTAAAACGCCGCAAAACAAATAAATTTTAAAAAAGAACGGCATATTGTAATACGCCGTTCTCTAAGCTTAGTCCAGTGATAATATAAGTAATTTAAACAATACAAAATATACTTTGTTTATACAATACAAATATAAATTTTCTGTTTTCTACGCTTTAAGAACCGGATTTGTAGCATGCTAAAATAGGTTTGCCGTTTGCGGTTACATTGCGCTGTTGCATTAATTCACTTACCGTTATTAACTGATATCCTCTTTCGGTAAAATTCTTTACTATGTCTTCAACTGCCGCTACAGTTGTTTTATGAATATCATGCATTAAAACTATATCCCCGTCTTCGGCTTTTGTTGCCTGCTGATATACCCACGAAGAATCCCTGTATTTCCAGTCTAAAGTATCTACCGACCAGTTTATGGCTGTTAATCCGTTAGCCGCCGTGGTTTCTATAAGCGAGCTTGTGTATGCTCCGAACGGAGGACGGTAAAGCTTACATTCGTATCCGCCGGTCAACTGTTTTATTTCTTTTGTAACCGACTGTATATCGCTTAATGCCGCCGACGCCGACATAGCACTTAAATCATCGTGTTTTGAGGAGTGTGAACCTATTTCGCAATCTAAAGAAACCATTCTTTTTAACAACGAAGCTTTGCTTTCTGCTAAGCATTCGCCTACCATAAAGAATGTAGCCTTGGCATTGTATTTTTCCAAAACATCCAATATCTTATCGGTATTGGCTCCGGGGCCGTCGTCAAAGGTAATGGCTATCATAGGTTTGTTGGGGTCTATTTTTCCGTAAGAAACATAATCTTTAATGTTGTTTTCGCTTATTTTAAAGCTTACAGCTTTTTTAAAGCCGGGTAAATCGCTCTTGGAAAAATAAAATTCCACGCCATCGGTTTTAACCGCAAATTTACTGAATTTATCTAATGTTTTATAAGCAAAATCCGATACTTTTTGCTCTTTTGCGGCTTTACTTAATTCTTCGCTTGCAATTCCGTTTACAAAACTTGTGTAAGTGGTTTTAAAATAAGAACCGTCATCTATAATTCTGCTGGAATTTGTATCAAATACCAAAGTTCTTACCGATTCATTCAAATCGTTTTCTTCCATATTAATGGTAGAAATATGAAAAACAACGCTTAATAAAGTATCTTTTTGGAATGTTTCGTAATCCACATAAAGCGTTCCGCGTTTTTTAAATTTTTTAGCCTGAAAACCGTTTGCTATTTTGGTAAAGTCCCCTCTTATATCGTTAACGGTTTTTAAAATACTGTCGTCAAAACTGTTGCCGTACGCAGGATAATGCACCGCCATAATAAGGTTCATATCGTACCATAAATTAAACTGCGCTTTATCTCCGGCTTTAGCCGATAAATGCGAAACCTTAAGTTCGCTTGGCACCTGGCTTTCATTTAAATCTGCTTCGGATTTAGGAAAATCGCTGCAACCCGAAAAGCTTAAAACCAAAGCCAAACAAATAATAACCGAAATGATTTTTTTCATTATTTCTACGCTCTCCCATATTTAAAATCTTATTTAAAATTACTGTCTGTAAAAATACCGTAATTAATAATAATACCAAAAAAATAAAAAGTCAAGAAAAAGCCTTTGCGGTAAAAATATAAACCTTTTAAAATTTATAACAAATTTATAACTAAAAAATAAAAACTTAAAGACAAAACATAAAGCCTAAAAATAAAAAAATAAAATTTAAAAATTAAAATCTAACGGTCACTTTATAAAAGAAGCAAAATAACAAAAATAAAACATTCCTCGTTTATTATGTCTATTATATTTTCCTTAAAACAAGCTTTCCGTTTTCTCGGTTAATTTTGTAAAGAGTTTGATATTCCGCTGTTCCTTCCGTCATGTATTTATCTAAATTTACTTTTACGGATTCGGAAGAATCATAAATATATAAATAATCATTTTCATAAATGGTATCTATAACTTTTTCCCAGTATTCGGTATCGGACTCTCTTGAGATTTTATCATACAAATAGCTCGAATCCATCTTTCTGTTTTCCAAATAGTAATTAATGTAATATATATGTCTAACATTATATGCACTTATAAAAAATATTTTGGAACCGGGTTCTGTGTTATTTTGAATTTTTTGTGCAGCGTTTATTTCAAAACTTTTTTCCATTTTATCCGAAGGTTCCGGATTATATTGCGAAAAAATTAAATTTGCAAATCTTACCGGCTCACAAAGCAACATAATTGCAACTAAAACTATAATAAAACGCTTATACTCCGCTTTGGGTTTAAAACTTTTTGCCGTAAATTGAATAACCATCGGAATAATAATTAAAAATTGTCCCAAAACATATGCACTCATATACCTTTGATACGACGCCAGTTCTACCATTTCCGTTTCACTGAAACAATATAAATACAAAATAAGCATAGTAAAAGCATATCCTAAGCTTCCGCAAGCCAAAACAACAGTATCGCGCAAAAACTTTTTAAAATCATAACGGTTTTTAAATATAATATAACACAAAATTAAAATTGCCAATGCTACGGCGCATGCCGAAAAATAGGTAAGTTCAAGAAATCCCGTATTAATCTTTTTTGAAAACAATGCGTAAATAAAATTTTTAAAGGTTAAATTCTGCTCTTCGGTTCCTCTTCCTCTGGCTATACCCCACAAAGCAAATATTTTTATTTTATTTAAATTGAATTGTCCGGCAAGACCTAATCCGGCGGTATATTTAGACCATATAAAATAATTTATCGCCGGCAAAATCAAAGTTGAAACCGAAAGGATTATCTTTTTTACAAACAACTTTTTTTCAAAGTTTTTCTTACCACCGGCAGAAAAAATAACAAAAGTATAATAAAGCCAAATAAGCATTATAAACGCTATACTTATTTGTTTTGTAAGAATTAATGCCGAAACCGTTAACAGTAAAGAAACATACCCAAATATTGTTCCCTTTTTTATATCGTTGGTTATTAAAAGCACGGCATACGCAAACAAAATAGGCGGAACTAAATCTATATATATTGTAGACAAAGTACCGGAAGCATCAAAAAGTAAAATAACAAATACAATGCCCATCACAAAACAACCGGCACATATTGCTTTTTGCCAAACATATTTTGCCGCAAGTTCAAGTTTTTCAAAAATATACGGAATTAATAAAGAAAATTCCATAAAATGAACTGCCATAGCCGTTGCCCTCTCGGAAAAACCGCCCTGAAGTTTACACCAAAGCACTTCAAAAACTCCTACAAACGGCGGATATTCTTTATGAACCAACAAATCCGATTCCGCAACCGAATAAAACTTATCCAACCTAAGCATTTCTTTAACCATTTTACCCCAATGAGAAAACTCATCCCAAGCGGCAAATGTACGTCTGTAATCTATAAATAAAACAAACAGTGCTATAAACACAAAACATATAAAACCATTTGAAAAATAATTTTTACGAAATTGCAAATTTTTATAATTTATTATTAATAACGGTATTCCCGCTGCCGCCAAAGCAATTAATAGATAAAACGACACCGAGAAAGTACGAAATATAAGCTGGCCGAAAAACATAAAAAATGCCGAAAGCAATATTGTTACGGGAATGGCTTCTCCAAACTTCTTTTTTGCATAAACCACAACCCAAACATTAATCATTGCAAAAACAATAATAGGAATAAAAGCCGCAAGCATAAATTTCCTCCGTTTGTTAATAAATTTTTATATTGCAAATAAACATTCTCTTTACTAATACCGTAAAATATTTTTAATTAACGGCAATACGGTAACAACCAAGAAAACATATATATCATATCACTGTTATAAAATTAAATCAATTTGGTTTTTGTTTTTAATAATTTATTTTTGTATTAAATTTAAATAATTTTTATTTTTTTGCAAAGGGAAATAACCGCGTTAAAACTTTTTTATAAATTACCGTAATTATTGCGGCTGTTATTACCGCCACAACCGTTTCTTTTAAAAGCCTTACCGTGCTGAAAATATAAAATCCGCTTTTACCGCCGGCTATTAACAACACATATAAAATAACGGAGTTTATAATTGAAACAAAGCAACCCGAAATAATCTGCATTAACAAAATAGGTTTAAAAATATCGTTTTTAATTTTAAACGCCTTTATTAAAATAAACAAAACCGTTAGTACTGCGCCCATAATTAACGGCACCGACCAAATTGCAACCTTACTTTTATTTATAAAACTATTTACCGTTCCGAATAAAACGGTGGCCGCCGTAACGGCTATATATATTTTATCTATATGTTTTTTATATTTGCAAAAATATTTAAATAAAACTCCCTTTAAAAATCCGTATGCAAACATAGCTATGGTTAAATACGGTATAAAGGCGCCTTCGGGCTTAAATACCACGCCCAGCAAATCCACACACATAAAGCAAAAGCCGCCGTAAACACCACCGAAAAGCATTGCCGGCAACGCCAAAAAAATACCTTCTGCTGATATTCTTATACTGCCCGACCCGAAAAACGGAACCATAATTTCCAAAAACATTCTGCAAACAAAAGCCAACGCCACACAAACCGCCGAAAAACTCAGTTTGTAAATACCGGCTTTTTTGTTTTGATTTTGTTTTGATTTTTGAATTGAATTTTGGACTGAATTTTGGATTGAATTTTGATTTAACGCTCCGTTTAAGTTTGAATTTTCGATTTTTGTTTTTTCCATAAAAAAAGACTCCTTTTAATTTTTGCTTTTGCAAAGTCAATTAAAAGAGCCCGCCTTATTAATTTTAAATTTTGAGGTTTAAAAAGATTTAATTTTTATGCTTTTATTACACTGCGTAACAAATTACCAAACTTACTAAATTTATTTAAAACGGCAAAAAGATAAAATTTACAGCGGATGAGAAAGCAGCACCGCAATAAAACTTACAAACAAATTCAGCAAATTGTAAATAACAATTTTAATAATTTTTTATTTTAAATTTTTAAAATTATAATTTAAAATATAAAAAACTATAAAAAACCGTTAATTTTACCGTTGCAATTATACTTGGTTTTATTTTCGCCGGCAGACTTTACTCCTATTCCGCCGTACTTAACGCGCTTCTTTCAGCTCTGTTAAAAAGAATTATATACCTTTTAAATTCATCTGTCAATATTGATATTATTTAATTATAATTATCTTATTATTTGATTATTTAATAAACCGATAAATTTTATTTTTTCAGTAAGCCTTTATAATAATCCTTTATTTGTTAACTTTGTTTTTATATTTAATATGTTTATTTATATGTTCAATTTCTGTTTTGTTAATATTAAATGTTTAATTTTTATTTTTAAAAAAGTTTTTAAAATTTTAATTTAAAAGTTTAAACTTTAAGGTGTTGCAATAAACATATAAAAATGTTAAAATAAAAGATATTATTTAAAGGGGCGGTATTGTGAAAAAGGCAGACGTTTTTGTTATTTCCGCTCTTGTTGCAATATGCATTGCATTTTTATTTTTATTTTACGGAACAAACGAAGGCACTTACGCTGAAATTTATATTAACAACCAAAAGCAGGACACCGTTTTTTTAAACAAAAACATTAAAAAAACGTACGAAAGCGAAAACGGCGGCAAAAATACCGTGGTGGTAAAAAATAAAAAAGTTTATGTAAATTTTGCAAACTGTAAAGACGGCGTTTGCATAAAAAGCGGCAAAAAGCACAAAAAAGGCGAAATTATTGTTTGCGCTCCGCACAGGTTTTTAGTGGAGGTGCATTAACTTTTGAGCTTTTTTAAAACTTTAAATAATAAAAGCGGCAACAGCCGTAAAAACAGTAATAACAATAACAATAACAACAATAATAAAAGCAGTAAACAAAAAATATACAATTTAACTTTTTATGCAATTTTTGTTTGTCTTTCGGTAGCGCTTTCATTTTTGGAAAGCTTAGTACCTTTGGATTTTATAGCTCCGGGAGTAAAAATAGGGCTTGCAAATTTATCTACGGTTTTTTTAATACGCCAAGATAAATTTTTAGGTGCCGTGGGCGTAAACGCCACAAGAATTTTACTTTCGGCTTTGCTTTTTTCCGGTTTTTCATCGCTTCCGTTTTCGGTTTGCGGTGCAATACTTTCGTTTTTGGTTATGTTTTTAATGCAAAAATTAAAAATATTCTCGGGTGCGGGAATTTCGGCAGCCGGCGGTTTTATGCATAATTTAGGTCAAATTATCGTTTCGCTTTTATTTGTCCCGGTTTCGGTTTTAAAATATTTTCCGTTTTTGGGATTAGCCGGAATTTTTACCGGTACGGTTATAGGAATTTTAACCGATATATGCATAAAAAGGTTAAAAAAATAAATTTTGATTTTTTACGGGCGGCAGCCCCCAAAAAACAATTTTTGTTTTTTGGGGCAAAAGCCAAAGCTTTTGCCAAAGCCTAAAGGCTTTGGGCTGCCGCCCTAATACAAATACAAAAGGAGAACGTAAAAATGTGCGGATATGTAGGTTTTACCAAAACTAAAAAATTAGAAAATGACGATGCTGTTTTAACCGCTATGATGGATTCTATTAAACATAGGGGTCCGGACAGCGACGGTAAGTATATAGACGACAATATTTCAATGGGATTCAGAAGGTTAAGTATTATAGATTTAAAAGAAGGCGATCAGCCTATTTTTAACGAAGACCGCAGCTTGGTTTTAACCTTTAACGGAGAAATTTACAACTATAAAGATTTAAGAGCCGAGCTTATTAAAGCCGGACACGATTTTAAAACCAACAGCGACAGCGAAGTTTTACTTCACGGTTTTGAAGAATACGGCGAAGAGCTTGTAAATAAATTAAGGGGAATGTTCAGTTTTGTTATTTACAACAAAAACGACAATTCCGTTTTCGGCGCAAGAGATATGTTTGGTATAAAACCGTTTTATTATTGCCTTATGGGCGAAAGTTTTATTTACGGAAGCGAAATCAAGGCATTTTTACATCATCCCGATTTTAAAAAGGAATTAAACGAAGAGGCTCTTGAAAACTATCTGTCTTTCCAGTATTCTCCTTTAGAAGAAACATTTTTTAAAAACGTTTTTAAACTTCCTCCGGCACATACAATTTTTTATAAGAACGGTAAAATAACAAAAAAACGTTACTTTATTCCTAAATTTAACGCCGAGCACGCCGAAGGCGAATGGTATGTAGACGAAATAGAAAAAATAATGCAAAATTCGGTTGAGGCTCATAAAATAGCCGATGTTGAAGTAGGCTCGTTTCTTTCAAGCGGTATAGATTCTTCTTATATAGCTTGTTTGGCAAATGTGGATAAAACCTTTACCGTGGGTTTTGAAGGCAAAAAATATAACGAAATAAGTTATGCAAAGGATTTTTCTAAGGTTATAGGCGTAGAAAACATAAATAAAGAAATTACGGGCGACGAATATTTTAAAGAATTCCCGAATATTCAATACCACATGGATGAGCCTTTGGCTGACCCTGCGGCAATAGCCCTTTATTTTGTTTCTAAAATTGCAAGCGAAAACGTAAAGGTTGTTCTTTCGGGAGAAGGCGCAGACGAGCTTTTCGGCGGATACAAAGTATACCGCGAACCGTTAACCGCCGTTAAATACAATAAAATTCCTATGCCCATAAGAAGATTTATAGGTGCCGTAGCTTCGCTATTCCCCGCCAAAAGAGGCTTTAATTTCTTGGTTAGAAGAGGCAAAACCCTTGAAGAATGGTTTATAGGAAACGCCAATATTTTTTCCAATAAGGAACGCAAAAAAATTCTTAATATAAAAACAAACGCCAAAGACACAAAATATGTAACCGGAAAGTTTTATGATGAAGTTAAAGACTACGACCCTGTTACCAAAATGCAATATTTAGATATTAATATGTGGCTTATGGGAGATATTTTACTTAAAGCCGATAAAACCAGTATGGCAAACTCTTTAGAGTTAAGAGTTCCGTTTTTAGACAAAGAAGTATTTAAAGTGGCTTCCGGCATACCGTACACACAAAGAGTAGACGTAGTTAACACCAAAAAAGCTTTAAGAAAAGCGGCTGCAAGAAAAATACCCGAATTTACCGCAAATAAAGAAAAATTAGGCTTCCCGGTACCTATAAGAGTATGGCTTAAAGAAGATAAATACTTTAATACCGTTAAAGACGCATTTAATTCCGACGTTGCAAAAAAATATTTTAATCAAAAAGAAATTTTAAAACTTTTAAACGAACATAAAGAAGGCAAAAAAGACAACAGCCGTAAAATTTGGACCGTTTTTACCTTTTTGGTTTGGTACGATGAATTTTTTATTAAAAGATAAATAAATTTATTAAAAGATAAAAAAAAAGAGAGACAGATATGAGAATAATTAAAAAACTTTTAAAACTTATAATATCTGTATTTTTAATAATAATTGCGGTGGGCGCTTTACTTAATGTTTACGTTTGTTTAAATGCAAAACAGTTTTTTATAAACGAAAACGAACTTTTACCCCAAAGCCTAAATCAAACTCAAAGCAACAGCAACAACAGTAGCAGTAACAGTAACAATAATAACGGTAACAGCAACGGTAACGGCACCGCACAAACCAAAGTTAAAAGCTTTGACTGCATTTTGGTTTTGGGCTGCGGTCTTAATATTAACGGAAAACCTAGTTTAATGCTTAAGGACCGTTTAGATAAAGCTTTTTCGGTTTATAAAAAAGGAACAAAGCTTTTGCTTTCGGGAGATAACGGCAAAAAAGATTACGATGAAGTTTCGGCGATGGAAAAATATCTTATTAAAAAAGGTGTTTTGGAAGAAGATATACAAAAAGACCATGCGGGATTTTCAACCTACGAAAGTATGTATCGTGCAGCCGAAGTTTTTAAGGTTAAAAACATTTTAATAGTTACCCAAAAATATCATTTGTACCGCTCCGTATACGATGCCAGAGCCTTTGGCTTAAACGCGTACGGTTTGGCCGCCGACGGCAGCAATTACAGCGGTCAGTTTGTAAGAGATTTAAGAGAAACCGTTGCAAGGGCAAAAGACTTTGCATTTTGTATTTTTAAGCCGAAACCGACATTTTTGGGCGAACCCATACCGTTAATATAAAAAATTATTTTATACAGATTTTTATTAATTTTTAATTCAATTTTGTTTTTTTGCGGTTTTATTCAAACCGTTGGTTTGAATAACGCCCAAAGCCTTTTGATTTGGGCGTTTAAAAGACAAAGTCTTTTAAAACCGCTGTTATAAAAAATCCGAGAAGATTTTTTAATACTTATTTATTTATTTATTTTTAATTTTAAAAAGGGATGACCATTTTGAAAAAACAATTTAAATCCGAATCTAAAAAACTTATGGATATGATGATCAACTCAATTTATACCCATAAAGAAATCTTTTTAAGGGAAATTATTTCCAATGCTTCCGACGCCATAGACAAGCGCCATTTTATTTCTTTAACAAACCCTGCGGTAGGGCTTAAAAAAAGCGAATATAAAATTTTAATTAAATTAGATAAAGAAAACCGCATTATATCCGTAACGGATAACGGCTGCGGTATGACGGAAAAAGAGCTTGAAAATAATTTGGGAACCATTGCAAAAAGCGGTTCGGGAGAATTTAAAGCCGAAAACGAGCAAAAGAAAAACGTTAATATTATAGGTCAATTCGGAGTTGGATTTTACTCTGCCTTTATGGTAAGCGACAACGTAACAGTAAAAACAAAATCCATAAACAGCGAAAAAGCTTATACATTTACTTCAAACGGCACCGACGGTTACACTATAACCGAAAACGAAAATTCCGAAAAAGATTTAGCCGGCACCACTGTTACAATGCATATTCGTCCCGATACGGAAAGCGAAAATTATTCGGAATTTTTAGACATTTATAAAATAAGAAGCTTAATTAAAAAATATTCCGATTATATAAGATATCCCATTATTGCAAACGTTCCTAAATCAAAATTAAAAGAAGGAACCGAAAACGAATATATAGATTACGAAGAACCCGAAACACTAAACAGTATGGTTCCTTTATGGAAACGCGAAAAAAGCAAAATCAAGCCCGAAACCTACAACGAATTTTATAAAAATAAATTTGCGGATTACACCGACCCTTTAAAGGTTATACACTATAAAACCGAAGGCAGCGCCACATACAGCGCACTTTTATTTATCCCAAAACATCCGCCGTTTGATTTTTACACAAAAAATTATCAAAAAGGTTTGGCGTTATACTCCAAAGGCGTTCTTATTATGGAAAAATGCGCCGAGCTTTTGCCGGATTATTTCAGCTTTGTAAAAGGCGTTGTAGACAGCGAAGATTTATCATTGAATATTTCCCGTGAGATGCTTCAGCATGACGGTCAATTAAAACTTATTGCAAAAACATTAGAAAAGAAAATTAAAAACGAACTTCAAAAAATGTTGGAAAACGACCGTGAAAATTACGAAGAATTTTTTAAAGCATTCGGCGTAAACCTTAAATTCGGCGTTTACAACGATTACGGTATTCATAAAGAAGAATTAAAAGATTTACTTTTATTTAATTCTTCAAACGGAGAAAAACCCTGCACTTTAAACGAATATGTTTTAAGAGCCGATAACGATACTATTTACTATGCCTGCGGCGAAACCAAGGAAAAAATAGAAATGCTTCCGCAGTGCGACGCCGTAAAATCCAAAGGTTACGAGGTTTTGTATTTAACAGACGATATAGATGAATTTGCCGTAAAAGTTTTAAACGAATACGACGGTAAAAAATTTAAAAACGTTTGCGACAACGATTTGGATTTGGTTTCGGAAGAAGACAAAAAGCTTGAAGAAGCCGAAAACGAAAAATTTAAAGACCTTTTGGAAGAAATTAAAAACATTGTAGGCGATATAAGCAAAGCTAAATTTACAAAGGCCTTAAAAGACCATCCGGTATGTTTAACCACCGAAGGCGGAATTTCCCTTGAAATGGAAAAGGTTTTAAAATCTATGCCGGGAGCCGACAAAAATCAATTTAATGCAAATTTGGTTTTTGAAATAAACTCCAACCATAAAATTAAAGACACTTTAATAAACGCTTATAATACCGATAAATCGCTTTTTGGCGATTACGTTAAACTTTTATACGACGAAGCCGCTTTAATTTCCGGAAAGCCTCTTAAAAACCCAAGTTTGCACACGGATATTCTTTGCAAGCTTATAACCAAATAAAACTTTTAAAATTTTATTTATATTTATATTTACTTTAAAAATAAACCGCAGAATTTAACTTTTGCGGTTTGTTTTTTGTTTTAAGGCGGTTTTAAAAAGGCTTTGCCTTTTTAACGCCGAAATTTTTAATTTCGGCGTTAGTTAAACCTTTGGTTTAACTAAAACCGCCGTTACAGCCCCATATTGCAAAAGGTAAAAAAATTGTAACAATTTTAGAATATTTTTCTTTTTTAAGTTTATAATAGTAATAAATCCTTTCCATTTTTATGAAAATAAAGAAGTTTTATCCTAAAAACGTTAAATGTTAATAAAGTGTTAATTTTATATGTTTTTACTGGTTTTAGGCAATTTTATTAAATTATGGCATATTTTTATCATAAATAATTCACAAACCATAGTAATATTGCATAAAGCTTATGACATTTTTTAACAAAATTACATTCTGAAATTCATTTATTACAAGTTTGTAACTAAAAAAATTACGGTTTTTAAAATAAATTTCGTTAAAAATGCCTACGGTTTTTTCCTAAAATCGGCTTGAACGCAGTAAAAATAACCTTTATAATGGCATTAACCTTAAAAAAGGAGTATTTTATGAATTTAGCAAACACCAAAATGTGGTTTGGTAAAAACAAAAGTTTATTGCTTAAAATGCTTTGTATACTTTTTGTTTTATCCGTTATATTTACCACTTTCTTAGGCTCGGTTAACGTTAAAAAGTATTTAATAGTAACCGAAGACAAAGCTACGGAAGTATATACTCATTCTACTTCGGTTAAATATATTTTAAAAGAAGCTAATATTGAACCTACCGAAAACGATGTAGTGGATATGGAAAACGGCATAATAACCGTAACCAGATTTTTTACCGTAAACTTTATTTCGGGAGACAAAACAAAATCCGTAAGGATTGCGCGTTGTACCGTAGACGAAGCATTAGATAAAGCAAATATTAAATTATCCGAAAATGTAGCTTGCGACATTCCCACAGATACGGTTTTAACCAAAGACACAAACATTAATATTTCTTATACAACCGTTAAAAAAGTAACCGAACAAAAAACAGTTAACTGCACATATACGGAAAAAGTTGACTCTTCTATTTTAATAGGTACAACCAAAATTCAAAAAACCGGCACAAACGGTTTAAGCGAAGTAACTTATGAAGTAACCTGTGTAAACGGCAAAGAAGTTTCTAAAAAAGAAGTTTCCTCTAAAGTTTTAAAGCCTGTTGTTAACGGCGTAAAGCTTATAGGCACAAAAACCTCTTCAAAAGTTAAACCTTCTGCAAACGCTATTAAAAAAATAGTTTCTTCTCATACCGACTACGGTAAAAAAGGCATTAAAACTTCTAACGATGTTAAAAGTATTTCAACATTAAAACCGGCTACTCCCATACAGCTTAACGAAAAGGGTATACCGGTAAACGCAAAGTCAAGCAAAGTAGTTCAGGCAACGGCATATCACGAAAGCCACGGTTGCACAGCCACCGGTGTAAAAGCTCAACCGGGATATATAGCGGTAAATCCCGCAATTATTCCCTACGGCACAAAAATGTATATTGTTTCTGCCGACGGCAAATATATTTACGGCTACGCAATAGCGGCCGATACCGGCGGATTTATAAAATCCCGTCCTACAAATGTAGATTTAAATTTCTCTTCCGAAGCCGAATGCAACGCTTTTGGCAGAAGAAACGTTATAATTTATTTCTTATAATAAACCGATAAAATAAAACTTATAAAAATAAAAGTTTAAAAGCAGAGCTTAAAGGAAATTTCTCCAAAAGCTCTGCTTTTATTTTTTATTTGCAATACGGGCGAAGCCCAAAGCCCGAAGGGCTTTAAAAAAGCAAAGCTTTGCTTTTGCTTTTTTCAAAAAAACATTTTATGTTTTTGGGGGCTTCGCCAATAGTTTTTTATCCCGCAGCTTCTTCTGTTACCATATATTTGGAAGCTTTTATTTTTTCGAGATATCTTAAAGTGTTTTTAAAGCTGCCGTAAACATTAAATCCTTCGTTGTAAACTGCATTTGCAGTTTCAGACAATTCCTTTTTGTTTTTAGGTGCGGCATTTAAATAAACCGTATAAATTTTTGTGCCGTTAACTTCATTTATATCTTTTATATTTTCATAGTCCGAAATCAAAGCATTTAATAAGCCTTCCGCATAATTTCTCGGCAGAGTGGCAAAGCTTGATTCTTCCGTTCCGGCTTTAGTATCATTAGTATAATACATATTACACTCAAATGTTTTTATTTCACTTTTGACTTTAAATTTTTTCTGTATATTATTCGGTATATCGTTATGCAAAAACAAAAGTTTTTCGGTTTTTGCCGTATCATTTAAAACGATATAACTTCTGCTTACGCTTTTTCCGTTTTTAAGATTATAACAAATTTCTACATAAGAAGAATTATTTTCGTCCGATTTAAAGCCTGAATTTATAATTTCCTTATGCATGGAAACCACCGCGTCTTTATTTAAAGCGTAAAATTCATATCCTGCAACCCTAACATTTACATCTTCTATATTGTTTACGTCGGGAACATATTTTTCCACTCCGAATATATCAACCTGTATTGATGCAAATATTAATAAAACCGAAAGATATGTGGCGGCAGATACTACTAAGGCTTTTTTAATTTGTTTAAAGCCTCGTGAAGTTATAATATTATATATAATTCCAAAAACAAAAGCGCCTATAATTCCGAATATTGAAAAACAGTTGTTTACACTGCTGCCGAATATAAGATTAAAGAAAAAGTAACCTATAAACGAAGCGATAAATCCTATAATTACAGGCATAAATTTAAAAGCAAAGTTTGTTTCGCATTTTTCGCTTTTGCGTTTATTATATAAAAATATGTTTAATAAAAGCATAATTGCCGAAAATACCGTAACGGCTATTATCTGGCCCAAAGAAAAAACTATTTTATTTTCAATCAAACTTGTAGCCAAAATATTAAGCGAAACACCGAAAGGCGTTGAATTCATAGCCGTAGAATACAATAAATTGTGTATAAAAGTATTGTTTTCTCTCAAACCTACAATATTTCTTTCCATAACGGTATTTACTATTGCAACCATTATTATAACGCCTACGTTTACCGCAATAAACGCCACTACGCTGTCAAACAGCGTTCCGGATGAAATTACAAAAATAAGGCTGAATAATCCACAAAACAAAAGCAGAGCCGCTATAAGCGCATATATTTTTAAATAAAATACAAAATTAACGGCAACGCCCGCAAATCCCAACGCCGCGTTAAAACCTAAAAATCCCACCGTTAAAGGAATTAACGTCGAAACATAGCTTGCTAAAAATCTTGTTATTAAAAGTTCGCTTCGCTTAAGCGGCATTGAGTGGTACATATCGGAATTGCTTTTTTTATAAAGAAACGAAAAATTAATATAAAGTAAAATTAAAAAGAAAACCGTTACGGCCACAGACATACCTACCGCAAAAATCACAAATAAATCTTTTGTATTTACGGTTGAAAAATATAATGGTTTATCGGTTAAATATTTGTAAATATAAAGGGGAGAAAATAAAAATACCAGCACCGAAAATACAGCCGAAAAGCCCAAATTCTTTTTTATTGTAAATAATAAAAGATTTGCGTCAAGATTTAAATTACACGAGGATCTCTTTTGCGTCATATCCGTTTTCCTCCATTTCATATATAAATATTTCTTCAAACGAAGGCTCTACTATTTCTAAAAATGTTGGATTTAACGCCGAAAGTCTATTGCTTATATCGCTGCTTTCGCCTTTAATAACCAAGCTTAAAACCGAGCCGGTTTTTTCGGTTTTTAAAACATTTAAACCTTCTAAATCTTTTTCTTTAATATCTTCTTTAAATACAGCCTGCACTTTATGAATATTGCTTTTAAGCTTATATATTTCATCGCAATAAATTATATTTCCGTTGTGTATAATTGCAATGCTGTCGCACAGCTCATCTAAATCTCTTAAATTGTGCGAAGCTATAACCGTAGTTAAATTTTTATCGGCATTTTCGGCTATAATAGATTTTAAACCCTTACGCATAACAGGGTCCAAACCGTCAAAAGCCTCGTCTAAAAGCAAATATTTAGGGCTTGTAGATAAACTGAGCATAAGCGCCGCCTTGCGCTGCATACCCTTACTCATAGTGGATATACGCTGCTTTACATTAAGCTTAAATATTTCGCCCAGCGTATTAAAGGTATCTTCATTAAATTTAGGATACATCATTTTGTAAAACTTTTTCATTTCGTTTAAATTACTTTGATGTAAAAAGAAAGGCGTATCGGGCAAATAACAAATTTCTTCTTTTATTTTATTGTTATTAAACGGATTTTCGCCGTCTACAAGTATTTCTCCGCCGTCGGCATAATATACTCCCGCAATTAATCTTAAAAGCGTGGATTTTCCGCTTCCGTTAGAACCCACAACCCCAAAAACCGAGCCTTCGGGAATTTTTACATCAACATTATTTAAAGCGGTGCTTTTATCAAAGTTTTTACATAAACCTTTAGTTTCTATCAAGCTTAATCCTCCTTACTTAAATTATAAATTTTTAATAATTTCAATCAGTTCTTCTTTGGTTAATCCTAAGCTGTTGGCCTTTTTAGCCGCAGATAAAAAATTGTTTTTTATAACGTTTTTTGCGGCTTTTTCCGATTCCTCATCATCGGCCAAAAAAGTTCCTTTGCCTTTAGCAATATAAATAATCCCCTGTTCTTCAAGCCATTTGTAAGCCCTTTGAACGGTATTGGGATTTATTGAAAGCTTCATTGCCAAAGTTCTTACCGAAGGCAAACTTTCATTGCCGGAAATTGCCCCTAAGGCTTTAAGCCTTATTATTTCGTTTATAAGCTGTTCATATATGGGTACCGAACTTTTATAATCTAAATTTATCAAGCTTTCACCTTCTTTATGGTTTGTTTTTGTTGCAACTGTATTAATACACTTAATACAGTTAGATAATACACCATTATTAAAAATTTGTCAATACCTATTAATAATTTTTTTGAAATTTTTTAAATTTTAAAAATATCTTTTTAAACCCTCTTCTTAAAATATCTTCTTGAAAAATCTTTTTAAAATGTTTTTTAAAAAGATTTTTGTTATAAAAAAAGAACCTTTTATAAAAATATAAAAAGTTCTTTTTGGTATTTACCGGCGGCAAGCCCCCAAAAAACAATTAATTGTTTTTTGGGCAAAAGCAAAGCTTTTGCAAAGACCTGCCGGTCTTTGGGCTTGCCGCCTTTGCTCTATTTTATTTTTTACTTTTTAGGAATTATTTTTTCGGCTCCGCCCATATAACTTCTTAATGCTTTGGGAATATTAACCGAACCGTCCTCGTTTAAATTGTTTTCCAAAAACGCTATTAACATTCTGGGAGGCGCCACAACGGTATTATTAAGCGTATGAGCCAAATATTTTCCGTTTTTGCCCGAAACCCTTATTTTTAATCTTCTTGCCTGTGCATCGCCCAAATTAGAACAAGAACCTACTTCAAAATACTTCTTCTGTCGGGGGCTCCATGCTTCAACGTCTACCGATTTTACCTTTAAATCGGCAAGATCTCCCGAACAGCACTCAAGTGTTCTTACCGGAATATCCAAAGAACGGAAAAGGTCAACCGTATTTTGCCAAAGCTTGTTAAACCATACCGGGCTTTCTTCCGGTTTGCAAACAACTATCATTTCCTGTTTTTCAAACTGATGAATTCTGTAAACACCGCGCTCTTCCAAACCGTGCGCGCCCTTTTCTTTTCTAAAACAAGGCGAATAGCTTGTTAGCGTTAAAGGCAGCTCTTCTTCCTTTACTATTGTATCTATAAATTTACCTATCATACTGTGTTCGCTGGTACCTATTAAGTAAAGGTCTTCGCCTTCTATTTTATACATCATAGCTTCCATTTCCGAAAAGCTCATAACTCCCGTTACAACATCGCTCCTTATCATAAAAGGAGGTACGCAGTAAGTAAAGCCTCGGTCAATCATAAAATCTCTGGCGTAGCTTATAACCGCAGAATGAAGCCTTGCAATATCGCCCATTAAATAGTAAAATCCGTTTCCGGCTACTCTTCTTGCGGCGTCAAGGTCTATTCCGTTAAAACGTTCCATAATATCGGTATGGTACGGAACTTCAAAATCCGGAACTTTAGGTTCTCCGAAACGCTCAACCTCTACATTTTCGCTGTCATCCTTACCTATGGGAACCGATTTATCTATAATGTTCGGAATAACCATCATTCTTTTTTTAATCTCTTCGGCAAGCTCTGTTTCCTTTGCTTTAAGCTCTTCTAAACGGTTGCCGTTTTTGGTTACTTCCTGCTTTTTGGCTTCGGCTTCTTCTTTTAAGCCTTTTGCCATAAGTCCGCCTATTTCTTTGGAAATTTTGTTCCTTATGCTTCTTAAATTATCTCCTTCTTGCTTTACGGCTCTTATTTCATCGTCAAGCTTAATTACTTCGTCTACAAGAACTAATTTGCCGTCCTGAAATTTGTTTTTAATATTTTGTTTTACAATTTCGGGATTTTCTTTTAAAAATTTAATATCTAACATAATTTACCCTTCTCTACCATTCTTTTTTACTCAAAAGTTCAACAATAGCTTTTAATTCGTCTTTATTAAAAAATTCTAAAGTTACGGTTCCTTTGTTTTTTTCATTAACGTTTATTTTTGCTTTTCTGTGCAGCGCATTGCTTAAAATTATTTCGGATTCTTTATAAAAAGAATCTTTATTTATTATTGATTCTTTTTTATTACTACCGCCGATTTTATTTTTTTCTTCCGGAGGTTTTATATTTTCTATTTCTCTTACCGAAGCTCCGTTTATTGCCGCCTTTAATGCCAAAGCCCTTAATTTTTCATCCTTTACGGCAAGCAAAGCCTTAGCATGTCCCAACGTTATTTTGCCGTTTTTTAATGCGTTTAAAGATGCTTTGTCTAAATTTAATATTCTTAAACTGTTAGAAACGTAGCTTCTTGATTTATGAACTTTATCGGCTGCCGCTTCTTGAGTTATTCCCGAAGTTTCTATTAAATATTTATAGCCTTCGGCTTCTTCTACCGGATTTAAATTTTCTCTTTGTAGATTTTCTATTAAAGCAAGCTCTGCCGTTTGTTGGTCGGTAAGTTCCATAACCGTAGCCTTTATGGTGCTTAATCCGGCTTTTCTGCAGGCTCTCCACCGTCTTTCTCCGGCTACAATTTGGTAGCCGCCGTTAGATAACGGTCTTACAACTATAGGCTGCAAAAGACCTTGTGCTTTTATGCTTTCGGCAAGCTCTTCCAATGCTTCTTCGTTAAAGCTTGTTCGCGGCTGATTTTTATTTGGCTCTACTTCGGAAATTCTAAGTTCAACGGCAGAATTTCCGCCGTAAGAATTTTCTGAAAAAAGCGAATCCAAGCCTCTGCCGAGGCCTCCCTTTTTTGCCATAATTTTCCCCTTAAATTTTATTTGTTTTTATTTTTTAATTATTTTTTGATTATTCCGGTTCAAACACCTTTTGAATTTTGCAAAGACAAAAGTTTTTGCTTAAAAACAATAAATTTTTTAAATTTGCTCCAAAACTTATATATTATTTGTTGGCTTTTATAAATTCCTTTGCCAAATCGTTATAAGCGTCGCTGCCTTTGCTGCGTCTATCGTAATATTGTATAGGCATACCAAAGCTCGGAGCTTCCGAAAGCCTGACCGCCCTGGGTATTACCGTGCTGTAAAGCTTTTTGCCGAAAAACTTTTTAATTTCGTGTACTACCTGTTGGGTTAAATTAAGCCGTCCGTCGTACATTGTTAACAAAACGCCTTCAAGCTCTATTAACGGATTATAAATTCTTTTAACATTTCTCACGCTTGCCATCAGCTGGCTTAATCCTTCAAGCGCATAATATTCGCACTGTATAGGAACTAAAAACGTATCTGCCGCCGTTAAAGCGTTTATTGTTATAAGTCCCAAAGAAGGGGGACAGTCTATAAACAAAAAGTCATATTCTTCTCTTAAAATATTTAATGCCTGTTTTAGTTTATACTCCCTGTGTTCAATGTTTATAAGTTCTACTTCCGCTCCCGCCAAATCCATATTGGTGGGTATAATATCAACATTTTTAAAGTTGCTTTTTATTACCGCGGAGCGAACGTTTATATCGTTAATTAAAATATTGTAACTCGATAGCATTTCGCTTGTTTTTTTTATGCCAAAACCCGAAGTACTGTTTCCCTGAGGGTCTAAATCGCAAAGCAAAACCTTTTTGCCCTTTAATCCTATGCCGGCGGCTAAATTAACGGCAGTTGTGGTTTTACCTACTCCGCCCTTTTGATTTACAATGGCAACAATTTTTCCCATATAAAACCCCTATAAAAATATAATAGTTTTTTAAGTTTTAAATATGTAAATTAAAATATAAAAATTACAAATCCATATAAATAAAAATATACAAATTTATTATAATATAAAAACAAAAACTTTTCAATTATTTTTAATTTTTTTGCAAAGAGAATATTTAAAACTTACGGATGTTTATTTTTTATTATTTTTTAAGTATTAACGGCGGTTTTAAAAGGCAAAGCCTTTTAAACGCCAAAGCGACAGCTTTGGCGTTCATACAATCCGCCGGATTGTATGAAACCGCCTTATATAAACCTTATTGTTTTTTGTTGCTTTATTAAAAATACCGCAGATTTTAGACTCTGCGGTATAAAAATTATATTTTTGTTTTTGTGTTTAGACAAAGCAATCAGGGTACAATAGTTCCTGAAACGGAATATTTTCCCGTTTTGTTTGTCGCATCACTTGTAATACGACAGTAT
>CADBQU010000013.1 GCA_902796905.1 Oscillospiraceae bacterium | reverse complement strand
CGTCATTTAAAATACGGCAGTATTCCTGCATTCCTCGACTTCATAAACGAAAAAATTTTCTCGCTATGGGTCAAAGATTTTGTAAGATAACGGCGCTGTTTAGCGGCGCGGCGCCCGACCGAGGAATACTTACGTATTATGAGCGAAGGGCAACAATGCCGATAACGGCGCCGTTTCTTCAAAAAAGTATTGTACCCTGATTGTATTGTCTAAGCTCTGCCTTTTATTTTTTTGCAAAAAAATAAGCATCCGGCTAAAAAACCGAATGCTTATTATTTTAATTTTATAGGTAATTACAACCTAACAATTACTAATTTAATAATAATTAATTATTAACTAATAATTATTCGTTAATAGCTGTAACAACGCCGGAACCTACTGTTCTGCCGCCTTCACGGATAGCAAAACGTAAGCCTTCTTCAATAGCGATAGGAGTAATAAGTTCAACGTCCATTTCAACGTTATCGCCGGGCATACACATTTCTGTGCCTTCCGGTAAAGAAATAACGCCGGTAACGTCTGTAGTTCTGAAATAGAACTGAGGACGATAGTTATTGAAGAAAGGAGTATGACGTCCGCCTTCTTCTTTGGTTAATACGTAAACCTGACCGTGGAATTTGGTGTGAGGATGAATGGTGCCGGGTTTGCAAAGAACCTGACCGCGTTCAATATCTTCACGTTGAATACCACGAAGCAATGCGCCGATGTTATCGCCGGCTTCTGCGTAATCAAGGATTTTACGGAACATTTCAATACCGGTAACAACTGTTTTCTTTCTTTCGTCTGTTAAACCGATAATTTCAACTTCTTCGGAAACACGTAATTGACCGCGTTCTACTCTACCTGTAGCAACAGTACCACGACCGGTAATTGTGAAAACGTCTTCAACAGGCATTAAGAAAGGAAGATCAGCTTTTCTGTCCGGAGTAGGAATGTAGCTGTCAACAGCGTCCATAAGTTCATGGATGCATTTGTATTCGGGAGCATTTGTGTCTTTAGAATCGGATTCCAAAGCTTTTAATGCAGAACCTTTAATGATAGGTGTATCGTCTCCGGGGAATTCGTATTTATCTAATGTTTCACGAATTTCCATTTCAACTAACTCTAATAATTCAGGGTCGTCTACTTGGTCGCATTTGTTCATAAATACAACGATGTAAGGAACACCAACCTGACGAGCAAGTAATAAGTGTTCTTTAGTTTGAGCCATAGGACCGTCTGTAGCAGCTATAACTAAGATAGCGCCGTCCATCTGAGCAGCACCGGTGATCATGTTTTTAACATAGTCGGCGTGTCCGGGGCAGTCAACGTGAGCATAGTGACGTTTGTCGGTTTCGTACTCAACGTGAGCAGTGTTAATTGTAATACCGCGTTCTCTTTCTTCGGGAGCTTTATCAATGTTTGCATAATCCATAAACTCTGCTTCGCCGTTTAAAGCTAAAACTTTGGTAATAGCTGCGGTAAGAGTGGTTTTACCATGGTCAACGTGGCCAATGGTACCAATGTTAACGTGGGGTTTATTTCTTTCAAATTTTTCCTTTGCCATTTGGAATTTCCTCCTTAAATTATAAAAATAAGTTGTGCTTTTTATTAACAAACTAATTGTATCAAAAAACCTTTTAAAAAGCAAGGATTTTTTAACTTAATTTAATTAGCTGCAGGCATTTGTATTAGTCTTTCTTTCTTGAACTGATAATTTTTTCGGCTATGGACTTAGGCACTTCTGTGTAGTGGCTGGGTTCCATAACATACTGGCCTCTGCCTTGTGTTTTGGAACGAAGGTCCGTAGCATATCCGAACATTTCGGAAAGCGGAACAAATGCATTAATTTGTTGTGCGCCGAATGTAGCTTCCATACCTTGAATCATACCGCGGCGAGAGTTTAAATCGCCTATAACATCGCCCATGTATTCTTCCGGAACGGTTACAACAACCTTCATTATAGGTTCCTGTAAAACGGCGTCAGCTTTTCTGCAAGCCTCTTTAAATGCCATAGAACCGGCAATTTTAAAGGCCATTTCCGAAGAGTCAACTTCGTGGTAAGAACCGTCGTATAAAGTTACTTTAACGTCAACTACGGGGTATCCCGCCAAAATACCGCTTTGCATTGCGCCTTGTATACCGGCATCAACAGCAGGGATATATTCTTTGGGAATAGCGCCGCCGACGATATTGTTAATAAATTCGTAACCTTTACCGCTTTCGTTCGGCTCAACTTTAATTTTAACATGACCGTACTGACCTTTACCACCGGACTGTCTTGCGTATTTGTGATCAACTTCAACAGTCTTGCGGATGGTTTCTTTGTAAGCAACCTGAGGTTTACCTACATTGGCTTCAACACGGAATTCACGAAGTAAACGGTCTACTATTATTTCAAGGTGGAGTTCGCCCATACCTGCAATAATGGTTTGTCCTGTTTCTTCGTCGGTATAGCAACGGAATGTGGGGTCTTCTTCGGCAAGTTTTGCCAAAGCCAAGCCCATTTTTTCCTGACCTGCTTTTGTTTTGGGTTCAATAGCAACACGAATAACCGGATCCGGGAATTCCATTTTTTCTAATATAACCGGATTTTTCTCATCGCAAAGCGTATCGCCCGTGGTAGTATTTTTAAGACCAACCGCCGCAGCAATATCACCGCAGTAACAGGTTTCTATATCCTGTCTGTGGTTGGAGTGCATTTGTAAAATTCTACCCATACGTTCTGTATCGTCTTTAGTAGAGTTGTAAACGGTGGAACCGCTGTCAACCTTACCGGAATATACACGGAAGAAACAAATCTTACCTACAAACGGGTCGGTAGCAATTTTAAATGCCAAAGCCGAGAACGGCTCGTTATCGCCTGCATGTCTTTCAACTTCCTCGTCTGTTTCGGGGTTAACACCCTTAATAGAAGGAACGTCTAAAGGAGAAGGCATATAATCAACTACTGCGTCCAAAAGTTTTTGTACGCCTTTGTTACGATAGCTTGTACCGCAGCAAACCGGAACCATTTTGTTCTCGATAGTAGATTTACGAATGGTCTTTTTAATTTCTTCAATGGTAAGTTCTTCGCCGTTGAAGAATTTTTCCAACAATGCGTCATCCTGTTCCGCAACATGTTCCAAAAGGTCATTACGATATTTATCGCAAATTTCTTTCATATCGTCCGGAATATCGGTAACGGATATATCCTTACCTAAATCATCATTGTAAATATAGGCTTTCATTTCAATAAGGTCTACCAAACCTTTAAATAAGTTTTCACTGCCTATAGGAAGCTGAATCGGAACGGCATTACATTTAAGCCTTTCTTTCATCATTTCTATTACGCGATAAAAATCTGCGCCCATTATATCCATTTTATTAACGTATACCATTCTGGGTACATGATATTTATCTGCCTGACGCCAAACAGTTTCGGACTGCGGCTCAACACCACCCTTAGCACAAAGAACGGTAACGGAACCGTCAAGCACTCTTAAAGAACGCTCAACTTCAACCGTAAAGTCAACGTGTCCGGGGGTATCTATAATATTTATACGATGGCCCTGCCAAAAACAAGTAGTAGCCGCAGAGGTAATTGTAATACCTCTTTCCTGCTCCTGCTCCATCCAGTCCATTGTTGCCGCGCCTTCATGGGTCTCGCCCATTTTGTAGTTAACACCCGTATAGTACAAAATACGTTCGGTTGTTGTTGTTTTACCGGCATCAATGTGGGCCATTATGCCAATGTTTCTTGTAAGTTCAAGTGGGACCTTTCTAGGCATAATATCCTCCTAATTTTTTTAAACATTTTATAGTGGTAATTACCATCTATAGTGAGCGAATGCCTTATTGGCTTCTGCCATTTTATGAGTATCTTCACGCTTTTTAAATGCGCCGCCCATTTCATTGACAGCATCCATTATCTCGCCTGCCAAACGTTCTTTCATGGTTCTTTCCGAACGTGTGCGGCTATATACGGTTAACCATCTAAGTCCTAAAGTTTGCTTTCTTTCAGGGCGTACGTCAAACGGAACCTGATAAGTAGCGCCACCTTTACGAACTGCTTTTACCTCTAACAAAGGCATAACATTTTCCATTGCAGCTTCAAAAACCTCCAACGGATCTTTACCTGTTTTTTCGGAAATAATATCGAAAGCACCGTAAACTATTTTCTGAGCTACTCCGCGCTTACCATCGTACATAACGTTGTTAATAAGACGGGTTACAAGCTTAGAATTATAAAGCGGATCGGGCAAAACATCACGTTTTGCAACAAAGCCTCTTCTTGGCACTTCACTTCCCTCCTTCACAATTTATTAATATTGATATCATAGGTACTCGAGCGACTAAAAAGTTCATCCCGTTTAACCAAGCAGAAGCATTTATTATACATTAATAAAATATATATAAAATGCCGCTGTCAGTTAGCTAGCATAAATTTAGTCTAAGTTCTTTTGCATTTGCTTTTTAATTTTACATTAATAATATTATTAACATTATTAAAGCAAATCGCTTTTAGTAAATTTTATATACTTTTAGTAAACTTAAATTTACTTATGGGTTATTTTTTGGCCTTTGCCTTTTTTGCGCCGTATTTGCTGCGAGATTGCATTCTTCCCGAAACACCTTGAGCGTCTAACGTACCGCGAATAATGTGGTAACGTACACCGGGCAAGTCTTTAACCCTTCCGCCACGAATAAGAACAACGCTGTGTTCCTGTAAGTTGTGGCCTATTCCGGGAATGTAAGCTGAAACTTCAATACCGTTAGAAAGACGAACCCTTGCAATTTTTCTTAAAGCAGAGTTAGGTTTTTTAGGGGTAGAAGTTTTAACCGCTGTACAAACGCCGCGTTTTTGAGGAGAATCAACGTCGGTAGCTTTACGCTTCATAGTATTAAAACCTTTGTTAAGCGCAGGAGCTTTGGCTTTTTTCTCGATAGTTTGGCGTCCCGAACGAACTAACTGGTTAAATGTTGGCATTAACACACCTCCCTTAAATTAATAGGTAAATGCCAAGGCTTTTTAATATAAAAATTTAAATAATTTTTAATTTTAAACAGCCCTGTAAACGCATTTTAGACCAAATATAATATTAACACCTAACCCTACTGTTTGTCAAGCTTTTTTATTATATTCGGTCTTTATTTTTTAAAAATATAATTTTGTTTACTGCGGCGGCAAGCCCAAAGCCTAAAGGGCTTTAACAAAAGCCTTGGCTTTTGTTAAAAAAACAATTTTTGTTTTTGGGGCTTGCCGCCGAACGGTAATTTGCGTAAAAAAGCCGAAAACAAATTGTTAAAAAGTTTTCGGCCTTTTATTCTTGCTTTTAAACGCCTAATTTAAAAATCAAGTGTTTAAATTAAAATTATTGCTGTTCTTCGTTATTAAGCTTATCGTTTAAATAGAATTCCGGCATACCGGTACCTGCGGGTACCAATTTACCTATAATAACATTTTCTTTTAAGCCGAATAACGGGTCTTCTTTACCCTTAATTGCAGCTTCGGTCAATACTCTTGTGGTTTCTTGGAAAGAAGCCGCCGAAAGGAAGCTGTCCGTAGCCAACGAAGCTTTTGTAATACCCAACAATATAGGCTCTGCAACACAAAGTTTTAAATCGGTCTCGCCGTTTTTAATGCGTTCCTTAATTTCTTTGTTGGCTTCGTAAACTTCGCTTGTGCTTACTTTAGACATAGGAAGCAGGTTTGTATCTCCGGGGTCTATAACATTCATCTTACGCATCATTTGATGTATTATAACTTCAACGTGCTTATCGTTAATATCAACACCCTGAGAACGGTAAGTAGACTGAATTTCTTTTATAATGTAGTTTTCAACAGCCTCTTTGCCCATAATTGCAATAATATCCTGCGGATAAAGCGTACCGTCGATAATCTTATCGCCTTTTTTAACCGTTTGTCCTTCTTCAACCCTAATAAGGTTTTTGGCGGGAGCAACAATTTTATCTTCTACGGCTTCGCCCGTAGCTTCATCTATGCCAACTATATGAACAACCGTATTTCTCTTTTCGTCCGCTATTCTAACCGTACCGCTTACCTTGCTTATGGCACCGCAGCGTTTCGGTCTTCTGGCTTCAAATAATTCTTCAACACGCGGCAAACCTTGTGTAATATCTTCCGTACTTGCAATACCGCCCGTATGGAACGTACGCATCGTAAGCTGCGTACCGGGTTCGCCTATGGACTGTGCCGCTATAATACCTACGGCCTCGCCAACCGTTACGGGTCTTCCCGTTGCAAGGTTTGCGCCGTAGCATTTGCGACATACACCGTGTGGAGAATGACAACCTAAAATAGAGCGAATTTGTACAACCGGTTTTTCTTCGTCCGTAAGGTCAACAAATTCTTCTTTTCCGGCCTTTTTAAGCGCTTTTTCGTTAACAATGCTTTCAATTTTCTTAGCGTCGTTAACATCCATCATTTTATCTTTCAAAACAAGAACGTTTCCGTCTTCGTCAACAAAATCATTAAGCAAATATCTGCCTATTAAACGCTCGTATAAAGGCTCTATCATCTGGCGTCCTTCGGTAATTGCGGTTATATCCAATCCTTCGTCTGTTCCGCAATCGTCATCTCTTACAATAACATCCTGAGAAACATCTACCAAACGTCTGGTCAAATAGCCGGAGTCTGCTGTACGCAAAGCGGTATCGGCCAAACCTTTACGCGCACCACGCGAAGATATAAAGTATTCCAATATATTTAAACCTTCACGGTAGTTAGCTCTTATAGGAACTTCAATAACCCTACCTGCAGTATTGGCAATAAGTCCGCGCATACCTGCCAACTGTCTTATCTGGCTCATAGAACCACGGGCGCCCGAATCGGCCATCATAAATATGGGGTTGAATTCGTCTAAGTTATCTTTCAAAGCGTCGGCAACATCTTCGGTTGCTTTGTTCCAAATTTCAATAATTTTAGAACTTCTTTCTTCGTCGCTTATAAAGCCCATATTGTAAGCTTCCGAAACCTTATCGATGGTTTTTTCCGCTTCTTTCATTATGTCGGCTTTTTTAGGCGGAATAACCGCGTCTTTAACGGCAACCGTTATGGCGCCTTTTGTAGAATACTTAAAGCCGGTAGCTTTAATTTTATCAAGTACCAAAGCGGTTTCGCTTGTTCCGTGAACTCTTATGCAATCGTCTATAATAGCGCCGAGCTTTTTCTTGTCAACCTTGTTAACTTTTCCGTTTTTATCAAAAGGACTTATTTCAAGGTCAAATTCGTGGCCTTCTGCGGTTCTGTCAACTCTGCCTAAATCCTGCGGAATAGAAGAGTTAAATATAATAAATCCAACCGTAGCGTCTACCAAACGGGAAATTCTCTTTCCGTTTTTGTCGGTGCCTATATGCCTTACTTTAATATGGCTGTGCAAACCTAATTTACCGGTTTCGTAAGCCATAACCGCTTCGTCTTTATCGGCATAGGTTTTATAATGAACATTGCCTTCTTCATCTTTATAAGGCGCGCCCAATTCGTCATCTTTAATAATTGTTAAATAGTACGAACCCAAAACCATATCCTGCGTAGGAACCGTAACCGGTTTTCCGTCGGAGGGTTTTAAAAGGTTGTTGGCAGCCAACATTAAAAATCTGGCTTCTGCCTGGGCTTCCGCCGAAAGCGGAACGTGAACCGCCATCTGGTCGCCGTCAAAGTCGGCGTTGTAAGCGGTACATACCAACGGGTGAAGTTTTAAAGCTCTGCCTTCTACCAATACCGGCTCAAAAGCCTGTATACCCAAACGGTGTAACGTAGGAGCACGGTTTAAAAGTACCGGATGTTCTTTAATAACAATATCAAGTGCATCCCATACTTCCGGCTCTGCACGGTCTACCATTTTTCTTGCTTTTTTAATGTTGTTTGCAATTTCCGTTTTAACCAAGCGTTTCATAACAAACGGTTTGAACAACTCTAAAGCCATTTCTTTAGGAAGTCCGCACTGATACATTTGTAATTCCGGTCCTACAACTATAACCGAACGTCCTGAATAGTCAACACGTTTACCAAGCAAGTTTTGACGGAATCTTCCCTGCTTACCTTTAAGCATATCCGAAAGAGATTTTAAAGGACGGTTGTTTGGGCCCGTTACGGGTTTGCCTCTTCTGCCGTTATCTATTAAAGCGTCAACCGCTTCCTGCAGCATTCTCTTTTCGTTTCTTACAATTATATCCGGCGCATTTAATTCCAACAATCTCTTTAAACGGTTATTACGGTTAATTACTCTGCGGTAAAGGTCGTTTAAATCGCTGGTTGCAAAACGTCCGCCGTCTAACTGTACCATAGGACGTAAATCCGGAGGAATTACCGGAATAACGTCTAATATCATCCATTCCGGACGGTTGCCGGATAGCCTGAAAGCGTCTAAAACTTCAAGTCTTTTTAAAATTCTTGCCGCTCTTTGGCTGGATGCGGTTTCAAGCTCTTCTCTAAGCTCTGCACAGGTTTTTTCAAGGTCTATTTCTTTTAAAAGCTCTTTTATGGCTTCCGCGCCTATTCCGGCTTTAAAATCGTCCTCGTATTTTTCACGGTAATCTCTGTAAGCCTTTTCGGTTAAAAGCTCCATTTTTTGTAAAGGAGTATCTCCGGGGTCGGTTACTATATACTGAGAAAAATAAAGTACCTGCTCTAAAGCTCTGGGAGAAAGGTCTAATGTTAAACCTAATCTTGAAGGAATTGTTTTAAAATACCATATATGCGATACGGGAGCGGCAAGCTCTATAACGCCCATACGTTCTCTTCTAACCTTGCTTCTGGTTACTTCAACGCCGCAGCGTTCGCATACTTTGCCTTTAAAGCGAATTCTTTTATATTTACCGCAATGACATTCCCAGTCCTTTGTTGGTCCGAAAATTCTTTCGCAGAAAAGTCCGTCGGTTTCGGGCTTTAACGTACGGTAATTTATGGTTTCGGGTTTTTTAACTTCTCCCGAAGACCAGCTTCTTATTTGTTCGGGGGATGCAAGCCCAATTTTAATCGATTCAAACTCAATTTTTTCCATTAGCTTTTCCCTCCTATTCTTCGGTTATAAAAGCGTCTTCCGCTTCGTCTTGTTCATCTGTAATTGCTTCGCCGTTTTCGTCTTCCAAAGCAAAACCGTCCAAATCGTCCGCCACCATTTTTTCGTCAAACAATTCTTCGTCTTCCTCTGCCGTACCTTCGGCTGCGGCATTTTCCGCACCGTCGGCTTCGCCGGAACGCTCCGGAATAAAGTTAGGCTCTTCGTCTTCTTCAAACGACTGTTTTAAATCAATAGCTTTGTGGTCTTTGTCCAAAACTTCAACATCCAGACCCAAAGACTGCAATTCTTTAATTAATACCTTAAAGCTTTCGGGTACTCCCGGTTCGGGAACATTTTGTCCCTTAACTATGGCTTCATAGGTTTTAACACGTCCTACAACATCGTCCGATTTAACGGTAAGAATTTCCTGCAAGCTGTAGGCAGCGCCGTAAGCTTCCAATGCCCAAACTTCCATTTCTCCGAAACGCTGACCGCCGAACTGAGCTTTACCGCCCAAAGGCTGCTGCGTTACAAGAGAATAAGGACCTGTAGAACGGGCATGTATTTTATCGTCAACAAGATGATGCAATTTTAAGTAATACATATATCCTACGGTTACGGGGTTATCAAATTTTTCACCCGTACGGCCGTCGTACAACGTAAACTTACCGTCTATCTTGCTTTCGTCTATCTCGTGTTCGCCCTCTATTCTGTCAACGTACTCTCCGTTTATCATTTTAGCCTTTTTAAAGCATTCAACAATATCGGCTTCGTGTGCGCCGTCAAATACGGGGGTGCAAACCTTCCAGCCCAAAGCCTTTGCCGCATATCCCAAATGAACTTCAAGTACCTGACCGATATTCATACGGGAAGGAACGCCCAAAGGATTTAAAACTATATCAAGCGGCGTACCGTCTTTTAAGAACGGCATATCTTCGCTTGGAAGTATTCTGGATACAACACCCTTATTACCGTGTCTACCGGCCATTTTATCTCCTACGGAGATTTTTCTCTTTTGGGCAATGTATACTCTTACAACCATATTTACGCCCGCGGAAAGTTCCGAAGAATTTTCACGCGTGAATATTTTAACGTCAACTATAGTGCCGTATTCTCCGTGCGGAACTCTTAAAGAAGTATCTCTTACTTCTCTTGCTTTTTCGCCGAATATCGCTCTTAAAAGTCTTTCTTCGGCTGTAAGCTCGGTTTCGCCTTTAGGAGTTACTTTACCTATAAGAATATCTCCCGAACGAACCTCTGCGCCTATTCTTATAATACCTCTTTCATCAAGGTCTTTTAAGGCGTCTTCGCCTACGTTCGGTATATCTCTTGTAATTTCTTCGGGTCCTAATTTTGTATCTCTGGCTTCAAGCTCGTGTTCCTCTATATGAATAGAAGTATAAACGTCATCCCTAACCAATCTTTGGTTAATTAAAACAGCGTCTTCGTAGTTATAGCCTTCCCAGGTCATAAAGCCTATCAAGGCGTTTTTACCCAAAGAAATTTCGCCGTTGCTTGTAGCCGGACCGTCCGCTATTACCTGTCCCTTTACTACCTTTTCGCCTTTTTTAACTATAGGTCTTTGGTTAATACAGGTAGCATGGTTGGAACGTAAAAATTTAATAAGTTCGTAATCTCTTACGTTTCCGCCTTTTTCTTTAATGGAAATAGTAGTTGCCGAAACATGCATTACTTCGCCGTCTTCTTTTGCCAAAACCACAACGCCGGAGTCTACCGCCGCTTTATATTCCATACCTGTACCTACTATAGGATTTTCGGTTTTTAAAAGCGGAACCGCCTGCTTTTGCATGTTAGAACCCATAAGAGCTCTGTTTGTATCATCGTTTTCCAAGAAAGGTATCATAGCCGTTGCAACAGACACAACCATTTTAGGAGATACATCCATAAAATCGGCTTTTTCTGCCGGTACTTCCATAAATCTGTCTTGGAAACGGGCGTTAACCTTTGAATTTTTAAAGTGTCCGTTTTTATCGAGAGGTTCGTTAGCCTGAGCTACTATAAAGTTATCCTCTTCGTCCGCAGTCATATAAACTACTTCTTCCAAAACCTTACCGGTTTCTTTGTCTATACGCCTAAACGGAGCTTCGATAAATCCGTATTCGTTAATTCTTGCATAAGTAGCAAGATAAGATATAAGGCCTATGTTAGGACCTTCAGGGGTTTCTATAGGACACATACGTCCGTAATGGGTATAATGAACGTCTCTTACTTCAAACGAAGCTCTGTCCCTTGATAAACCGCCGGGACCCAAAGCGGACAAACGGCGTTTATGAGTTAATTCCGAAAGCGGATTGGTTTGGTCCATAAACTGAGATAACGGACTGGAACCGAAAAACTCTTTAATAGCCGCACCTACGGGCCTTGCGTTAATTAATGTTAAAGGAGTAATGGAATCGGGGTCCTGACTCATTAAAGTCATTTTTTCTCTTATGGTTCTTTCCATTCTCGAAAAACCGATTCTGAACTGATTTTGCAAAAGCTCGCCTACCGAGCGTATACGCCTGTTGCCCAAATGGTCTATATCGTCGTCTTTGCCTATACCGTACGGCAAATTGATAAAATAGTTAACCGAAGCCAAAATATCCGGAACGGTTATATGTTTAGGCATTAAATAATCGGCATTTTCTCTTAACGCTTTTATAAGCTCATTGTCGCCTTCGGCGGAATCAATAATTTCTCTTGCAAGCGGATAATATACCCACTCTTTAATTTCGTCTTTAACCTTTTCGTAAACTTTTCCCGAAACCAGCGTTTCCAAAGGAGCCATACCGTTGGTTAAAATTTTAAAATCTCTGTCGCCGAACTCTTCTAAAGTAACAAAAATTTCGGTAACGCCGGCAGCCTGTAATTTTAAAGCCGTTTCTCTTGTAATTTTTTCTCCGGCCTCAAACAACAATTCTCCCGTGTAAGAATCCGCTACCGGACGGGCTAAGGTTGTGCCCTCCGCACGGCCTATAAACGAAAGCTTTTTATTGTATTTATAACGACCTACTCTCGAAATCTCGTATCTTCTGGCATCAAACAAAAGCTGCCTTAAGTAGCCCGCCGAGCCTTCCGCTGTGGCAGGTTCGCCCGGACGAAGCTTTTTGTAAACCTCCAAAACAGCTTCTACCGAATCTTTTGCGGTATCTTTTTCAAAAGTTCCGCTCAAACGCTCGTCTATACCCAAAACGTTTTCTATGTCGCTGTTTTTGTCCAAAGGCATATCGCCAAACGTACTTCTTGCCCAATAATAGCAATTTTCAAGTCCGGCGTCTTTCTTACCTTTTTCTTCTTCAATTATTCCGGAATATACGCCTAAAGCGCGAACAAATGTAGATAACGGAAAACGGCGGTTTTTATCTATTTTAACGTAAATAGGTTCTCCGTCGTTTACTTCGGTTATATCCGCTTCGCATTCAATCCAAGCGCCCCTGTTGGGAATAACCGTAGAATGTAAAAACATTCTGGGAGGTCTTGATTTATCGTCAAATTCATAATAAACACTGGGGGAACGAACAAGCTGTGATACAACAGCGCGTTCCGCACCGTTTATTACAAATGTACCGCTTTCGGTCATAAGCGGAATTTCGCCTAAAAATACTTCGTTCTCTTTAATCTCTCCGGTTTCATGATTAAAGAGCTGAACTTTAACCCTAAGCGGAACGCTGTATGTGGCGTCTCTCGCTTTGCATTCCAAAACGTTGTATTTAGGAGTGTCATCCAATCTGTAATCGGTGGTAAATTTAAGCTCCAGATTTTCGGAATAATCCTTTATTGTGGACATTTCCTCAAACACTTCTCTAAGCCCTGTCTCTATAAACCACTTATAAGAGTCTTTTTGTACCTCTATGAGGTTAGGCATATCTATGACTTCGTCAATCTTCGAAAAGCTCATGCGTTCATTGTTTCCAAGCTTAACCTTTCTCGGCGCCATAGGCTTTAATCACTCCTTATTATTTTTTAAGTACTTCCTTTAAAAAGGATGCAACTATCGCTTTTCTTTTTTGTTTTTGCACACATAATATATTGGTATATAACATTAATACAACGCCGTAAAATTCAGCGGATTTTATTAATGTTAACAGCAATTTTTTTAGGCAAAAACAGGGTAAAAAGCGTATAATCACCCACTATTGTGCAGTTTATTATTATAACAAAGCATTTTCAAGATGTCAAGTGGTAAATATTAAATATTTTTGAAAATTTTTTTAAGTTTTAATAAGTTTTAATAAATAAAAAGAAATAAAAAACAAAAAGGAAATAAAATTCAAAAAGCTTTAAATTTTATTTCCCTTGTTAAATCCGTTATAAATTTATTTAAAAGTTTTCATGGGCAAATTGTTTTCCTCTAAAAATCTGCACATATCTATAACCCTTTTGGGATTATAGTCTTCTACTCTGTGTCCGTCAAATCCAACCGAAATTTTTATGCCGGATTTTCTTGCAATGTCCTGTTCTTCCTTGCTTTTAATAAAGCGTTTAACATAACCGTGTTCGTTATAGTTGTGTACGGAATCGTAATTAACATTCATTTCCCAAAAAATATTGTTCTCTGCAAAATAAGTTAAAAACTTCAACGGGTCCAAACCTTTTATTCTTGCCAAATCTATCAAATCGGTGTGCGCTATGCCGAATTCGCATTTAAAATCTTTCCTGTATTCGGGCACATCCAAGCCCACGGTACTATCAATTCTGTCTATATGCTCTAACAAACAGTAATCAAAATCGTCAAGCAGCCAAGGCTCGGTAAAGTTTAAATTCGGAACCGTTGCAAGCTCCAACCCCAAAAGAAGCTTTATTTTTCCCTTGTATTCTTCTTTTAAATTTAAAATTTCGGTTTTATACCGTTCAAGTTTTTCTCCCACGTTATAGTTATGGTCGCTTATACCGAAAACTTCTATACCGCCGTTTACAGCGGCGTTTATAATATCTTTGGGATTATCCCTGCCGCAGTTGCTGTAATATGTATGCGAATGTATATCCATTATCATAATTTACACCTGCTTTAGGGCGCAAGCCCCCAAAAACAAAAATTGTTTTTGGGCAAAAGCAAAGCTTTTGCAAAGCCAAAGGCTTTGGGCTTGCGCCCGTATATTTTTGTACCTATTATATAATTGTTTAATTTTTGCTTTGTTTATTACTTTAAAGTAACTTTTTCAAAAAAATCTTTCCTTTGTTTGGGTCTTGGCTCTTCTTTTACTCCGTAACCCAAAGCCACAACAATCCTTACTTTATATTCTTCGGGTATTTCCAAAAACTTTTTAATTTTTTCTTCTGAGAACAAGCCCATAATACAGCTGTCCACACCTTTTGATTTTGCCGAAAGCGTTAAATACGCCGTGGCTTCGCCTATATCCATTTGAGCAAACTTTTGCTTATCTCCCAAAACACCCGGTTTTAACTTTGCCGGTGTTTCCGTTATTACTATAAAGTTTTGTACGTTTTTGCAAAAGCCGTTTATAATACCAAGTCCGTCTCCTATAAACTTTCTAAAAGCTTTTGCATTGTCTTTTGAAACACTGTAAAAATGCCACGGTTGAGAATTGCAGGCAGACGGAGCGTTAAGAGCGTCCTTTAAAATTTCTTTTATAATCTCTTCGTCCACTTCTTTTACTTTATAATCTCTGCAGCTTTCCCTTTTTAAACAAAGAGCCGAAAAATCTTCCATTATTAAACACTCCTTATGTTTTGCTATTTGTATTTTATATATGTTTATTTTACCATATTAAACAAAATTTGTACAGTTTTTTAAACTTAAAAGTTGCTTTTTTTAAAAAAATAGTTTATACTATTGAGTTGTGTGTAATAAATATTTTTAATAAAAAATATATCTATACTCTTTTTATTAAAAATTGTTACATAAAATGTAAATGGGTTTTGAAAGGATTTTAAAAATGTACGAAGAAAAATTATATTTTAATACTTTAGAGGATGTTAAAAGATTTGTTAATTTGGCAATGCTTAAAAATTATGAACTCGATTTGATTTCGGGTAAATATACCGTTAATGCAAAAAGCATTATGGGTATTTTCAGTTTGGATTTAACCAAGCCCTGCTTGTTAAGAGCAAACACCAACGACGAAAACGAATTAAACACATTAAAAAACGAAATTGCCGAATTTGTTTATAAAGAGGAGACAAACGACTGATGAAATATGATTGCTTGATTATCGGAGCAGGGCCCGCCGGTATTTTTACCGCCGTGGAAATGTTACGTAAAGGCAGCAAAAAGAAAATACTTATGGTTGAAAAGGGCGTAAGCGTTGAAAAACGCAGATGCCCCAAGGCAAAAACAAAAGAGTGCGTAAATTGCAAACCGTTTTGCCACATTACCACCGGCTTTTCGGGAGCAGGCGCTTTTTCCGACGGCAAACTTTCTTTAAGTTATGAAGTAGGTGGCGATTTACCTACGCTTATAGGTGCGGAAAAGGCTCAGGAAACCATTAACTATACCGATAAAATTTATTTGGAGTTCGGCGCGGATCCTCACGTTGAAGGTTTAGGCCAAGAACAAAAGGTTAAAGAAATAAGGCGCAGAGCCATTAAAGCCGGTCTTAAACTTGTAGATTGCCCCATAAGGCATTTGGGCACCGAAAAAGCCCAAAAAATCTACTACGATTTACAGGAGTATTTGCTTAACAGCGGTGTGGAAATTTGGTTTAGCACAATATGCAAAGATATAATAATTGAAAACGGCGCTTGCATAGGCGCGGTTTTTGAAGATTCCAAAGGCGGAAACGAGAGAACCGTTTACGCTTCGGATGTTGTGGTTGCTACCGGAAGAAAAGGCGCCGAATGGCTTGAAAAAGAATGTGAAAAGCACAACATTCTTCATCAGCCCGGTACCGTTGATATAGGCGTAAGAGTAGAAGTAAGAAACGAAATTTTGGAAGAAGTAAACGAAGTTTTATACGAATCTAAGCTTATAGGATATCCTCTTCCGTTTAAAAACAAAGTAAGAACTTTCTGCCAAAATCCCGGCGGATTTGTAAGCCAGGAAAATTACGACAATAATTTGGCGGTTGTAAACGGTCATTCTTACAAAGATTTAAAAAGCAACAACACCAATCTTGCCATTTTGGTTTCGCATAACTTTACATATCCTTTTAACCAACCTATTGAATATGCGCAAAAAGTTGGGGAACTTACAAATATGCTTGCCAACGGCAAAATACTGGTTCAGCGCTACGGCGATATTTTAGACGGTAAAAGAACTTGGGAAAAAGAGCTTTCCCAAAGCAACGTAAAACCCACAATACCCGATGCCGTTGCAGGCGATATTACCGCCGCTATGCCCTACCGTGCCATGACAAATATTATAAACTTTATAAAAGCCATGGATTATGTTGTTCCGGGTTTTGCCAGCAGTGAAACTCTGCTTTATTCTCCCGAACTTAAATTTTATTCTAACAGGGTTAAAATGGATGAAAATTTAACCACCAGCATAAAAGGGCTTTACTGTTTGGGTGATTCTTCCGGTTGGACCAGAGGTCTTATGATGGCTTCGGCTATGGGTGTTTTAATGGGAAGAAGATTGTCCGAAAAAGAATAAAAATTTTTACTTTTAAATTTGTATTTAAAATTTGTTTAAAATTAATAAAACCGTTAAATAAGGCTGAGTGCATATTTAACGGTTTTATTTTTTTGTATTTTTTACGGCGGTTTTATGCAAACCAAAGGTTTGCATAAGCCGAAACAAAAGTTTCGGCTTAAAAAGGCAAAGCCTTTTTAAAACCGCCGTAAGTTATCGGCTAAAATATCGGTAAAAAATAAATATTTTTTTAAATTTTTACTGTCTTTATAATTTGACAAAGTTCGGTTTTATGTTATAATATTTAATTAAATACTTCAGTAAAAATCAAGCAAATATTAAGTAATTATTAAAATTAATTTGCCATAAATTTACTTTGCAAAATATTTTTTATTTTAAATTTTATAAACTGTTTATAATGAGTTAATATTTTTGCTGTACTATAAATTTAAATTTCACTTATATAACTCTTACGGTTTTTATAATTCTATTTTTGCTTTTGCAAGGGATTTGAATTATTGTTAATAATTTTCAAAATTTTATATTTATATTTTTATAATTTTTATAAAAATACAGAAAACAGAAAATATAAATTAAAAAATATAACATATAAAAATATACACAAATAAAAAAACAAAACCGCAAATAAAGAAACGGAGGATTTAAATTGAAAGACGAAACAAAATGCCTGCATGCGGGCTATACGCCAAAAAACGGCGAACCCAGGGTTTTACCTATTGTGCAAAGCACAACTTACGTTTTTGATTCAACCAAAGATGTAGGAGATGTTTTTGACGACCCTTCCAAAGCTCTTATTTATTCCCGATTTGAAAACCCCACGGTAATGGCCGTTGAAGAAAAAATTGCCGCACTTGAAAACGGCAAGGCCGCTATGTGCACTTCTGCCGGTCAAGCGGCGTCTTTAATCTCCGTTTTAAATTTATGTAATTCGGGCGACAGCTTTGTAGCGGCAAGCCAAATTTACGGCGGCACCATAAACCTTTTTGCCGTAACGCTTAAAAAGCTTGGAATTGAATGTATTTTTGTAGACGCCGACGCTCCTTTGGAAGAAATCAAAAAAGCGTTCAAGCCTAATACAAAATGCGCATTCGGCGAAACGGTGGCTAATCCCGCATTATCGGTTTTAGATATTGAAAAATGGGCAAATGCCGCTCACAGCTTCGGCGTTCCGCTTATTGTGGACAACACGTTTGCCACTCCCATTAACTGCAAACCTATAAATTACGGAGCCGACATTGTTGTTCACTCCACTTCCAAATATATGGACGGACATGCTTTGCAGGTAGGAGGAGTTATAGTGGATTCCGGAAAATTTAATTGGGAAAACGGAAAGTTCCCCGATTTTACCACACCGGATGAATCTTACCACGGAACAATATATACAAAAGCTTACAAAGAACTTGCCTACATTATGAAAGCCAGAATGCAGCTTATGAGAGATTTCGGCGCATATCCTTCGGCCAATTCCGCATTTTTACTTAACATAGGTTTGGAAACCTTGGCGATAAGAATGGACCGTTATGCCGAAAACGCTTTAAAGGTAGCGGAATATTTTAAAAACAGCGATAAAATAGAAGCTGTACGTTTTCCCGGTCTTAAAGGCGATAAATATTACGATTTAGCGAAAAAATATTTAAGAAAACCTTCGGGAGTAATTTCCATTGATATTAAAGGCGGAAAAGAAAACGCCGTTAAATTTATGGATAATTTAAAGTTAGCTTCCAACGAAGTGCATGTGGCAGATATAAGGACCTGCGTTTTGCATCCTGCAAGCGCTACACACAGGCAGTTAACGGACGAGCAGCTTATAGCCGCCGGTATTAATCCGGGACTTGTAAGATTCAGCGTTGGTTTGGAAAACACCGAAGACATTATTAGCGATATTGAAAACGCATTGGCAAAAATTTAAATTGTTTATAAGCGCCAAAGGCAAAGCAAAGCTTTGCCGAAAAGCCTTTCGGCTTTTCCCAAAACTTTAGTTTTGGTTTGGCGCAATTCATACACAAAAACACACCGGTGCGGCAGGACTGGAACCTGTCCCACTAAAGGAGAGAGCTTAATGGAAAAAAAAGAAATTTTATCTCCGAAAGCAAAAATTCCGGGAGGCATAACCCTTTCGCACAAAAAAAACACTGCCGAAAGTGAAACGGTTAGAATTTCTCCGGTTAAAACCGTTATACTTCCTTTGGTTCAGCATATAGGCGCTCCGTGCGAGCCTTTAAAAAAGGTTGGCGACAGAGTTTATATAGGCACAAAAATTGCCGACAGCGACAAGCCGGTATGTGCCCCTATATTTTCAAGCGTTTCGGGAACAGTAAAAAAAATAGATATGGTTACTACAGCCAACGGCAATAAATGTAAGGCCATATTTATAGAAAATGATTTTTCGGATGAAAAGGATCCGGATTTAAAACCGTTTATTGTTAAAAACAAAGACGATTTGGTTAAAGCCGCAAGAGAATGCGGTTTGGTAGGTTTGGGCGGAGCAGGTTTCCCCACCCATATTAAACTTAATATAAGCAAAGAAAAACCGGCGGATACCTTAATTATTAACGCCGCGGAATGCGAGCCGTACATTACAACCGACTACCGCGAATGTATGGAAAACCCAAAAGATGTTTTGGAAGGCATTTATTTTGTTAAAGAAATGCTGGGCATTAAAAACTGTATTATTGCCGTAGAAGACAATAAGCCCAAAGCTATAAAACTTTTTTACGATATTGCGTCTAACGTTAGGGACGTAAACAACGAAATAAAGCTTTTAAAATTAAAATCACGATATCCGCAAGGTGCCGAAAAAGTATTGATTTATACAGCGCTTAAAAGAAAAGTTACCACAAACAAGCTTCCTTTAGACGTAGGCGTTATTGTTATGAACGTTACTTCCGTTGCGGTATTGCACCGATTTATTAAAACCGGTATGCCTTTGGTGGAAAAACGCGTAACGGTAGACGGCAATGCGGTTAAAAAGCCCCAAAACGTTATGTGTCCTATAGGAACGCCTATTATAGATATTTTAAACTTTGCGCAGTGTGAAGATTACGACAAAGTACTTTTCGGCGGTCCTATGATGGGCGGAGCCATAGAAGACGTTAACGCGCCGCTTATAAAACAAAACAATGCTATATTGGCTTTTAAAGGAAGTTTGGCAAAACCAAATGAAGAAACCCCCTGTATAAGATGCGCAAAATGCGAAGGGGTTTGCCCCATGAGATTAAGGCCCAGAGAAATAGCGTTTGCCGTTGAACATAACGAAGGGGCGGATGTTTTAAAAAGCTTAAACGCTTCTACCTGTATGGAATGCGGATGCTGTACATACATTTGTCCGGCTTCACGAAAACTCACACAAAGAATTCACACGGCAAAACAAATTATAAGAAAGGCGGGAAATAAATAATGAAACTGTATGCGAATAACTCGCCTCATATATCCGGCAAAGAAAAAACTCACGATATAATGCTGGATGTTATTATAGCTTTGGCTCCGTTAGGCATAGCCGGAACGATTTTTTTCGGATTTAGGGCTTTGCTTGTTATTGCGGTTTGCGTAGCTTCTGCCGTAATAGGAGAATATCTTTTTAACAAAGCAATAAAAAAAGAAACCACAATTAAAGATTTAAGCGCGGTTGTAACGGGTCTTCTTTTGGCATACAATCTTCCTTCTGCCATTCCTTTATGGATAGCCGCTTTAGGCAGTCTTATAGCTGTGGTTATAGTTAAAGGAATGTTCGGCGGATTAGGTCAAAACTTTGCAAATCCGGCAATAACCGCAAGAATTATTTTAATGGTGTCTTTCCCAACATTAATGAGTTCGTTTACACCGGTATTCAGCAATACAACCGTAGTTTCCAGTGCAACGCCTATTAAAGAAATAGGTTTAACTTACGGCTCTTTCGGCGGAGAATATTCAATGCTTAGATTATTTTTGGGAGATTACGCCGGATGTATAGGCGAAACTTCGGCTTTGCTTATTCTTTTGGGCGGAATTTATTTGGTTTTAAGAAAAGTAATTTCTCCCATAATTCCGTTAAGCTTTATAGGAACCACATTTTTGTTTACCTTTATTTTAAGCGGTAACTTTAAGCTTTCGGTAGCGGCGGTTTTGTGCGGCGGCGTAATGCTGGGCGCGGTATTTATGGCTACCGATTATGTTACAAGTCCAACAAGTAATTTGGGTAAACTTATATTCGGTGTAGGTGCCGGTATAATAACCGTTTTAATACGGTCTTTCGGCAATTTACCCGAAGGCGTTTCGTACAGTATTTTACTTATGAATTTATTTACGCCGTTAATAGAAAAAATACCCTCCCGCAAACCGTTTTTTGAGGAGGCGTAGCAAATGAAAAATTTTAAACTTATTATAAAACCGGCGCTTATTTTAGCCGCTATTTGCTTAACATTAACCGCTATATTGGCATTAACCAACAATATCACTTCGCCGTTAATAGCACAAAAAAACAAGCAGACCGAAAACGCCGCGTTAAAAGAAGTTATAAACGCAGACGACTTTACCGAAATTAAAAACGAAGACAATATGGTTTCGTTTAAAGCGCAAAAGCAAGGCAAAACCGTTGGCTACTGTTATAAAGTTACGGTTAACGGCTACGGCGGAGAAGTAACCGCAATAATAGGCATAGCAGATAAAAAAATAACTTCGGTTGTTATGACGGACGTTTCAAACGAAACTCCCGGCTTGGGACAAACCGTTACAAAGGATTCGTTTTTAAGCCAATTTAAAAACAAACAAAACTTAAACGATGTTTCTACCATAACCGGCGCCACCATAACATCTACTGCCGTAAAATCGGCAGTAAACAAAGCGTTAACCGAATATGAAAAGGTGGTGGAATAATTGAGCAACGATAAAAAAACAAATAAAAATTTACCGTGTGAAAACAAAGAACAAAAAACTTCCAAAGCTACAAATTATAAAAAAGTTTTGTTTAACGGTATTTTAAACGAAAACCCCGTATTAAGACTTGTTTTGGGCACTTGCCCTACGCTTGCCATAACCACAAGCGCTATGAACGGTATAGGTATGGGTTTGGCTGCAACATTTGTGTTAATATGCAGCGGATTTATGGTTTCTTTATTAAGAAAAATTATTCCCGACAAAGTAAGAATTCCGGCATACATAACCATTATTGCGGGCTTTGTTACTTTGGCTCAAATGATAGTTAAAGCATATTTACCGGCAATAGACGCAGCTTTGGGTATTTATTTACCCTTAATTGTTGTTAACTGCATTATTCTTGCAAGAGCCGAAATGTTTGCGGCTAAAAATCCTCCGCTTTTATCGGCTGTAGACGGCCTTTCAATGGGCTTGGGCTTTACTTTAACCCTTACCGTTATGGGTGCTGTAAGAGAACTTTTGGGTGCAGGAACAATTTTCGGAGTATCCGTATTAAACGGCGCTTTACCGCCTATGCTTATTATGATATTACCTCCGGGAGGATTTTTTGTATTTGGAATTTTGGTTACCGTTTCAAACAAAATTGCAGCTAAAAAAGGCAAACCCGTTAAAAATAAAGCCGGATGCGACGGAAACTGCGAAGGCTGTGCGTTAAAGGAGGCTGAAAACAATGACTAAAACAATAGTTGCTGTTATTTTAGCGGGAATTTTAACAAACAATATGGTGCTTTCTAAATTTTTGGGTATCTGTCCGTTTTTGGGCGTATCCAAAAAAATAAAAACCGCTTTTGCAATGAGCGTTGCGGTAATATTGGTAATGGTTGTAGCCACAGCCGCTACCTGGCCCATATATACCTATGTTTTGCTTCCGTTAAAGCTTGATTATTTGCAAACTTTCAGTTTTATTTTAATAATTGCCGCTTTGGTACAGTTAATTGAAATTTTGCTTAAAAAGTTTTTACCGCCTATTTATAACGCTTTAGGTATTTATTTACCTTTAATAACCACAAACTGCGCGGTTTTGGGTATTACTATTTTAAACTTTACAAACAATTATAATTTTGTTTATTCTTTGGCAAATGCTTTGGGTGCCGGCTTGGGATATATGCTGGCTATGCTTATATTTGCGGGCATAAGAACAAAATTGGAAAAAGCAAATATTCCCGAATTTTTACTGGGACTTCCCATAACGCTTATTGCCGCAAGCATTGTAAGCCTTTCGTTTTTAGGCTTTGCCGGTATAGTTTAAGGAGGAATTAAAAATGGAAATGTTAAACGTTATACTTATTCCTGCTTTAATTATAGGCGGTATTGCCCTGCTTTTAGGTTTAATATTAAGTATTGCCTCTTTGTTTTTCGGTGTAAAGCCTAACGAAAAAGAAACGGCTGTAAGAGAATGTTTGCCGGGTGCTAATTGCGGCGGCTGCGGTTTTGCGGGCTGCGACGAATACGCAAAAGCAATAGCCGAAGGAAAAGCGGAGCCTAATTTGTGCGCTCCGGGCGGTGCCGATACGGCTAAAAAAATCTCCGCTGTTTTAGGCGTTAATACCGAAATTAAAATTAAAAAAGCAGTTGTATTATGCAATGGAAATTCGGATAACTGCGATACTTCTTATAACTATATAGGCTCGCGCAGTTGTAACGACGCCATTAGTGTTTTAGGCGGACCTAAGGCTTGCAAATACGGTTGTATAGGTTTTGGAGATTGCGTTAATGCCTGTGCATTTAATGCTTTAAGCATTGAAAACGGCAAGGCTAAAGTTAATACCGATAATTGCACCGGCTGCGGAAAATGCGCAAATATATGTCCAAAAGGCATAATTTCGCTTTTTGAATATCCCTTTAAAACCATAAATTACTGCAGTAACAAAGATAAAGGCGCATTAGCCAGAAAAGTTTGCAAAACCGCATGTATAGGCTGCGGCATTTGCTTAAAAAACTGCAATTTTAACGCAATAAAAATAGAAAACAACAAAGCGGAAGTAATTACCGATAATTGCACAAACTGCAAGGCTTGCGTTGAAAAATGCCCTATGCACTGCATTAATTAAATAACAATATATTTAAAACAAAAAAGGATAGCTTATAAGCTATCCTTTTTTTACTTTAATTATATATTAAATTTATTTTTTTACGGGTTTTGCAAAAGGCAAAGCCTTTTAACCCCAAAAGCCGAGGCTTTTGGGGTTGGCAAACCAAAGGTTTGCCGCAAAACCCGTAAGCGCTGAAAACAAAATTTTAAAAACCTTCAAATTCGTTATAAAACCCTATTTTTTTTAATTGATTTAAATAGTTTTTATAATTTAAAGATTTATAAATGGAAGCGGTATAATGATTTATTCCGCTTTGGGTTCCGCTCCACTCTATTTTATACATTTCGTTATCTTCTTCAAAAAACTTACCTAATTTTAAAACTTCACCGGAACCTACGGTAACTTTTCCTCTTGCCACAATATTATCGGAATTTATACCGGTTATTTTAAAATCTACCGATACGTTTTCTACAGTATCATTACAAGCCACAACCGTTAAATATCCGCTTTGCGGCTCGTCGCACATAATACAAAACGGACTTTGCGACCTTTTTATATATCCGTAAGCCAATTTTTTACAACCGTACCAATCTACCGCCGCTTCCGAAAACTGAGGCCAACCGTCTGCTAAATTCCACCAAATAATGCCAAACGTATGTCCCTTTTTAATTCTCATTCTTTCTATAAGGTATTTTTGCGCTTCCGCATGAGAAATTTGGCTTTGTCTTGCAAAATCTTCCCTGGATTTTTCTACGGTTTTAAAAAGCACTTCTATTTGTTTTACCATTAAAGGCACACGGTAATTGTTTTCGTTTTTACCTTTAAAAGGAGAGGTACAGTGCAAATTCCATTCTTCGTTTAAACATTCTTTATTATTAAAGGCGTTTAAATCGTTATAGGCTTTATCGGATAAGAATTTTTTTAAGCTTTTCGGAGAAGGACAGCCGTGGTAACCCGTTTCGGATATAAAATGTGCGTTGTTATTTTTATAAAAATCTCCTTTAAAAAAGTCCCTCGGTCCCCACATATGTGTTTCGCTTGGCGGATTGGGCCAATTTAAAAAGGCTTCTTCGTCAAAATAAGGGCTGGACGGCAAGTAAGGCCTTGTATAATCCTCCTCGTTTAAAACAAAAGGTATTACATTTCTTGTTAATTCATTTAAATTAGGATTAGGTTTTAAAAGCCTTTGTCCGTTTAAAAATACAGCGTTTGCTATAAGGGTTTCGTCGCATTCGTTATCTCCCGACCAAACAAGCAAGCTTGCATGGTTTCTAAGCTTTTTAACTACCCATTCAACTTCTTCTTTTATAAGATTTTTCATACGCTCCGTTAAAGGATATCTTCCGCAGGCCATAGCAAAATCCTGCCAAACCAAAATTCCGTGTTCATCGCAAAAAGAATAAAATTCCTCATCGGGGTAAATTCCGCCGCCCCAACATCTTATAATATTACAGCCCAAATCGTCGGCATATTTTAAAACTCTTAAAGTATATTCTTTGTTTTTTGAAGGAAAAACATCGGTAGGAACCCAATTTGTGCCCATAGCAAAAATCGGTTTGCCGTTTATTGAAAATTCAAATTTACCGTTTTCTTTTGCAACAGAGGTTCTTTGCAAATAAACGGTTCTTATACCGAAATTAAAGTTTTTAAAATCTAAAACTTCAAAATCGTCCTGCGTATTTTCGGCTGTTTTTAAAGAGAAATTTAAATTTAAAGCCTCTGTAATTTGTTCTTCGCTTAAAGTTTTAAATTTTTGGCTTTTTATTTTAATAAGCTCAACCGTAACGTTATATAAATTTTGTTCACCGTAGTTTTTTGGCCACCAAAGCAAAGCGTTATTTACATCAAACGTATACTGACCGTTTAAAGAATAAACCTTTAAGGTGCTGCAAAATTTTGAATTTTTGCATTTACCGCTTATTCTTATATAATAGTCGGTTAAAAAGTCATCCTCGGCACAAAAATCCAAAACCAATCTTAATTGAGCATAATTGTTATTATCATTTTTATCGTTTCGGCTGTTATCACAGCCTTTATTTTCTTCTTTGTTTGCCGTGTTTAAAATATGCGTAAACAAAAAACAGTTTTTTATATTAGTTTTGGGAACATAGTCTATTTCCGCTTCGCGCCATAATCCGCCGGAAATCACACGCGGCATTATATCCCATCCGAACATATACGGCGCTTTTCTTAAAATAAGCTGATTATAGCTCCAAGGGTGCGCCGCTCTGTTTGCCGTAAGCGAAAATTTTCGGCTGTATATTTCGGAAGGCAAAATATGTACCAAAAGGTCGTTAATTCCGTTTTTTGTATTTTCTTCATTAAGTTTAAACTTGTGTTCTATAAACATATTTTCGGTAAATCCTATTAATTTACCGTTTAAATATATTTCCGCCACGGTATCAATACCCTTAAAATTTAAAAACGCGTCAAAATCTTTTTTATTTTTAAAATCGAACTCAAAAGATAAGCAATAATAAAGATGGCGGTTTTCAAATTCCTGAGCTTTTAATATATTTTCTCCAAAATAAAGGTCTTCAAGTTTTCCGGCGTTAATTAAATCAAGTTCAAAATTTCCCGGAACTGTTGCTTTTATTATTTCAAAACCGGAATTTAAAACTTCTTTTGCGGTTTTGGGATTAAAATTACTCTTTAAAACCTCTTGGTTTTCTACTATTGCCAACTGCCAGTTTTTTGTTAAAACTTTTTTCAATATATTCACCTCTTATGCTTTTTATATTTTACAAAATTAAAATTTTATTTTTAAATTTTAATTTAAAAAAGGCGGAATTTGTTTTTATTAAGTAAAGTTTAATACAAATTACAACCTTTTATTTTTTCGTTCGCTTTTTGCCTGCCAAAGGATTATTTTTTTATTAAATTTTCCAAACAAGCTTCTATGGGTTTGACAAAATCTCCGTCAAATAATTCTATTGCGCCTTTATCGGCAGCGGCGGCAAGTTTTGGGTCTATGGGAATAGAAGTTAAAACCGGAACACCGAACTTTTCCGCCGTTTCGTTTATTTTGCTTTCGCCGAAAATATTTATTTTTTTGCCGCAATCGGGGCAAACGGCATAGCTCATATTTTCAACCAAACCCAATACGGGAATATTCATCATAGCAGCCATTTTTACCGCTTTTTCAACTATCATACCAACAAGCTCCTGCGGACTTGTAACTATAATAATTCCGTCTACCGGCATACTTTGAAAAACGGTAAGCGGAACATCCCCCGTTCCCGGAGGCATATCCACAAACATAAAGTCTATATCTCCCCAAACCACATCGGTCCAAAACTGTTTAACGGTACCGGCTATTACCGGACCCCTCCAAACAACCGGATCGGTTTCGTTTTGCGTTAATAAATTAAGGGACATTATTTTAATACCGGAGGAACTTTCTACCGGATAAAGTCCGTTATCGTCCGCAGTAGGTTTTTTATTGTTTACGCCAAACATTTTAGGAATACTGGGTCCCGTTATATCTGCGTCCAATAAAGCGGTTTTAAAGCCCAATCTGCTGCTTACAACGGCGGAAATTCCGCTTACCAAAGATTTTCCCACACCGCCTTTGCCGCTTACTACGCCTATAATTTTTTTAACTTTAGTGCCTTTATTAGGCTCTTCCAAAAAACTTTTGCGTTCGTTACAGCTTTCGCCGCAGCTTGAACAATCGTGAGTACACTCGCTCATTAAAATTCCTCTTTTCTTTTAATAAAACGTTTTTTGTTTTTTAAAAAATTTATGTTTATTTTTTAGTTTTATTATACCCAAAAAATATATTGTTTTCAACCGTTTGGGGTAAAATAAAATTAAAAGATTTTAAAAGATTTTATTTTTTGTTTGTATTTTGTTTTTTTATTTCGGCTTTTTATTTCGGCGGCAGCCGTTACCGCAAAGTTTATATTTTTAGGCAAAAAAATTTTAATTTTTCCGTAAGCCGCCCAATACCGCATTCCGTTTAATATTCCGTTTAATATTTCGTTTTTTCTCGTTTAATATTCGGTTTAATTTTTAAAGCTTTATATATAAATTTTTAAGCCTTTTATATTTAATTTTAAATTGAACTGAAAAAGGCTTTGTGTTATACTTAAATATATATGCAAAAAACTTTGTGCGGCTTTTTAAATTTTAAGCCGTAACGGTTTTGTTAATAAAAACATTAATACTTATATTAATATTTTATTTAAAAATTTGCAACATATTTATTTTATAATATTTAAATTGCAATTATATATTTTTTGGAGGTTAAAAATATGGTAGAAGTGCAAAACCTTTACAAAAGGTACGGCAATCATACCGCAGTTAAAAATGTAAGCTTTAGTATTAAAGAAGGAGAAGTTGTTGGTTTTTTAGGCCCTAACGGCGCGGGAAAATCTACAATAATGAACATTTTAACCGGTTATCTTTCTTTAACTTCGGGCAACGCAAGTATTGCGGGTTACAATGTTTTGGAATACCCCGAAGAAGCCAAAAGCCACATAGGGTATTTGCCGGAGCAACCGCCGCTTTATGTTGATATGACGGTAAGAGAATATTTGGAATTTTGCTTTGACCTTAAAAAAGCGCAATTTCAAAAAGCTCCTCACATAAACGAAATTTGCCGTTTGGTAAATATTCAAAACGTAGAAAATCGCCTTATAAAAAATCTTTCAAAAGGTTATAGGCAGCGCGTAGGCATTGCACAAGCGCTTATAGGTAATCCCGACGTATTGATATTAGACGAACCTACCGTAGGTTTAGACCCCAAGCAAATTATAGAAATACGCAACTTAATAGAAAAGTTGGGCAAACACCATACCATCATTTTATCAAGCCATATACTTTCGGAAATTCAAGCGGTTTGCAAAAGAATTATTATTATTAACAACGGAGAAATCGTAGCGGACGACACCGCCGAAAATTTATCCGATAAAATGTCAAGCGATCATGCTTTAACCGTTAGAATTCAAGCCCCGGAAGAAACGGCTTTAAAAGTTTTAAAAAATATAAAAGGCGTAAGCGATATTACAAGCTTGGGAGTAATAGAACCCGGCTCGTTTGATTGCATTATAGAGCCTTTTGAAGGCGAGGATGTACGCCGTGCAATATTTGAGCGTTTAGCTGAACGTAAATGGCCTATTTTAACAATGACTTCAAACAAACTTACTTTAGAGCAAATTTTCTTAAGGTTGACCGAAGGCGTTAAGGTGGATTCGGCAGACGGAGAAACCGAAAAAGAAAACGAACACCCAAAACCAAAAGCCAAAAAAGAAATTAATATGCAAAACCGCAAGGCAGCGCACAAAGCGGTTTTCGGAGATACCGAAGAAAACGAAGAAACCGAAAACAAAAAAAGCAAAACCAAGCAAACCAAAACAGAAAAAAGGGAGGAAGAAAAATAATGAAAGCCATTTTTAAAAGAGAATTCAAATCTTATTTTACTTCTCCTATGGGATTTATAATTATTGCAATTATGACCTTCTTTTTATCTCAAATTTTTGCAAATCTTTTTAATGTAAACTACGGCAATATAGCCTATGCGTTTGTTTATATGAACACTTACGCAATGCTTATAGCGCCCATAATTACAATGAAACTTTTTTCGGAAGAAAAAAGGCAAAAATCCGACCAGCTTTTATTTACAAGCCCCGTAAAAATATGGAAAATAGTGGCGGGCAAATTTTTGGCGGCATTTTGTTTGTTTATGTTGGGCTATTCCATAACCATTGTTTTTAACATTATATTTGCCTTAGTAACAGACGTTAACTGGTTACTTTATTTAAGCTGTGTTTTAGGCGCCGCTTTGGTTGGGGCTTCTATTATCTCAATAGGCGTATTTATTTCATCTACAACCGAAAGCCAAATAATTTCGGCGGTATTCAGTATGATAGTTTCTCTGTTTTTACTTATGATAGACTACTTCAGCAATATATTTAATAATGCGGTAGTTACCGGCGTTTGTAATTTTGTTTCTTTTACATCAAGGTTTAACAGCTTTGCTTCGGGAATTATAGATTTTTCAAATATAATATTCTTTTTAAGTGTTACGGCTTTATTCCTGTTTTTAACTACCCGTTCCATTGAAAGAAAACGCTGGGCATAAGGAGGAAGTTAAAATGAAAAAAAATAACGACGAATTAAAAAACAACGCTTCCTTGGCTAACGAAAATTCCGTTACCGAAAAAGAAGCAAAGATAGAAGAAAAAGATATTGCGAAAAGCTCGGAAGAAAAAGAAGTAAAAGACTCAAAAGAAAAAACACAAAAAGAAAAAAAGGCCAAAAGGCTTAAAAAAGAAAAAGAGTTTAATCCCGAAAAAAATGCAAATGCTTTTAAAAGAGGCAGCTTTTCTATAGCCTTTATTGCAATTTTTTGCGCCGTTTTGGTTTTGGCAAATATTCTTGCGGCTTTAATTGCAAATAAATATTCCACAACCATTGACGTTACTGCCGACCGCTCCAGCAAGCTTTCGGCGGAAAATATAGATTATTTAAAAAAATTAAACAAACAAACCGATATTAAAAAAATAGAAGTTATAGTTTGCGCCACCAAAGCAAGTTATACCGGCAGCGAAATGATAAATTACGCTTACAACAATTATCAGGTACAGGAAAGCAATACGCCGTACAGCTACTTTAACCAAACTGTAAGGCTTATTGAAGAATATCCCAAATACGCAAATAAAATTTCGGTTTCTTACAGGGATTCGCAAGACCCAAGCTTTTCCGACATAGCCAGTACCGTAAGCAGCGATATAAGCTACGGAGATATTTTGGTTTTGTGCACTAAAGAAGATAATTCCACAAAAACCGATTTATTAACATTTAAAGATATTTACTCTATGCAATCTTCTTCTACAAGCAGTTCTTATACCGGTTACTACACAATTGCTTATTCCAATTTAGAAAATGCACTTTCGGGCTCTTTAAATAAAGTTGCCATGAGCATTACAAAAAAAGCCGGTATTATTACACAGAATTGCGACAGCGACAGCGTTGCTTATTTACAGGATTATTTAAAAAATTACGATTACGATTATTCTACCGTAGACGGTAATTTTACGTTAGACGCAATAAAGCAGTACGACGTATTAATTATTTCAAAACTTAAAAACGATTTTTCAAGCAATTCTTTAAAAATATTAGATAACTATTTGGAAAACGGCGGAAATTTGGGCAAATCGGTTGTTTACTTTGCCAGCCAAAGTTCTCCCGAAACCCCTAACTTTAATATGTTTTTGGAAGATTGGGGAATAGGCACCGAAAATGGCGTTGTTTACGAAAGCTCTTCTTACAATACCTACGGTAATGCCGTAACTCCTATGCAAACGTTATCCGAAAACGATATTGTTTCAAGTCTTTCGGCCAGTACAAAATTTTACCTTTCTACAGGTAATGTTCCTTTTAAAACTTTATATACTACCAGCGGAGACCGCTCTACAAATATTTTACTTCAAAGTTCAAGTACATGTTTAGTAGCACCTAAGGGCACAACTCAAAAAACCACTTTTCCAAGCAGCGCCACGCAAAGCAGTTTCCCAACTATTATATTAACCAAAGATACCCGTACTACCGATGATAACAAAGAGATAAGCTCTTCTGTTTTGGCTTTTGCCACAAGCGATTTTGTTTCCGAAGATTGGGGAAGTTATTCTTCCGTTGGCAATATGGAGCTTGCAATGCTTTCTATAAACAGTGCTTCGGGAAGAAATACTTCTTTAACCTTTAACCCTAAAATTACGGGTATTACAGGCATTACAAATCCTGCAAGCGACGCGGTTAAAGTTTTTGTAAGAGTTTTGTTTGTAGTTGTAGTTCCTATTTTATTAATTGCCGGAGGTGTAATTGTTTGGACAATAAGAAAAAGAAGATAGATGATTTAAACCAACCGGAAAATTCGGACGTTTTAAAAAACGCAGATTTAAAAGAAGCCGAAAAAACTTCTGTTGAAGAAACCTCTGTTAAAAAAACTTCCGTTTTAAAGGAAAATTCAAAAACAGAAATGCCGGCGGCAGAAGAAAAAGCAGAAACAGAGCAGGAATCCACGGTTTTTGCAAAAAGCGCAATAGTAACCAAAAAGCCCAAAAAAAAGAAAAAAGCTTTGGTTTTAATTTGCGCCGCTATAGCCGCAGTTGTTTTGGCCTTAGGTGTTTGTACGGTAGTTTGGCTTTTACCCGAAAGCAAAAAAGAAATTGAAGATAAAAAATCAACTACCATTTCCGTTTTGGCAAATTCGGCAAATAATATTTCTAAAATTGTTTTTAAAAATGCAAACGGAACCTTTACAATTAATTCTTATAAAAAAGCTTCCGAAAGCAGCAACAGTAATAACAGTAACAGCAGTGAAAGCGGTACAAACGTTGCTTGGAAGCTTGAAGGCTACGACGAAAAAATTATTGCCGATTCTTATTTATCGGCAATGGCAGACAGTGCCGCAAGCTTAAACGCCGACCGTCAAATGACTGATACAACTTTAAACTACGGATTTGATAATCCTCTGGCAACCGTTAGTGTTACAGGCAAAAACGGCTTAAAAGACTACTCTATTACAGTTGGTAATTTATGTCCGGACGGTACGGGATATTATATTAAAACAAGCGCTAAAGACGGCATATTTTTAGTTACTCCTTCTACGGTAAAATATTTTTGTTTACCGGCGGAAGAACTTGTAAATAACTCTATTATAGAAGCCGTAGATGTTGAAAGCCTTGATAAAAGTTATATTACGGATGACAATACTTTAGACCATATAGACAGTTTAACTTTAAGCGGAAAAAATTATCCAAAAACAATTAAAATAGATTACACCGGCAAAAGCTTGGCGGCTTACAGAATGTCTACACCTATAAGCAGATATGCCGATGCCGAAGCAGTTGAACAGTTTGTTAATATTGTTAAAGGCGGTTTGGTGGCGTCTAATGCCTATAAAATTTCTCCTTCGGCTAACGATATAGCAAAATACGGATTAAATAATCCTGATGTTATTTTAAATATCAATTTAAGCGGAAAAACCACAAAAATTAAAGCTACGCTGCAAAAATCCGAAGAAAATACTGCCGAAAACACAGAAGAAGGCACCACGCAGTATTATGCCTTAATGTTAAATGATGTAAATGTAATTTATAAAGTATCTAAAGATAACTTAACCTGTTTTGATTTAAAACAAGAAGAATTTTATAACCGTTTTGCATTTTTGGAAAATTATGAAGATATAAGTAATATGACATTTACAACAGACAATAAATCTCATAGTTTTGATATTTCATATAATTCGGAAAAAAATACAACTTCGGTTAAATATAACGGTAAAAAAGCGGAAGATTCGCTTTTAAGAACCTATTTTTCTTACTATACAACGCTTAAGCCGGATGTTCAAAGTACTTATCCCACCGGCAAAGAAGCATTTAGGGCTGCGTTTAAATTCCGTAATTCAAACAAAACTACGGTTATTAAGTTTATAAGCATAAACGACCGCCGTTATATAGTTAATATAAACGGCAACAACGAAGGGGTTATAAACTATACCGTTTTTGATAACATTAAGGAATATTTAAACAACGTTATAAACAAAAAAGAAATTCCCGAAGCCGCATAATGCCGCAATAAAATTAATAACAAAAAATTAAAATTATAAAAAAGACCTCATAATTTAAAATGAGGTCTTTTTGTTATGTAGGCGGCGAGCCCCCCAAAAAACAATTCTTGTTTTTTGGGACAAAAGCAAAGCTTTTGTCGAAGTCCAAAGGACTTTGGGCTCGCCGCCCCAATGTATCTTCATCACTTTAATAAATATTTATTTTAAAGCTATTACGGTTGCTAAATTTCCTCTGCTGCCAAGCGTGGCCCTGTGAGAATGAAAAATATTTGAATTGCAGTTGGTACAGTGGTTTGTAACAAAAATATTTTCTTTTAAAACTCCCGCTTTAAGTAAAATCTGACGGTTACACTCACATAAATCAAGCTGATATTTTCCGTTTCCTTTTTCTTTTAACATTAAAGAAAAATCTATGTCTTTTATTTTTTTAAGCTCATTTACAACCTTATCGTCTACTTCGTAACAATCTTTGCAAATTCCCGGCGCTATAACCGCCAAAATATCTTTTTTGTTGCAGCCGAATTCCAAAACCATTTTATTAACGGTCTTTAAGCCTATTTCCCATACTGTTCCGCGCCATCCCGCATGCGAAGCCGCAATTACTTTTTTTACCCTGTCGTAAAATAAAAGCGGAATACAATCTGCAAACTGCGTAACCAAACCTACGCCTTTAATATCGGTAATAAGTCCGTCCACATTTTCGTAATCTCTTTTTTGTACAATTCCCTTTCCTATATCGTTTTGCGTTACTGTCCTTATGTTAGTGGTGTGCGTTTGATGTGATAAAACCAGTTTTTTATAATCTATATTAAGCTCTTTGCAAACCGTTTTATAGTTTTGCAAAACATTTTCTTCTTTATCTCCGTTAGAAAAAGACATATTCATAGTGGCATATCTGCCTTTACTTACTCCGCCTATTCTTGTGGTCATAGCGGCTACCACTCCGTCTTCCCTTAAAAACGCAGGGAATTTTACAAGTCCCACTCCGTTATTTAAAGTTAAAATATCGTAATTGTTATCTCTATTTTTAAATGCGATTTCTTCCGCCTCTTTATTACTGTAAAACTTTTGCATAAATTTCTCCGTTATTATCAGTTATTATTTTAAAATCAATCAAAAAATATTACCACTAAATATTAACATCAAATACTAACACTAAACATTAATACTAATATTAATATTTGTAATACTAATATATCACGCATTCCATTTTTTTACAACCAAATAAACTTTATTTTATGTTTTTATTTTAAATTTTTTTGGCAATAATGTGTTTGAGGTGAAATCTTAAATGCATTACAGTAAAGTAGAAATTTGCGGCATTAATACAAGCAAGCTAAAAGTTTTAAAGGAAGCCGAAAAAAAGGAACTGTTAAAACAATATCGGTCGGGAGATAAATCCGCCAGAGAAAAACTTATAAACGGAAATTTGCGCCTTGTTTTAAGCGTTGTTCAAAAATTTTTAAACAGAGGCGAAAGTGCCGACGACCTTTTTCAGGTGGGTTGTATAGGACTTATGAAATCCATTGATAACTTTGATATTTCACAAAACGTTAGATTTTCTACTTATGCCGTTCCTATGATTATAGGAGAAATTCGCCGCTTTTTAAGAGATAATAATTCCTTAAGAGTAAGCCGTTCCATTAAAGATACCGCCTATAAGGCTATGAAAGCGCAAGAAGCGCTTACCGCCAAACTTAACCGTGAGCCTACCGTTACGGAAATAGCCAAAGAATTAAACCTTACAAAAGCCGAGGTGGTTTTGGCGCTTGAAAGCACCGTTTCGCCGGTATCGCTTTACGAGCCGGTTTATTCCGACAGCGGAGACACTTTATATGTTTTGGACCAATTGGGCGATAAAAGCGACGAAAGCTGTTGGATAGACGAAATGTGCTTTAAACAAACCCTTAAAGATTTAACTCCGCGCGAAAAAACCATTTGCTATTTAAGATTTTTAAAGGGTAAAACCCAAATGGAAGTTTCGGAAGAAATAGGAATTTCCCAAGCCCAGGTTTCGCGTTTGGAAAAAGGCGTTATTAAAAAAATAAAACATTAAAGCAGCAATAAAATTATATACGCTTTGCGGCGGCAAAAAACGTTTTTTAAAAAAACGTTTTAAAACAAAGCCAAATGCTTTGTTTTAAGCCTTTAGGCTTTTGCCGCCGCTTTTTAATTAAAATAAAAAATCGGAATTTTATACAAAATAATTATAACAAAGTATATTTGTTATTAATAATTACTGCAAAAATCCCGATTTATTTATATTTTAAAAATTCCCGTTTACCAACTTACAACTTTTCTGTCCATATAACTTGTTCTTGATTTAACATATCTTCTCATATAGTTTATTTGCTCATCGTAAGAATAATATTGCGGATAAATATATCCCAGCGTATCGGTTAAATCCCAAAGTTCATAATTAAGTTCCTGCGCGTTTTTAACAATATTCCCTAACTTTACAATTTCTCCGTCTAACGCACCTATTTTGCTCCTTGCGTTGTTCCAAACTTTTTTAACTTCCGCCTTAAATTGCGGCATTTTTAAAAGATGTTCAAACCACGCATGCTTATCTAAAAACGGCAAATGCTGGTTTTGCTCATTGGCATAAATATAGTTGCCGTATCCGCCGTCAAAGTCCCAAAGCGGTCCCATTTTCATTTTTTTGCCAACATCTTTATACATATAGCACGAACAATGAAGTTGGCTGTCGTTATTGCTTGCCATCTCGTTTATACAATACCATTTTGCCAACGAAGTCATATCCATATATTTTGACGCTTTCGTGTAATTATCGCTATATACGGCGTTCTCAAATGCGTTTAAATAGTTATAAATATAGTCTATATATTTGTTCCGTTTGTTTTCGCTCAGTTTCATTAATTTTGAATCCGAAGGCTTATTTATATTAAATATTCTGCCGGATTTTTTTGCCGTAAAAAATATATCTCCGCTTATTGGATCGTAAGTTGTGTAATTATTTATTTTTTTCCATTTTGAAGGTCGGTCGGCGTCTTTTCCGTGAGTAAATTTACCCCATTCTTCCGGATTATTGTGTCCGTTTATCTCTAAAAGATATCCTACCTTATCCGGAGCCAAATTTTCTTTAAATTTAGTGATATTAACTCGATTTTTATCAACTTCTATTTTTTCTATAAGTTGATAACTTCCGTTATAATTTCCGTTTACCCATAAATCCACAAAACGTATGTCCATAACAAATTCCATACCCATATTATAAGCCATTTGCGCCGCAACGGCATTTCTTATAATCGTAACATCGTTATAGTTTGCTGCCAATACCCATTCCTTACCTGCCGGTAATCCTAACATTGTAATGTTATCTTTAAGCTTTAAAGTATAGCTTTTTTTAGGGTATGTATACCAACTTGACCAACCTCTGTTTTTGACCGTTCCTTTTCCTTTAACAATTTTTCCTTTAGGCATTGCATAATTACCGTTTTTGGTATCTCCTCCGGCCAAAAACATATTGCAATTTTTCTTTTCTGTTTTACTGTTTATAATCTCATAATTTTGGGTTGTGATACATAAAGAAGGTATGCCGGTATTTATTTTACTTAAATTAACCGTATATTCATTCTTTTTATCCGCGGATAATTTTACGGTTTTTGAAAAATCAACAGCCGTTCCGCTTTTTATTTCTTTACCGTTTAAGTAAAGCTTACCTGTAGAGGTTTTAAACATAGGTTTAAGTTTTGTCAAATCTATTCCGTCCGGCAAAGTGGCGGTAATATCGTTACCGTCAAAATCACTTTCAAAATCAAACGGAAGCGAAGCATTGTCTTTAACTGAAAACGCTAAATATTTTAAATCTCCATTATGCACAACAGGTACTATTCTATTATCTTTAACTTTTATTTTATTTTTTTAGTTGCATTTTTTGCGCCGCTTTTTGTACCTTTTTTGCTTGATTTTTTGTTTATACTTTTTGATTTTTGATTTTGAGATTTATTTTTTTCGGAACTTACCGCAGAACTGTCCGAATCGTTATTATCTAAAACATTTTGTTTAGAACTGTTACTTTTTACATTATTTTGCGTGCATCCGCATAAACCTATTACAAAAACCAAACTTAAAAATACCGCTAAAAGTTTTTTTCTCATAATATGTCCTCCATAAAAGTCAACTTTCTTTGATATTTAAATTATAACATTTTTAACCACAAAAAGATATATAAATTTGTCTTTTGAAAACTTTTTGTGTAAATTATATATTTTTTGTTTAATATTTTGTATAAAAATAAAGCTACGGTATATACCATAGCTTTATAAATTATTATTATTTTAAATTAAAACTTTTTTAAATTTTGCCGTTAAAAAAGCTTATCTGCGGTTTTTAAAACCGGGACGGGATTTTTTAAAGTTATCTTCGCCGTCATCCTCTACCTGTTTGCCTTCAACCTTAACCAAAGCGTCTCTGCGAGAAAGGTTAATTCTGCCCTGGTCGTCTATATCCGTTACCATAACAATAACTTCATCGCCAACCGATACTACATCTTCAACCTTTTCTACTCTCTTTACATCAAGCTTGCTTATATGCACCAAGCCCTCTTTGCCGGGAGCAATTTCCACAAATGCGCCGAAGTTCATAAGCCTTGTAACTTTGCCTTTGTAAATGGCGCCTACTTCGGGGTCTAAAGCTATGGTTTCAACTATCATTAAAGCTCTTTTTGCGTTATCGCTGTCAACCGCCTGAATAAATACCGAACCGTCATCGTCAATATCAATTTTGCAGTTGCAATCCGCTTGAATTTTTTGAATAACTTTTCCGCCGGAACCTATAACTTCACGGATTTTATCCGGGTCTATTTTGGTAGTTACCATTTTAGGAGCATATTTAGAAAGCTCTGCTCTGGGCTTATCAATAGCTTTAAGCATAACTTCGTCTAAAATGTAAATTCTTGCTTTGTAAGTTTTTTCCAAAGCTTCTTTAATAATTTCGGGAGTTAAACCGTGAACTTTTAAGTCCATCTGTATAGCCGTAATACCTTTGTGTGTACCGGCTACTTTAAAGTCCATATCTCCGAAAAAGTCTTCTAATCCCTGAATATCAACCATTGTCATAAAACGGTCGCCTTCGGTTACCAAGCCGCAGGAAATACCGGCTACGGGAGCCTTTATGGGAACGCCTGCATCCATTAAAGCCAATGTGGAACCGCAAATGGAACCCTGGCTGGTAGAACCGTTAGAAGATAAAACTTCGGAAACCAATCGCATAGCATACGGGAATTCCGATTCGGAAGGAATAACCGGAAGCAACGCTCTTTCGGCTAATGCTCCGTGTCCTATTTCACGCCTGCCGGGACCTCTTGAAGGCTTTGTTTCGCCTACGGAGTAGCTGGGCATATTGTAATGGTGCATATAGCGTTTTGTTTCTTCGTTATCAATACCGTCCAAAAGCTGTGCGTCTCTTAAAGAGCCTAAGGTTGCTATTGTTAAAACCTGAGTTTGTCCGCGAGAGAATAATCCGCTTCCGTGAACTCTGGGCAATAAACCTACTTCTGCCGATAACGGACGGATTTCGTCTATTCCTCTGCCGTCTACACGTTTGCCTTCGTCTAAAAGCCAACGGCGAACTATAAATTTTTGTAATTTATATAAGCAAACCTCTAACTGAGCTTCTAAACCTTCGTATTTTTCGTCTAATTTTTCGTGTACCAAATCGTAAATAGGACGTAAGTTTTCATCCCTTACGCGTTTGTCATCGGTATCTAAAGCCGCTTTTACGCCTTCGTAAGCAATTTCTTTAACGTCGTTATACATTTCTTCCGAAGGGTCGGAGCTTTCGTAAGTGAATTTTTCTTTACCTATTTCTTTTACTATGGAGTTAATAAATTCAACAATTTTTTGGTTTTCGGCATGGCCTTTCATAATACCGTCAAACATTGTTTCGTTATCAACTTCATTGGCTCCCGCTTCTATCATAGCTACCAAATCGCTGGTAGATGCAACGGTTACCTGCATATCGCTTTTTTCGGATTCTTCTGCGTTAGGATTTAATACTATTTTGCCGTCTACCAATCCTACGGAAACACCGCTTATAGGTCCGTCCCACGGGATATCGGAAATAGATAAAGCAACGCTGGCCGCAATCATACCAGTAATTTCAGGGTTGCAATCGGGGTCTACAGACATTACCGTACATACAACCGAAACATCATTTCTTAAATCTTTAGGGAATAACGGGCGTATGGGGCGGTCTATAACACGGCTTGCCAAAATTGCTTTGTCGGTGGGCTTGCCTTCTCTTCTTGTAAACGAGCCCGGTATTTTACCAACCGAATATAATTTTTCTTCAAAATCTACCGAAAGCGGTAAAAAATCTATTCCGTCTCTTGGTCTGGCGCTTGCCGTAGCCGCGCAAAAAACAGCTGTTTCGCCGTATCTTACCAAACACGAACCGTTTGCAAGCTGAGCCATTTTTCCGGTTTCTACCGTAAGAGTTCTGCCGGCGAATTCCGTTGAAAATGTTCTGAAATTTTCGTACATAATTTTTCCTCCGTATTAAAATATTTTGTTTTATATTTTAAAGGCTTGCGGAAGATTTAAGCAATAAATTCATAGGTTAAATATTTTTTTCTGTTTAAATTTATATAAAAATATATTTATATAAAAATGATTTAAAATTCAAAAATCAAATTAACCTTTATACTGTATTTGCATATACAAAATATATAGCTTTAATTTAATTTATACAAAGCTAAAAATTGCTGCCGTTTTTAACCTATCAATTCACTGCTAAAAACTGCCGCCGCCCTTTTTTAAACCTTAAAAAGCAAGCAAACCGGCAAACCGGGATTTATATATCCCGGCCTACCGGATATTTTTACTACTTTCTTATGCCTAAACGTGCAATAATACTACGATATCTTTCAATATCAATTTTTTGAAGATAAGCTAAAAGGTTACGTCTGTGTCCAACCATTTTTAAAAGGCCTCTGCGGCTGTGATGGTCGTTTTTATGAACCTTTAAATGCTCTGTTAACTCGTTTATGCGATTGGTTAATAATGCAATTTGAACTTCTGCACTGCCGGTATCGCCGTCATGAGTTTTGTACTCTTCAATAATTTGAGTTTTTAATTCTTTAGTCATTTTAATCGTTACCTTTCTTTAATTCTATCCTGTATCCGAGCAAAAGCAACGGTAACCGCTTTTTGCACAGACACGGACGCTTAAACAGTATAACATAAAAGCACCTTTATGTAAAGTGCTTTTTGTTTTTATTTTTAATTTTATTTTTAATTAATTATTAAATTCCGTTACGGCTTTTGCCGCATACCCCCATTGGAATTTAATAATTAATTAAAAAATAAAAACTAACAAACTATAGTTAATAATATAATTAATAATTATAATTAATAATTTTCGCCGTCTATTTTATCAAGCAAATCATCAAGTTTGTTTAAAAGCTGAATTTTGCCGTTATCATTAAGTAAACGGTATTTTAATAAAAATGCCTGTTCACTGTCCGAAAGTGTAATAAAATCAAATTTGGGCGTATAGCCGTTGCCGCTGTTTAAACCGTAGCCTTCATTACTCATTTGTTCTTCGGGGAACATTAAATAAGAAGCCGTAACGTTAAATACTTTGGCTAACTTTTCTATAACCTCTAAAGTGGGGGTAGTACCGCGTTCGTAATAGGCATAGGTAGAACGTTTAATGCCTACTGCGTCGGCTACTTGCTGCTGTGTTAAGCCCATGGATTTCCTAAGCTTAAACAAATTCTGCGCAAGCTTGCTGGTCATTTCTAGATTTTTCATAAATACCTCCAAAAGCATATTGACTAACAGGTGTGTTATGTGCTATAATATCAAAAGCGCACAAAAACCGCTTTACTGTCGGTCAAAAATATAAAACTAAAAATAAAATACAAAACAAACAAATAAAAATCTATTGCTCGGTTAGTTTTTTATAACCGATTTCAGTTAGAATATTTTGTTTCTTTACTTGCTGATGTGGCTCAATGGCAGAGCAGCTCATTCGTAATGAGCAGGTTGTCGGTTCGATTCCGACCATCAGCTCCATTTTATTTCAGCTTATTTTATTTATATCCGAAAAATGCTATACATATTGTTATGCATTTTTCGGTATTTTTTGTTTTAAGGCGGTTTTAAAAGGCTTTGCCTTTTAAACGCAAAACGGCAGTTTGGCATTTTTAAAACCAAAGGTTTTAAAAAAACGCCGTTATTTTGTTATATTTTTCTCCTACGGCTTTATAAATTCTTCGGGAGAATAATTTACGTTTTCGTCCGTTAAAAGTTCGATTATTCCGGCATAAACATAGCTTGGGTCTTGCATAACACGGTTTTTAATAAACTCCACACTGTCTTTAGAAAGATTTCCCAAACGTAAATTTAAAATTTCTTTGTTCTGCTCATTTATTTTAAAACTTACGCTGTACTTACCGTTTTCTTCCAAAACCTCAATGTCGGTTTCTTCTTCCCTTTTTTTTCGTGCCATCATTTTAAGCACAATTTTAAGGGTTTTTTCCCTTATAGATAAGCTAACCGCAGTTTCAAGTTCCGGCAAAATTTCTTTGCCCTTTTGGGTTATAACAAAGCCTTTCGTTTCTTCTTTTATAACGCCGTTTTTTAAAAGCTCCGAAATAGCCTCTTCGCAATCAAAATAATTGGCTATTCCCTCATAGTGCATAAGCTGCGTTAAATCGGCCTCAGGCACGGGAGCAGTTATTTCGTTTAATATATAACATATTAAAATTTTTATTTCCGCACGGCTGGGAACACCGCCCGGACCCATAAAAATAGCGTCTCTTTCCAAAAGAATACTCCCCAAACTGCTAAAAATTCATATCTATACGTTTATATTATATATCATACCCAAAATTTTTTCAAGTATTATTTTGTTGATTTTTTTATTATTTTAAAGTATAATTAATTAAATTGTATTATGCAATTTTTAAATTTTTTTAAACAATAAATTAAAAACCGTTTCAAAACAAAATATTATTAATAAATATTAAAGTAAAGGAAATTACAATGAACAAAAAACAGTTGTTTCAAACAAACGAAAAGCTTTTTTCTCTTTTAGATACCAACAAAAAAGAAATAGAAATTTTAAATAAAAAATTAAATGAGCTCAATACCCTTTTAAAAGCCAAAGACTTTGAAATAGAAGAGCTTAAAAAACAAAATGGAATAAAAAAAGAATTACACCCAAATTCCGTACATTTTGAAAATTCCGATTTAAAACCAAATTTAAAAAACACTTTTAACGATTTTGAAAGCGAAGATACTTTTGCGGATATAAAAGATATAAAAGAGAATATTGAAGATATTAAAGATATAAAAGATATACTTACGGAAAATATACAAACCGAACAGGTTACAGATTTAAAAGAAGAAGTAAAAAGCGAAATTTACGAAACAAATAAACAAGACGAAACCGATAAAACCGAAGAGCCTATAGAAAACAATAATACAAATACTTTTTCGGCAAATAACGATACATTTAAAAAAATAGAAAAGCTTTCCGACAGCGCAATATCTTTAAAAAGCTGCAGCTTATTACCCGAAAAATATGTTGCCGAAACAATTTCAAAAGTATCTTATAAAGCCGCTTTAATTTATAACGAATTAAAAACCGACAGCAATATATCAAAAGAATATGCAAACGAACTTTTAACCCTAACTTTAGGAAAGATTGAATTATTTAAATCTTCCGCTTATGAGCTTTTAAATCAAAATTTAAACCCCGAAAGTTTAAGCGAAAATTTAAAAGCATTAGAAGCCGAAACGGTTAATTTTTTAAGCGATATACATTTAAAAATAAATAATTTATAAATAACAAAAAAGACTTGAAAAACTCAAGTCTTTTTTATTTTGCATTTTTAAATGCGGCGCCGAAGGCAAAGCTTTGCTTTGCCAAAAAAGCCAAAAGCTTTTGGCTTTTTTCCAAAACCGAAAAATCGGTTTTGGTTCGGCGCCGCAGTATGTATTTAATTTTTTTATATCAATTTATGATTTTTATTTTTAAAATACTCTTTGGTTTCTTTACTTACAACTCCGCTTAAAAATACCAAAGCCACAAGGTTTGGGAAAGCCATAAGTCCGTTAAATATATCCGCAATATTCCATACCGCCGCAACGGTTAAATAAGGACCTACAAACACTGCTATAATATAAATTATTCTGTAGGTTAAAAGCACGGATTTTTTCTTGCTGCCTATTAAATATTCCAAGCAGCGTTCGCTGTAATAGTCCCAACCCAAAATAGTGGTAAAAGCAAAGAAAGCCAAACAAACCGATAATATTATAACACAAAAATCATCGTGGAACGGCAAACCGTTTTTCCAGGCATACGCCGTAATATCAAAACCTTCAAGAGATTGTTTTGTAATTTGGGGATTCCAAGCGCCGGTTGTAACAATAGAAAGTCCCGTTATAGTACAAATTATAATTGTATCTATAAAAGTACCTGTCATTGTTACCAAGCCTTGTCTTACGCAAGAATGAGTTTGCGCCGCTGCCGCCGCTATAGGAGCCGAACCCAAGCCTGCTTCGTTTGAAAATATGCCCCTGCCTACACCCTTTTGTATGGCAATTTTTAAAGTTACGCCGGCAATAGCTCCGCCTACCGCAGAAACATTAAAAGCGCTTTTAAAAATTAACGCTATGGATGACGGAATAGCTTTTGCATTGCAAATTAATATTATTAATGCAAATAAAACATACGCTATAGCCATAAACGGCACTACAATTTCCGAAACCTTTGCTATTCTTTTTACGCCGCCTATAATAACCAAAGCCGCAAAAGCAGTTACAACCAATCCGGTAATTACAACAGCAAGCGTAATGTCTGTTTTGCTGTCGCCCGAGCCTAAGGTAAATAAAACCTTTTTATCAAAAACTCTGTTGGCGGCAGAAGTTATACCGTTTATTTGGGTAATTGTACCTATTCCAAAAAGTCCCGCCAAAACGCCAAAGAATGCAAATAGCTTTCCAAGCCATTTCCAGTTTCCGCCGAAAATTTCTTTTAAACCTCTTTCTATGTAGTAAAAAGGTCCGCCTAAAGCATGGTTGTCTTCATCTACCGTACGGTATTTTATAGCCAATACTCCTTCGGAATATTTTGTTGCCATTCCGAAAAACGCAGCAATAATCATCCAAAACAATGCGCCGGGGCCGCCTGCCGCAATAGCCGTTGCAACGCCTACTATGTTACCTGTACCTATAGTAGCGCTTAAAGCGGTACACAACGCTCCGAACGAGGTTACTTCGCCTTTGCCGCCCTCTTCGTTTTTAACCATAAATTTTAAGGCTTTTCCTAAATGCCTTACCTGAACAAACCTTGTTCTTACAGTTAATAAAATACCTACGCCCATTATTAAAACAATAAGAACCCAGCCCCAAACCCAGTTATCTACTGTGCTTATAATATTGTTTACCGTTTCCATTCCTTACCCTCTTTTTTATTTATTTTTTAAATTTTTAAAATAAAAATTCTGCAAATATGCAAAGCTTTTTTGTTAAATGTTTGATTTAACAAATTTTATGCAGTAAAAGGCAAAGCCTTTTTAAAACCGCAAAAATAAAATAATTAATAATAACTTAATTTAAAATAAAATAAAATTTTTGCTTTAAAAATTTTAAAAACATAAAAACATAAAAAACGGCGGCAAAGGTTTTAAATAAAAATCGCCAAATGCCACCGTTTTAAATTTATAACTTATTATTTCCTATGTATTATTAGTTACAAATTGTTTTTTGCGTATCTTTGTCAAATATATGAATTCTGTTAACATCTATTGCAACCTTAATTGTGTCGCCGGGTTTTGCAGTAGAGGAAGGATCAACTCTTGCATTCAAATTCTGTCCTTCGCAATTCATATACAAATAGGTTTCTGCACCCATAAGCTCGGTAACTTCAACTTTAGCTTCAATAACACCGTCTTTATGTACTTCCAAAAGCTGTTCTTCATTGTGAACATGTTCCGGACGAATACCCATAATAACCGGTTTGTTAACGTAAGGCTCTAAAAGTCCCGTAACTCTTTCAATTTTATCTTCGTTTTTGTATGCCGGTAACGGAAGTTTATACTTAACGCCTGCACGGGTTTTTGTATCTTCGGAACCGAATTCTACAAAGAACTGTTCGCCTTCTTTTAATATTACGGCGTCAATAAAGTTCATTTGAGGAGAACCTATAAATCCTGCAACGAACATATTGCAAGGTTTATCGTATAAAACCTGAGGAGCGTCTACCTGCTGTACCAAACCGTCTTTCATAACTACTATTCTGGTACCCATTGTCATAGCTTCGGTCTGGTCGTGAGTAACATACATAAATGTTGTGCCTAATCTTTGATGTATACGGGTAAGCTCTGTACGCATCTGTGCACGTAATTTAGCGTCCAAGTTAGATAACGGTTCGTCCAATAAGAATACTTTAGGTTCACGAACTATTGCACGTCCCAAAGCAACACGCTGTCTTTGACCGCCGGACAAAGCCTTAGGTTTTCTTTCCAAAAGATGTTCAATATCCAAAATTCTTGCGGCTTCTTCAACACGGCGGCGAATTTCTTCTTTACTGGTTTTTCTTAATTTTAAACCAAACGCCATATTGTCGTAAACCGTCATATGAGGATATAACGCGTAGTTCTGGAAAACCATTGCAATATCACGGTCCTTAGGAGCAACGTCGTTTACCAAACGGTCGCCTATGTAAAGCTCGCCGGAGCTTATTTCTTCAAGTCCCGCTACCATTCTCAAAGTTGTGGATTTACCGCAACCGGAAGGACCTACAAGAATAATAAATTCTTTATCGGCTATTTCAAGGTTAAAATCGGATACGGCTACAACGCCGCCCGCATATTTTTTATAAATGTGTCTTAATGATAAACTTGCCATAATGTACCTCCCATATTTTTTATAGCATATTCATTCTACCAAATGCTTCTTTTTTTTACAATTCATTTATATTCCAAATATAAAATAACCTTTTTGTATATTTTAACTACAATTTGATACGTTTTTGCTAAAATACACAAAATATGCTTTTATTTATTATTTTCTATTGTGCATTTTAACTTTTCAAGTTCATAATCAGTTAATAATCTGCTTTGCCCTTCGGCTAAGTCTTTTGGCAATTTTAAAGGGCCGAAAGAGGTTCTTTGCAATTCTTCCACCGGCAAATTAAAAAGTCCGAACATTCTTTTTATTTGATGAAACTTACCTTCGGTTAAAGTTATTTCCGCTTTATGTTTACTTAATATTTTTAATTCCGCGGGCTTTAAAGCCGTACCGTCTTTAAGAGTTACCCCATTTTTGAATTTTTCGGTTATTTCTTCGGCTAAAACCGCATCAAAGGTTCCGTCCACCGTAACCGTATATGTTTTTTTAACATGGAATTTCGGCGAAAGCAATTTGTGCGCCAAATCTCCGTTATTGGTTACAAGCAGTAATCCGGTGGTATTTTTATCAAGCCTTCCAACCGGAAAGCTGTCCTTCTTTTTAAATTCCGCCGGTATAATATCCAAAACCGTTTTTGTATTGTAATAACCGTCTTTAGTGGCGCTTAAAACGCCTTTGGGTTTATTTACGATACAATAAATAAATTCCCTTAAAGGTATTGTTTTTCCCTTTATTTTTATTTCATCGCCGAATTCTGCGTTTTCGTTGGGCTTTTTTGCTGTTATTCCGTTAATTTCAACACATTTTTTTAAAATCAGCTTCTTTATATCGTTTCTCGAAAAAGCGGTATTATCAGCCAAAATTTTATCTAATCGCATTTTGTAAGTCCTTTCATAAAGCCGTTAAGCGCAACGCTCATAATATCTCCGCCCACAATTTTTTTATCTTTGCATAAAATATGGGCATAAACATCGTCATCTGTAATGTTTCCGTTATCCCCGCTGTTTTCATTAATTTTGTTGTTTTTGTCATTTACGTTATTTTCGTATTTGGTTGAGCTTTTAAAATTCTTAAGTTTTATTGTATACTGATAAAGTTCTTCGCCCCTGTAATTTAATAAATTATATCCGCTTTTAATTTGTATATCGTTATAATTTTTGTAAACCTGATTAAAATTTAAAGGTACGGTTATAATCGTTGCTTCCTCGTTATAGTCTTCGTCTGCCGTATAGCCTAAATTTTTTAAAAATAAAATTCTGTCTTCTTTGCTTTTTACATACGTTCCGTTTACCGTACAGCTTAAAACGGTTAATGTTAAACAAAAAGCAATGCAAATACTTAAAATAACCGCCGATTTCTTTTTACTTATTAAACAAAAAAGCATACGCTACCTCTTTTTATTTTATTGTGTGCGCCAATAAAATTTATGCTTAACGTTATGCTTTTATGATAATAAGGCAAAAGCCAAATTCCTTTTCTTTGGGCTGTATTTAAAAGCAACGCTTTTAAATATAAAAAACTTTGTTTAAGCTTTCGCCGATATTTTATTTTTGTTTTAATTTAATTGTTTAAACGGCGGCGCGGAACAAAATAAAATTTTGTTCCCAAAGCCAAAACTTTTGTTTTGGCTTTAAAACGCCTTAAGGCGTTTTCGCCGCCGTACAAATCTTTTTATTTTTTGTTCTGCTTGTTGTTTTTACAGCCTTGCTATTAAAAATGCCGCCGGTTTGTTTTCATCCAAATTTAACTGTAGCATACCGTTATTAAGCTTTAACAAACGCTTTTTAAAGCTTAATCCGTCGCCGGTTATTTCGGTCAACACTATGTTTTGAGTGCTGGCGTATCCCAAAACACGGCTTACGTTCCAATCTACCTCTCCGCCTTTTGAAGTATAAACTACCGCCGTGCCGGTGTCGTACCAATCAGTAGGCAAAAGCATTTCGTCGTTAAGCTTTGCAACAACATTGTTTATTAAAACCTTGTTTTCCAAATAACTGCTTACGGTATTTTTGGAATAAATCATATCAAATGTGTTTTTTGTAACGTTTGCCGATAATCTTTCAAGCGAATTTAAGTAAATATATTTTATAAATTTTGTATAAAAATCCTTAAAAAAGTCCTCTTTAAAATTTCTGCTTTTTAAAATAATTTCTTCGGCGTTAACACTTTCTCCCAAAGCTAAGTTAAAGCCGTTGCTTTTGCCGTAATAAGCCGAGGAAAGCTTATAAACTGGAGTTTTCATATATTTAAAAATATCGCTTAATAGTTCAAAGAAAAACGGAATGTGCGAAGCTATGTTTTCGTTGTAAAGCTTGCTGTAGCTGCAATATCCGTTTGAAATAACGTCAACACCGTTTTTATTAAAAAATTCCAAAAGCTTTAATGCGGCGGTTTCGTCTACTTTTTTTAAAGCTATGTCATTTAAGCAAATCGTACCCGCCTTTTTTAAATCCAAAATTTCAAAAAGGCTTTGCATTCTGCCTGCCAAATTTCCGTTTTCGGCCTCTTTGGCAATATCCGAAACCCCGTTAATATCCTGCAAATTTATCACAAAACTAACTGTTGTGTTATATTCTTCTTTTGCTTTTTTAACAAAATCAATCAATTCTTCTTTGGTATAATCGTCGCAAAGCATATACCCGGTTTTACTTAATTTAACCGTATTTTTTAAATATAGGTTTTTTTCAATGTGTAAGCTTATTAAATCAATTTCCTTTAAATACTTTAAAAGCTCGCTTAAACCGTTGCCGTTTCCTTTACTTTTTAATTCAAAAGGATCAAAACGCATATTTAAATTTTTATAATAATTTTTATTAAATTTAAAAGACATTTTTAAAACCCATCCATTTTTACCGTAATAAGTGTTTTATATTATGTTAATTTATATTATCAAAAAATTGTAAAAATATTATTAACCGATATTATTTACCTTTATTTGTACTAATCATTACTTTTTAAAAGTACAACGGCTTTTGCCGCAATACCCTCTTTTCTGCCGGTAAATCCCAATCGTTCGGTAGTGGTTGCCTTAATGCTTACGTTTTTAATATCGGTTTCTAAAATTTCCGATATTGCCGCTCTCATTTTTAAAATATGTTCCGATAATTTGGGAGCTTCGGCTATAACGGTGCAATCCAAATTATTTATTAAAAATTTTTCTTTTTTTATTAATTCATAAGTTTTTTTTAGTAAAATTTTAGAATCTATATTTAAAAATTCATCCGAAGTATCCGGAAAATGCTTTCCTATATCTCCCAAAGCCAAAGCGCCAAGCAGTGCGTCGCAAATTGCGTGCAGCAAAACATCTGCGTCGGAATGTCCCGCCAAACCTATGTTTACAGCTTTACCGTTTTCGGTTTTTAGGTAATCTATTTTTACTCCGCCTAAATAAAGTTCGCGATTTAAGGCAAGTTTATGAACGTCAAATCCTTCGCCTATTCTAAGCATACGGCAAAACCTCCTATACATTTAAGCTTTTACGCTTTAATATATAAATCTTTAATGCTTTATTACATTTACATTATTTTAAGTAAATATTCTGCCAAAAGCAAATCTTCTTTATATGTTATTTTTATATTGCTTTTGCTGCCCGGAACGGTTTTAATCTTTATTCCGGCATTTTCCATTACGGCGCAATCGTCCGTAAAGTCTTTTTCCTGCTTTTCGGCTGCCGCCAAATACTCTTTTAAATTAAATCCTTGCGGAGTTTGAACTGCCACGGTATTTTCTCTGTTAACTGTATTTATAATTTCGCCGAAGCCGTTAATTGTTTTAAGCGTGTCGGTTATTTTTATTACCGGTGCCGCAGCAAGCGAAACATTTAAGGCGTTAATAACATCTTCGATTATTTTTTGGCTTACCAATGGTCTGGCGCCGTCATGAATAAGAACATTTTTTATTTCCGTTTTTACCGCTGTTCCACATACAGTTTCTGTTTCGGGCTCTGTTTCATTACGGTTTTTATATGTAAAACTTAAAGTGCTGTTATCTTCAACGTTTTTTAAATTTTGGGTTTTATTACCGTTGTTGTATAACGCTTTAACTCCGTTTAAAACACTCTCTTTTCGTGTTTTTCCGCCTAAAACTATATCCGTTACTTTTTTAATATTATATTCGTTTATAAGATTTTTAATTTTTTCAACACTTTCTTTTTTTGTAACTACCACTATTTTTTCAACATTGCTTTTTTCAAAAGCCATAATGGTTCTTACAATAACCGGTATTCCGCCTAAAGTTAAAAAAAGCTTGTCGTTCGTTCCCATTCTTAAAGAACTTCCCGCCGCAACTATAACCGCCGCGGTTTGGCTTTTTTCTGTTATTTCTTTATACCTAACGGTTTTTTCTTTTACTTCCATTTTTATATTCCCTTAGAATTGTAAAATTAATTTATGTATTTAATTTTATAAAATCGTTTTTGAATATTTTTTTGTATATTAAAACAAAAATCATTACTACCATTAATCCAAAACAAATTCCCGCCAAAACATCGGTTAAATAATGCACTGCAAAATAAAGCCTTGAAAAAGAAATTATTGCCGGAATTAAAAGTATCGGCCACAGCTTTTTTGCCGAAATTTTATAAACATATCTAAGCAATAAAAAAAGCGATACATACAAAACCGTATTATTTACGGCATGTCCCGAAGCAAAGCTGTATCCGTTTTCAAATATAATTTTAAATTCGGGTCTGGGCCTTTTTACTATATGCTTAACAACTTCGTTTAACATCCAAGAAGCGGTTACTTCCGCTATTAACGGCAACGCCAGTTTTTTTCGGTTTAAAAATATTAAACACAAAGCCAAAACGCTTACAACGCCCCATACGCTGCCCAAACAGGTAAATCCATACATAACGGCGCCTAAAACCGAATTCCTTATTTTTGCCAAATTAAGAAGAAAAACGCGGTCAAAGCTGTTGCCTATTAAAACCAAACAGCTTAAATAACCGCAAAACAATAATAAAAAAGCGCCGCACCAAATTAAAGTGCGGCGAGCAGTGTTTAGTCTTTGCATTGGCAATCGTCGTCTTCGCAGCAGCATTCGGGTATTTCAAGCTCTATTTTTTTGCCGCAATTAGGACAAGTAATTTCGCCCTTTTCAATCATATCGTAATCTAAATAAACTACATCATGACAATCGGGACACTCAACTTCAAAAAGATCGTCGTCTTCTTCATCGTAACAACCGTCGCAATCATCACAATTACCGTCGCAGTCTTCTTCGTAAACATAGTCTTCCAAATTTGCCAAATCTTCGTCTACGGCGTCTACCTGTTCGCTTATTTCGGCTGCATTTTCTTCTAAATCCGCAACTTCATCGCAAACATCTTCCAATAAATCAATAATGGCTTTTAAAATTCTGCCGTTATCGTTATCTTCAATTTTAATACCTTCTGCAAGGCCTTTTAAATAGGCTGCTTTTTCTGTAATAGTCATAGCTTTTTTCCTTTCTTATTTATAAAAAATTTAATTTATAAAAATTTATTCTTTCCTTATGCTCTTTCCATATATTCGCCGGTTCTGGTATCTATACGAATCATATCGCCTTCGTTAATAAATAACGGAACTCTTATTTCTGCACCGGTTTCCAAAGTGGCGGGTTTTGTGGCATTTGTTGCGGTATCGCCTTTAAAACCGGGGTCGGTTTTTGTTACTTCAAGTTCTACAAAGTTAGGCGGTTCAACACCGAAAACTTTACCCTTGTAAGATAAAATTTTGCAGGTCATATTTTCTTTAACGAATTTAAAATTATCGCCTAAATCCGATTTATTTACCGGAACCATTTCGTAGGTTTCGGGGTCTAAGAAATTATAAAGATCACCGTCGGAATAAGAATATTCCATTTCTTTTCTTTCAATAAATGCAGGTTCGTATTTATCGTTAGGGTTAAAAGTACGCTCCGTAACGCTTCCTGCAATAACATTCCTTATTTTTGCGCGTACAAACGCTGCTCCCTTTCCGGGTTTAACGTGCTGGAATTCAATAATTTGATAAACGTTTCCGTCCATTTCAAAAGTTACACCGTTTCTAAAATCTCCGGCTGAAATCATATTTTGTTACCTCCAAATATTTGCTAATAATAGTGTATACTATTTTTGCTTATTTTTCAAGAAAAATTTTGAATTTAATAAGTTACGGAAAAATCTGTGCCTTATAAAAACATAAAACAAAAATATAAAAAGGTTATTTTATTACCGTTAACTTTTTGGGGAATTTAGTTAAAAGCTTTGCTTTGTTTTGGGTTATAAGAACCATATCTTCTATTCTTATTCCCAATTTTCCTTCAAAATAAAGTCCCGGCTCTACCGTTACAATATTTCCGTTGGTAAGTTTTCCTTTTGCCTTAGGACTTAAATTGGGGCTTTCGTGAATTTCCAAACCTACACCGTGCCCCAACGAATGGGTAAAATACCGTGCATAATCCAAAAAGCTTTCTCTTGCTTTTAAATCGGGTAAATATAAATCCACATCGTTTTTTAATTCTTTAAAACCTATTTTATTTGCATTTAAAACCATATTGTAAATTTCGGCGTTTTTATCGCTTACGCAGTTTACAAAAAATGTTCTGGTAATATCGCTCTTATATCCGTTGTAAGTAGCGCCGAAATCCAAAAGTATAGGGTCGCCGGATTTTATTTTGTAGTTTGTAGGCACACCGTGCGGCAAAGAAGTTCTTTTTCCCGCCAAAACAATTGTTTCAAAAGCGGTATTTTCGCTGCCGAAGCTTTTCATTTTATACTCTAAATAAGCTGCCACTTCGTTTTCGGTAACTCCCGCTTTTATAATGTTCATAGTTTCTTTAAGCGCTTTTTCGGCAATCCTTAAAGCTTTTGTAATGTTTTTTACTTCCGTTTCGTTTTTTACGGCTCTTCTTTGAGTTAACGCTTCGCTTAAAGAAGAACTGAATAATATATTAACGGGCAAATCATTTAACGGCTCTATATCGCAGTAACGGTTTTCGGTTTCCACCAAAATTTCTTCTATACCGTTTTCTTCAATGTAAGCTTTCAGCTGCTCGAATATATTTTTTAAAAGTACCAAAGTAATATTTTTATCGGTTATACTTTTTTTCGCAGCCTCAAAATATCTGGAATCCAAAAGCAATATTTGTTGGTTATTAAATATAAGCAGATACCCCAAAGAAGAATGAAACCCCGTTAAATATCTTCGGTTTTCGGGAGTGATTATTAAAAGAGCCCTTCCGTTTTTTAAAAGAGAAATCATATTTTTACCTCTTTTTACTTTTATTTTTTAAGCTTTATTTTTTTGGTTTTTAAATAAGCCTTTTAAAATTAAAGTTTTTTAAGTTTTTAATACGAAAATATAAATCAAGTTTAAAATTTGCCAAAGCCTTTATTTTTAGCCAAAATCTTTTTTACTTTTATAAACTTTCCCAATAATTTTTCATAAGTTTTGCGTCTTCCGCTTGGGTGCCGTCGCTTTCGCAAATAACGGTTAAGTTACAGTTCTTTTTATATGCCGTTTCAAGCATAGGCTCAAAATCGGGACCGTAAACGTTATCGGCAAATGTCAAATGTCTTTTTTCTCCGCCTTCGGTATATTCTATTTTAGAAAAATGAACGTGAAAATTCCTCATACGGTCATTTCCCAATTTATTTTCTATTTCGGAAAAAATCTGTTCGTATTTTTCTTTTCCGTTTAATTCTCCGTGAGTTCTGGCATTTAAATGCCCAAAATCTATACATGGCATTAAATTTTCATCCAAAGCACAAAGCTCCAAAACCTCGTAAAGAGTTCCCAATTGATTTATTTTACCCATAGTTTCGGGACAAAGCCTAATATTGTATAAATTTTCTTTTCTAATTAAATCTATTGCTTTTTGCATTGTGTCTTTTGCCTTAATTAACGCATCTGTTCTTGAAAGCTTACCGCAGGAGCCCGTATGTATAACTATTCTGTCGGCACCCATAAAATTTGCGGCTTTTGCAGAATCGTAAATATATTTTAAAGAGTTAAGCCTTTTTTCTTCTTCTATACTGGACATAGATATATAATAAGGGGCATGCAAAGAAAGCTTAACGTTATATTCTTCGGCTTTTTCTTTTAAAGCTTTGCATTTTTCTTCTTTTATATTAATGCCTCTTCCGCATTCGTATTCGTAAGCGTTCAGTCCCATTTTTATTATATATTCCGGCACCTGCAAACTGCTTTTATATCCCATTTCCGCAAAGCTTTTGCCGTTGCCGCCCGGTCCGAAAAACATCATAACAAAACCTCTTTTCTTTTAATTGATTTTATTGTTTATACTGCGTATTATATTTGGGGCGAAAGCCCCAAAACAAAAACTTTGTTTTTGTTTTGGCAAAAGCTAAAGCTTTTGCCAAAGCCCTTTGGGCTTTGGGCTTTCGCCCTGCCGCCGCAATATGTTTTTATTATAAAATATTTTTCCTAAATATTTTCATTTTTATGCCAGCGTTTTTTAAGTTTTTGCTCAAAATATCTTTTTATTTTAAAAGAGCGTTTGGTTTCCGGCAAAATTGGGTTTAACAAAATTTGCTTAACACCCGCCAGCTTTCCGCAAAAAACATCGGTAAATATTTGATCCCCGCAAATGGCGGTTTCTTTTCTTTTAAGCCCGGTTTTTTTTACGGCTTTTAAAAGCTTAAACGGCAACGGCTTTAAAGCCATAGCATTATATTCCAGCGGAATTTTTTTCATAAATTCTTTTAACCGGTCTTTTTTTCCGTTAGATAAAACAAATAATTTTATGTTGTTGCTTTCCATAAGCTCTATCCAATCAAAAATACCGTTTATAAGCTTTTCGCCTTTATGCGTAGATAAGGTGTTATCCACATCTATAATTAATCCTTTAATATTGTATTTTTTTAAAAGATTTATATCTATATCCGTTAAGCGGTTAAGTTCTATTGTAGGCCTAAACATAATTCCCCCAAAAACAAAAATTTAAACAAAAAATCAAAAGTAAATCAAAAGTAAATTAAAAGTAAATTAATTAAATTTGTACAAAAACCACTAAAAACAAAAAATGCAGAAGCCGAAAGCTCCTGCATTTAATACCTTTGCAACCCTTTGCAATGCGCTTAACGGTATTTACGTTTGCGCGCAGCTTCTGATTTTTTCTTGCGTTTTACGGATGGTTTTTCGTAATGTTCTCTTTTGCGAACCTCCTGAATAACTCCGTCTCTTGCAGTTTGCTTTTTGAAGCGACGCAACGCATTATCTAAAGATTCGTTCTCTTTAACGCGTACCTGGCTCATATCTCGTCCCTCCTTAAGGCAAATTTACTTTAATAGCCTTATAATTATAATATTATTTGTAAAAATTGTCAAGGGGTTTTTAAGTTTTATTTTTACTTAATTAAAATTAAGATATTATTCGGTTATTATTTTTAAACCGTTTTTATATATTGATAAATATAGAAATATATGGTAAAATATAAAAAATTGTGTTAAAATTTTATTTTAATAAGATTTTATTTTAAACGGAGTTTTTATGAAAAAAGTTTTTAAAAAAGTTTTGGTTTTAAGTTTATCTGTGTTTTTGTTAACATCTGTTTTTTGTTCCTGCGGTAAAAAAGGCGAAAAAATAGCCATTTTAATTCCCGAAGGCAATACGGATTTTTTAACCGGTTTGAATTATTTTGCCGAAAAATATTCCAAAAACTACAGCAGGGAAATTATCGTTTTTAAAGCCAAAGACCAAAAAGAACAAAGCAAGCAAATATCGGGCCTTTCTCGTTCGGAATACGCCGCTGCGGTTTTGTATCCCGTAGGTAGCCAAAAATCCGAATCCGAAAAGCTTAAGAAAAAAGGTATTAAACTTATGTTCTTTATGCAAAAGGCTTCCGAAGATTACAACAGTTTTTATTCTATAGACGTACCTTCCGTGGGAAGTTGTGCGGCGCAATACATTTACGCCAAAAGGCAAAATGTAAAAACCTCAAATGTTGCCGTTATAACCACATCTTCAAAAGAAAACCGGGAGCTTGTTAATGCTTTTTCGGAAGAAGCTATAAAATACCCCGTAATTTCTTTAAAAAACACTTATACAATAGATAAAATAATTAAAACGGACGTTGCATGGGCTTTAAGAACCGCATTAAAAGAAAACAAAGATATTAATACCGTTTATTGTCCGGACGATAAAATTGCGGCTATATGCGCAGATATAGTTAAAGAAAAATATAAAGATATAGATATGATTATAGGCAGCGGCGCCAAACAATGCTTTTTATCTAAAATAGAAGACAGCGACATTTTGCTGGCAACTTCTTTTTTCTCTCCTCTTATGATAAGAGATTGCATTATAAACGCCATTAACCTGGCTTCGGGCAGCCCCGTAAACAAAGACACTTCCATTACATCTTATATTATAGACAGCTCTAATGTAAGACAATATATAGATATTGAATCCGTTTATTAATTGAATCCGTTAACGATGATAATTTAATTTTTTTCTTTTGTTTTTCTTTTGTTTTTTAAAAGCAATTTTAAAAAACTTAAAATCAAATTATTTGTAAAAATACAAAAGGTTTATTTAAAGGTTTATTTATCATAAGCTTTTTTCGCAAATTCTTAAACCTTGACTTTTTATTATTTTAGTATTAATTTATTATTATTTGTATAGTATTTTATTTTTTGTTAAATTATATTTATTTATTTAATTAATTCAAATAAAAAAAGATTAAAATAAAACCAATAGGAAGGGAACTAAAGCAAAAATGTCTTATCAAACCCAAAATACAAAAAACGGTACTTTTGCCGTTATTCATACAAATTTAGGAGATATAAAAGTTAAACTTTTTAAAGATAAAGCTCCGAAAGCCGTAGAAAACTTCATAACTCATTCTAAAAACGGATATTATAATAATGTTGTTTTTCACAGAGTTATTAAAGATTTTATGATTCAGGGAGGCGACCCCACTGCCACCGGCTGCGGCGGCGAAAGCATTTGGGGAAGTTCTTTTGAAGATGAATTTGATAAAGATTTGCACAATATTTACGGGGCTCTTTCTATGGCAAATTCAGGTCCCAATACCAACGGAAGCCAGTTTTTTATAGTGGTTGCAAATTCCATTCCCGAAGGCTTGGAAGAACAAATGTTGGAATTAAAACACGCTTTCCCCGAAGAATGCATAGAGGATTATAAAAATTTAGGCGGTACGCCTTGGTTAGATTACAAGCATACGGTATTCGGTCAGGTAACCGAAGGTATGGACACAGCCGTTAAAATATCAAAGGCAGATACCGACGGTTCGGACAAACCTTTAAACGATATTACAATTTTAGGTATTGATATACAAGAACAGTAATATAATAATACTGTACCGGTATTAAAAATATTATCGGCCGTGTGCCTTAAAAAAACGATTTTAAATAAAGTTTAAATTTTAAATAAAGTTTTTTATTAAACAGATAATAATCAAACTAAAAATTAAACAAATACTATACTATAATCAAAATCAAAATAATAAAAAATACTAATATAATCAAACAAGTAAAGCAGGTGCATATTAATGAAAATTAAATCCGGCTTATTATTAAAAGATGTTGCGGGCAATCATATAGTAGTAGCCTGCGATCCTTCTATAGAATTTAACAGAATTTTATCTTTAAATTCTACCGGCGCTTTTATTTGGAGTATTTTAGAAAAAGGCGCCACCAAAGACGAACTTAAAGATAGGCTTGTTTCGGAATACGATATTCCCGAAGAAAAGGCTTTAAGTGATTTGGATATATTTTTAAAACGTTTAGAGGATTACGGCGTTGTTGAATAAAATTGAGTTGAAAACCATTTTAAACTCTGTAAAAGCAAAGCTTAATTCGGGCGAAACCGTAGAGTTTTTACCCAGCGGTAAAAGTATGCGTCCTATTATAAACGGAAAAAACAACAAAGTTGTTATAAAAAAAGCCGAAAACCTAAAAAAAAATCAACTTTATCTTTATATAAGAAAAAGCGACGAAAAATTGGTTTTACACCGTTTGGTTAATTTAAATCCTTTAACTTTTAAGGGCGATGGCAACTTTATGCTTGAAACCGGCGATTTTGATATTATAGGCGAAGTGATTTTAATTAAAAAAAGATTTATAACCGTTAAACCTTTCGGTTTTTGGTTTTGGCTTTATTCGCTGTTTTCTGTTTTAAATTTATTTTCTTTAAAGGTTAAATCAAAAATTTTAAATATTTTTAATAATAAAAAAAGTGCAGATTAATCTGCACTTTTTTATTTTAATTAAATAACTTACGGCGGTTTTAAAAAGGCTTTGCCTTTTTAAGCCGAAACTTTTGTTTTGGCTTATGCAAACCTTCGGTTTGCATAAAACCGCCGTAAAAAAACAAAAAAACTATAAATCCAAAGCATTAAAAGATTTCATTGAGCTTTTGCAGGAAAAATAAGTTACAGCCGTAAAAATTATTATTCCTGTTGCCAAAACAAAAAATTGCAAAGTAAAATCTCCGCTTAAATAATTTAAACTTTTTAAATTCGGAAAATGATGTAAGGTTTCCCCTATTCCCACTATTATTAAAGTTACTACGGAAAATTTTAAAAATGGCAAACCTATTTTATAAGCGTTTTTCCAAAATCCCAAACAGAATACTCCGTTAAAGGCAGCAAACACCAAAAGGCTGTATCCCAAATATGCCAAATTTGCATTCATTAAAGGATTTTCGGTATATGCCTTAACATCCTTTAACACCGTAAGCCTTAAAATAACAAATATTAAACTTAAAAGCATAAAGCCCATTTCTAAAATAAATACAAAAAAGTATCTTGCTTTTACTATATCTTGCTTTTTTACCGGCAAAAGAGAACTAAAAACCACGTCGTTTCCTTCTCTTGCCATTTGAAAAGAATAAAATATTCCCATACAAACAAAAAAAGAGCCCATTAATATCGGATATCCCGGAATAAACGCCATTAAACTAAAGGCTGTAAATAAATAAGTTATAGGAAGCGCGGTAAACGTAAATTCTTTTTTTATAAGGTTTTTCATCTGTTTTCTTCCCCCAATTCCAAATGCACCATAATATCTTCCAACGTATTAAATTCGTGTGCATAAGATTTTAAAAAATCTTCCATAGCAGAAGAAGCAATAATTTCGCCTTTTTTAATATAAGTAATATGGTCGGCGCATTTTTCCAAATCTCCGGTTATATGTGTAGAAAAAAGAATGGTAACGTTTTGTTTTGCCAAATTTTTAAATATTATTACAAGCTCTTCTCTCGAAACCGGGTCAAGTCCGCTTGTAGGTTCGTCTAAAATTAAAAATTCGGCATTATGCGATAAAGCCAAAACCAAATGAAATTTTACCTTCATACCCTCGGAAAGCTCAGTGATTTTTTTATTTTCCGAAAGTTCAAACTTTTGCATATATTCCTTGCAAATATTATCGTCCCAATTTTTATAAAAAGGTTTTGCGGCGTTAATTATTTGCTTTAAGGTTTTTCGGGGGTAATAGTTTGTTCCGCTTGACGCATAACCTATTTTTTGCTTTATTTCTTCTTCGTTTGTTAAAAATTCTTTGTTAAAAAGTTTTACGGTTCCGCTTGTGGGATGTACCAAATTAAGTATAGCTTTTAAAGTGGTGGTTTTCCCCGCTCCGTTTCTTCCCACAAAACCCATAATAGAACCTTTTTTAACGCTGAAACTTACATTTTTTAAACTGAACGTTTTATAGTCTTTGCATAAATTTTTAATTTCCAAAACGTTGGCGTTTTCCATAAACGTTACTCCTTTTGTACGGTTTTGTTTGCTTTTTAAGATTCGTCGGTTTTATCGTTTCTGTATATTAACATTACTTCGTTATAAAATTCCAGCATATCGCTTTCTTTTAAAAAAGCCAAGCCCTGGTTTTCGTCTCCCAAACAAATAAGCCTGTCACCGCACTTTAAATTAAAAATATCCCTTGCGGCTTTGGGTATAATTATTTGACCTTTTTCTCCCAATGTTACCGCTCCGAAAATATGTTTTCCTTTAGGCGGCTTTAAAAAATTATTGTTTTTAAAATTTTTGTTTGGAATTTGTTTTTTTAATCCGGCATCTTTAGTTTTATATTCTAAAAGATCGTCTAAGCTTATATTAAAAATTTTTGCAATTTCAAAACAGCTTTTTATGTCGGGCAAGGTTTCTCCGTTTTCCCATTTTGCAACGGTTTGCCTTGAAATTCCTATTTTCTCCGCCAGTTGTTCCTGAGAAAGCCTGTTTAATTTTCTTAAGGTTAAAATGTTATAGCCCAAATTACCGTAAGGCATACTTTTCCTACTTTCGTTAACTTTATTTACTTAATTATATTCTTTTAATTTTTAATTGTAAATATATAAAAGTTAACATTAAAAAATATTTTTGTTAATTTGTATTAACATTTAATTATATTTTTATTTTTTATTCTTTGTTTTTTATCTTTTGCTTTTTGCATTTTGTTTTTTATAAAAAAACGGATGCGCCGAAAAAGCGTATCCGTTTTAATTTTAAAACCGTAGTTTTGTTTTTTTATATTATTCAATTTCGTTTAAATTATAGCTTAATGTCATAATGCTGTCGCTTAAATGTACGTTTTCAACAGCTATATCTTTATGGTTAATGGCAATATCGTAGTGTGAAAAATTCCAAAAACCCTTTATACCTAAATTTATTAAAAGCTCAGAAATTTCTTCCGCTTCGTTTTCGGGGATACATAAAATCGCGGCAGTGGGCTTGTTATCTCTGCAAAAGTTTTCCAATCCTACAGTATGCCTTACGGGCATATCATTTATAATCTGTCCCGCAAGAGATTCTTTTTTATCGAAAACCCCTATAATTTTAAATCCAAACTTGCCGAAATCAAAATGAGTTGCTATGGCTCTGCCTAAATTACCGGCGCCTACCAATACCGTTTTACGGCTTTTATTAAGACCTAAAATTCCGGCTATGGAATTTTTTAATTCTTCTACGTTATAACCGAAACCCTGTTGGCCGAAACCGCCGAAGCAGTTTAAATCCTGCCTTATTTGGCTTGCGGTTAAACCCATTCTTATAGCAAGTTCACCCGAAGATATACGGTTTATATTTTTTTTGCTTAAGTTTTCCAAAAACCTGTAATATCTCGGCAAGCGCTTTATAACCAAAGGCGAAACCCCACCACGTGTTGCCATAATATATCTCCTTTGCTGGTTTTTAATCCGGGCGACGAGCCTTGCAGCCCAAAATAAATTTTGGGCTGCAAGCAAAAGCTTTAGCTTTTGCCCAAAACAAAAACCGTGTTTTTGTTTTGGGGGCTTGCCGCCATAATATTTTTATAATTATAATAATATTATTACATTAATTTAATCTATAAGGTTTATAAGAGATTTTTTAATTTCGGCTATAAATGTTTCGGTATCTACGGCTTTTTTGTTTTCCGCCTTAGAAAGTCTGTATAAATCACCGGTCATTATTCCGCTTTCTATTGTATTTATTGTAGCTTTTTCAAGTTTTTTGGCAAAATCCGACAATTCTTTATTTTTATCCAACTCTCCGCGTTTGTTAAGCGCTCCCGTCCAGGCAAATATTGTAGCCACACTGTTTGTGGAGGTGCTTTCTCCGCGCAAATGCTTATAGTAGTGCGCAGTTACCGTTCCGTGCGCGGCTTCATATTCGTAAGTACCGTCGGGAGATACCAAAACACTGGTCATCATACCCAAGCTGCCGAAAGCCGTTGCTATCATATCGCTCATAACGTCTCCGTCATAATTTTTCAAAGCCCAAATAAATCCGCCGTTAGAGCGTACAACTCTGGCTACAGCGTCATCAATTAAAGTATAAAAATATGTTATTCCCAAATTTTCAAATTTTGCTTTATACTCATTGTTGTAAATTTCGGCAAAAATATCTTTAAATCTGTGATCGTATATTTTGCTTATGGTATCTTTGGTAGAAAACCAAAGGTCTTTCTTTTGGTCTAACGCATAGTTAAAGCAGGCTCTTGCAAAAGACGAAATACTGTCGTCTAAATTATGCATACCCATAACCACACCGTCATTTTTGTATTCGTGAATTAAAGCTTTTTCGGTGCTTCCGTCAGCATTTGTTACCAAAATTTCCGCTTTGGCACCCTTTTTAACTTTAAGTTCGGTGTTTTTATAAATATCGCCGTAAGCATGACGTGCTATAGCTATAGGGCTGATCCAAGTGGGTATATAAGGGTCTATTCCTTTTACCAATATAGGAGCTCTGAAAACCGTACCGTCCAAAATAGCTCTTATTGTTCCGTTAGGGCTTTTCCACATTTTTTTAAGATTATACTCCTCTACTCTTTGGGCATTGGGAGTAATGGTGGCGCATTTAACCGCTACACCGTATTTTTTTGTGGCATTTGCAGAATCTACCGTTACTTTATCATCGGTATCGTTCCTGTTTTTCAGTCCCAAATCGTAATACTCGGTTTTTAAATCTACAAAAGGGCAAATAAGTTCGTCTTTAATCATTTTCCAAATAATGCGAGTCATTTCATCTCCGTCCATCTCAACAATAGGCGTAGTCATTTTAATTTTTTCCATAACGGCTTTAAATTTCTCCTTTTTATTATTTCCCGATTTTTATGCGGTATAGGGCGAAGAGCCCCCGAAAAACAATTTTTGTTTTTCGGGCAAAAGCAAAACTTTAGCCAAAGTCCGAAGGACTTTGGGGCCTTCGCCGCCACCCCGTAAATTTTTATTTTGATTTTGTATAGTTTAAAAGTCCGCCGCAAAGCATAATATCGGCTGCTCTGCCCGAAAGATAGCAGTTTAAAACATATTCTTCGTTCTTTGTTTTATTTTTAAGAATAATTTCGCCTTTAATATTTTCTTTAACATCAACTAAACAAAGCTCGTCAAATTGTTCTATTTTTTCGTAATCCGCAGGATTTTTAAACGTAAGCGGCAATATACCGGCATTTATAAGGTTTGCTACATGTATACGCGCAAAAGATTTTGTAACAACGGCTTTTATTCCCAAATAAAGCGGTACCAAAGCGGCGTGTTCACGGCTGGAACCCTGACCGTAGTTTTCTCCGCCTATTATAATTCCGCCGCCGTATTTTTTACAGTTTTCGGGGAAGTTTTTATCGCATACGCCAAAGCAGAAGTTTGAAAGATAAGGTATGTTGGAACGGTAAGGCAGTATTTTTGCTCCCGCAGGCATAATATGGTCGGTGGTAATATTATCTCCAACCTTTAAAACGGCCGTACCCTCTACGGTATCCGTTAACGGTATAGCTTTAGGAAAAGGTTTAATGTTGGGACCTCTTAAAATTTCAACATCTTTACCGTCCTCTGCCGGAGGGTCAATCATATTGTCGTTTATTTTAAACATTTTAGGTAAAACAATGTCTTCAATCGGGTCTAAGGTTAAAGGATTTGTAAAATATCCGGTTAACGCCGCAGCTGCTGCGGTTTCGGGAGAAACCAAATAAACCGAAGCGTCCGCCGTTCCGCTTCTTCCCAAAAAGTTTCTGTTAAATGTTCTTAAAGAAACTCCGGCGGAATTAGGCGATTGACCCATACCTATACAAGGTCCGCAGGCGCACTCCAAAACCCTTACTCCTGCGGCAATAATTTTAGATAACGCACCGCAGTCTGCCAACATATTTAATACCTGCTTGCTTCCCGGAGCAATAGCCACGCTGACTGTGGGGTCTACGGTTTTGCCGTCCAAAATAGCGGCAACTTTAAGCATATCCAACAAAGAAGAATTGGTGCAGGAACCTATAAGCACCTGGTCCACCTTTTTGCCCTTTAATTCTTCTACGGTTTTTATATTATCGGGAGAATGCGGACAGGCAGCCAAAGGCTCTAACTCGCATAAGTCAATTTCTATCTCTTTATCGTAAACTGCGTCGGAATCGGATTTTAATTCCGTAAAATCTTCTTCTCTTCCCTGAGCCTTTAAAAATTCCCTTGTTACTTCATCGGAAGGGAAAATAGAGGTTGTAGCGCCAAGCTCCGCACCCATATTGGTTATGGTAGCTCTTTCGGGAACGGATAAAGTTTTTACGCCTTCGCCGGCGTATTCTACTATATATCCCACACCGCCTTTAACGGTAAGCTCTTGCAAAACTTTTAAAATAATATCTTTTGCCGTTACAAATTTGCGTAATTTACCCTTTAAATTTACCCTTAACATTTTGGGATAATCTATGTGGTATTCTCCGCCGCCCATAGCAACCGCAACGTCCATACCACCGGCGCCCATAGCAAGCATTCCTATGCCGCCGCCCGTAGGAGTATGAGAATCGGAACCTATTAAAGTTTTTCCGGGAACACCGAAACGTTCCAAATGGATTTGATGGCAAATACCGTTACCGGGACGGGAATAATATATTCCGTGTTTTTTTGCCATGGTTCTTATAAAGCGGTGATCGTCCGCGTTTTCAAAACCTGTTTGCAAAGTGTTGTGGTCTATATAAGCCACCGATTTTTCGGTTTTAACCCTATCTATTCCCATAGCTTCAAATTCCAAATAAGCCATGGTTCCGGTAGCGTCCTGAGTTAAGGTTTGGTCTATTTTTATACCTATATCTTCCCCTACCTTCATTTCGCCGCAAACCAAATGATTTTTAATTATTTTTTGTGCTATAGTAAGTCCCATCTTATTCTCCTTAAATTTATAAATATAATAAATATAATTTATATAATTTTATAATATTTCCAAACGTTTGTCAATATTTTGGCAATCTTTAAATGGTATAAACAAAGGCTTTTAAGCCGCAAAAAATCCGAATTATCGCAATAATTCGGATTTTTTATATTTTTTCGGATTTTCTATATTTTTAGTCAAAATAATTATTTGTTAAACAAAAAAATTATTGTATTTCCATTGTTTTAACTATGGGTTTTAAAATGTAAAAAACAATAACCGCTATGGTGGAATTTAAAAACGCTTTTAATAAATTAAAGGGAAGTATGCAGGGAAAAAGCAAATCCGACACCGCTTTAACCGGAAGACCGTACAACGGATAAAATATATAGCTTACGGGTATCATAACCAAAGCCATTAAAACCGAAGCCAAAACTATGCCCAGTATATATTTTTTGTTGCTTTTTAAAAGTTTATTTACCGCAAAAAAAGTTAAAATTAAAACGCTTGTAGCTATAAAATGCATTAAAAAACCTATTATTCCGCTGCCGCCCATAAAAAACGCCTGTATAAAGCAAACAACAGCCAAAATGGCTTCGCTGTAATATATGGGCAAAATCAGACAGGCTAAAATAAGCGGTATATCGGCTGCGTCGTACAAAAGCCAGGGAGCGGTAGGAAATATGGGGAATTGGGGAACTATAAGCAAAATAACAATGCTTAACGCCGCCAACAACGCCGAAAACGTAAGTTTAAAAAGATTTTGTTTTTTCATAATATTTTCTCTCTTTCTTTTTTAAAATTAAAATAAATATCTTTTCGCTACTGTTTTAAAATTTTAATTTTAAATTTTTAAAACTAAAAAACAGGTTTTTAAAAAAGAAAAACACCTCTTAATTTTAAGAGGCGTTAAAAATAATTTTTAAACTTAAAGCAAATCCAAAAACGTTAAACCTTAACTTTTAAAAGTAATCTTTAGGTTTTTAAATCAACTTTTTTAAAAATAATTTTTCTTCTTCCATCCGGACTATACCGTCGGTACGGGAATTGCACCCGTTCAACAAACCCAAAACCAAAACCGTAAATCTTTAATGTATTTTTAAGCTTTAAATTTTTTATTTGCTTTTGCTCGCAGACTTTACTGCCGGTGGGGAATTTCACCCCGCCCCGAAGATATTTATTTTTTATTGTTTTTTTATTTATTGTTTTTTTATTTAATTTTGTTCGGCTTAAACGGCAAGCCAAAGCCCAAATTTTTTGGGCTTTGCAAAAGCTAAAGCTTTTGTCCCAAAACAAAGGTTTTGTTTTGGGGCTTGCCGCCCTTAAATTCTACTGATATTATATTCTTTTAATTTTAATTTGTCAATATGTGTTGTTACTAAAATCAACCGCCGAAAAACGTATGCTCAATTAAAATTTTTGCGCCTATGGCTATTAAAATTATTCCGCCGGCAATTTCGGCTTTGCGCTGCAAAAACTCTCCGCCTTTTTTGCCCAATAATACGCCTACACACGCAATCAAAAACGTAGTAACACCGATAATTCCCGCAGAAACAAAAATATTTAATCCGCCTTTATTAAGCGCAAAAGTTACGCCTACCGCCAAAGCGTCTATGCTTGTGGCTATACTTAAAATAAGCATTTCTGTAAATTTAAGCGAATCGGAATTTCCTTCCGTTTCGTCTTTTAAGGCTTCGTATATCATTTTACCGCCTATATATAAAAGCAACACAAAAGCTATAATATGGTCAAACCTTTTAACGTATCCGGCAAAAACCGAACCAACAAAATAACCTATTACAGGCATTAACGCCTGAAAAAAGCCAAAATAAGCGCCTACCGTTAAAGTGTTTTTTGCCGTTATTTTTTTAAACGAAAGCCCTTTGCAAACGCTTACGGCAAATGCGTCCATAGAAAGTCCTATACCTATAAGCAGAACCTCAATAAGTCCCATATCTTCACCTTAAAACTTTTAATTTTTTAAATCTAAATACTTAATTTTATTTTAATTCTTAAGCTTTAAATTTTTTATTTTGTTTTACTGTTTAAATTAAATTGCTTAAAACTTATATTTACATACTTTCCGGAGCTTCTATTTTTAAAATATCAAAACAGTTTTTAAGAACAATTTTTGTTGCAATGCAAAGGTTTAACCTTGCGTACATAAGTTTTTCGTCTTCGCACCTTACCCTGCAGGCATTGTAAAATTTATGGAACTTTGTAGCCGTGTCGTACGCATATTTTGTAATTTTAGAAGGGTCCATATCTTTTGCCGATAAAATTATCTCATCCGTAAAGTTTGCAATATGGCGCACAAGCTCCCTTTCCTCGGGTTGGGTTAAAATATCATATTCCGAAGCCTCAAGGTCTTTCGGCTCTGTTTTTTGCTCTTTTAAATTTCTTAAAATGCTGCATATTCTGGCATGCGCATATTGAACATAGTAAACGGGATTGCTGCTGCTTTGCTCTACCGCCAAATCCAAATCAAATTCCAAATGCGTGTTGGGTTCTTTTGAATTAAAAATAAATCTTGCCGCGTCTAACGGAACTTCGTCCAAAAGCGTAGAAAGCGTTACGGCTTTACCGCTTCTCTTGGAAAGCTTGTAGGTTTCTCCGTTTTTAACCAGCCTTACCATTTGCATTATAACAACCTTAAGCTTTTCGGCATCGGCCCCCAAAGCTGTAAGCGCCGCTTTTAAACGCGGTACATATCCGTGGTGGTCGGCTCCCAAAACATCTATGGCAATATCAAAATTCCTGGTTACTATTTTATCGTAATGGTAAGCTATGTCCGGTACAACATAAGTGGGAACACCGTCCGCTCTTACCAAAACTCTGTCTTTTTCATCTCCCAATTTTTGAGAGTTAAACCATAAGGCTCCGTCTTTTTCGTAAGTGTATCCGCTTTTTTTAAGACTTTCTAAAATTTCGGCAACTCTTCCGCTTTTATGCAAACTGCTTTCTTTAAACCAGTTATCGTAAAAAATGCGGTACTTTGCCAAATCTTCTTTTAAGCCTTCTATATTTTTAGGCAAAGCAAAATCGCAAAGAGCCTGTTTTCTTTCCTCGCTTGAAACATTTAAATATTTATCGCCGTACTCTTTGTTAAAGTTCTCGGCGTGTACAATAATATCTTCACCCAAATAACTGTTTTCGGGCATTTCTACGGTTTTATCGTAAATTTGCAAATATCTTGCTTCCAAAGAACTTTTAAATTTCTCAATCTGGTTTCCGGCATCGTTAATATAAAACTCACTGAATGTTTGATATCCGGCAAAATCCATAACCGAAGCTATACCGTCGCCCAAAGCTCCGCCCCTGGCGTTTCCTATGTGCATAGGCCCCGTGGGATTAGCCGATACAAATTCAACCAAAACCCTTTTGCCTTCTCCGTAATTGCTTCTGCCGTAATTTTCTTTTTTGCTTAAAACGTCAAAAATTATATTAGAAAAAAATCTGTCGCTTAAAGTAAAATTTAAAAATCCGGGTCCCGCGGTATCTACCTTTAAAATATTTTCGTTGGTTTTAAAAGTTTTAACTATATTTTCGGCTATAGCTCTGGGATTAGCCCTTAGTTCTTTTGCCCAAACCATAGCGGCATTTGCCGAAAAATCCCCAAAAGAAGTATCCTGAGGAATTTCTATGTTAAAGTCCTTTTCGGGAACGGCGCAAAATACTCCGCTTTTATACAGCTTTTCGGCGCTGTCGTTTATCCCTTTTTTTATTTCTTCTTTTATGTTTTTAATTAGTACCGACATATTTTATCAGTTTACCGCCTTTACGTCTATTTCTATTTCATTTTCGCTTAACAATCCCAAATTAATATCAAGCGAATATTTCATATAAATTTTTCCGCCTTTATCGGTAAGAGCGTTATGTACTTCCTCTCCGAAAACTCCAACCGTCATATTCCCGTAAGGGGTTTGATATAAACATAAATGGCGTTTGTCTTTTTCTACCATAAGTTTATGTTCCATAATCCCCGTACGTTCTATTGTAACAATACCGTTCGAAAATGCTTCCAACGTAGCCACAACACCTTCAAGACCTGCTCCCATACTGTCCTCGTATGTAACCGAAACGGAGTCTTTGCTTTTTTTCAGCTCTCCTACGGCGCAAAGCTCGGTAATGTCTGCCTCCCTGCCGCCGGTAAAGCTTTTACCTTTTATAGTTACAACAACATCCATTAAAAATTATTCCCTACTTTTCTTTTTCAATATCTATTTTTGTAATATCTCCGCTGGCTTCTTCTCCTAAAAGAATAAGCGCCTGTTTCATAAACGAATCCGGTTTATCGCTTACAAAATATTCTATTCTTCCTGTTTTTTCAATTCCCTGTTTTAATTCATTACTTCTTTCCGAGTTTTTATTATTGCCGTAATTTTTCAAGCCGATTTTACATTCGTTTTCTAATCCCTTTTTACAGCCGCTATCGTTAAGCAAATTGTTTTCGGTTAAATATTCCTTAACGGTTTTGGCAAGCATTTCGCCGGGATTTATTAAAGTTACTTTCCCTTCCAAATACTCATTAAAAGCGCTTTCAAGAATAGGATAATGCGTACATCCCATTATAAGCGTATCGCATTCGGCTTCCTTTATGGGTTTTAAGTATCTTTTAACCATCTCTTTTACAACAATATCATTTTTGTCAATAATGCCGTTTTCTACCATGGGAACAAATAAAGGACATGCCTCTCCCAAAACAAAAGCTTCCGGCATAAGTTCTTTAATTTTGTTTTTATGAGCTTCGCTTTTAATTGTAGCGTAAGTACCTATAATTCCTATTCTTTTGTTTTTTGTAGCCTTTACCGCCGATTTTACCGCCGGCGTAATCATTTCAAAAAAAGGAACGCTTAAAGTATTGGGCTTATCAACCGTTAAACTCGAAACGGTTCCGCAGGCCGCAACTATAAGCTTAACGTTGTTTTTTATTAAAAACGCTTCGTCCTCTTTGGCATATTTTGTAATTGTAATTTCGCTTTTGCTGCCGTAAGGCACTCTGCCGGTATCTCCGAAATATACTATATTTTCGTTTGGAAGGGCTTTTCTTAATTCTTTAACAACGGTTAATCCGCCAAGTCCCGAATCAAACGCCCCTATAGCAAAATTTCTCACTGTAAAGCATCTCCTGTTTTACGCTTTTGTTTTATATCAATTGTATATAAACGTTACTGTATATCAAAGTTAATATTTATACGTTTTTGGTATTCTGTTATATTTTTTATCTTTAAATAACTTATTTATATAACTATATTATTTTATCATACATTTTTTTATTATTCAATAAAAAATTTAAAGCACAACTTATTAAAATACTGTAAATTAAAAGTAACTTTATTGGAATAAAAATGTAATTATTATTTAACTACTTTTTTTAAATTTAAGTATATAATATTATTAGTGTTAATCAATATTAATCTATATTATATCTGCGGAACCGAATAGTTCCCTTCGGCATTAATAATATTTGTTTTTATGGGGTAATATTTTATGAAACGTTTTTTATTAACTTTTGCTTTGTCTTTGGTTTTGGCAACCTCTTTTTTGGCTACGTTTATTTCCGCCGCACCTTTGGCGCAAAACGAACCCAAAACAAAATCGGAAACATATATTTTTACGCAAATGTTAAATAAAAACTATGTTTATGGCGATGATTTTACGGATGACGAAAAATTAATAGAAAACAGTATGATAAGCCTTTTGCCAAAATCCGATAACGGCCGTATAAACAAAAACGAGGTTAAAAATTTCATTCTTGATTTTTACGGCATTACAATGAACGAAAACGCCTACAACCGCAACTATGTTAAAAACAATTATTACTATTATATACCTAAGGGTTACGATACCCAAAGCCACCAAATAGTATCTGTTGTAAAAGAGGATGATTACTATTATGTAACCTCCGTTTTAACCTTGGGCACTCACGAAAACGAAAGTGAACACTTAAATGTAAAATCGGTATTTTTAAAAAACAGCAAAGCAAGCTTTGGCTACAACCTAATTAATTGCGAAATTGAAAAATAGTCAAAAACGGTTTAACCTTAAAAATTCAAAATCACGGTAATAATATTACCGTGATTTTTATTTTACCTTTTTCTTTACTCTTCCTCCGGCTCAGGCTTTTCTTTTTTGCCTTTACCGTCTTTATCATTCGTTTCTTTGTCTTTATCTTCTTTCGGAAGCTTTTCCGCTAAAATGCGCTCTATTCGGCGCTCTTCTATTTCTTCAACAGTAAAATTATAACCGCTGTAAGTTATTTGCGGATGTTCGTTTTCGGTGGGAATATACCCAAGCTCGCTCATAATAAATCCGCCTATGGTATCGTATTCGCCTTCGGGGAATTTTATGTCAAGCGTTTCTTCAACTTCTTCAATATCCGCAGTACCGTCTATATCAAAAGTATTGTCGTTAAGCTTAACGGCTTCTTCCTCTTCTTTATCGTATTCATCCTGAATGTTACCGACAATGCTTTCCAGCAAATCTTCTATTGTAACAAGACCTGCCACACCGCCGTATTCATCCGATACTATAGCCATATGAATATGCTTTTCGGTCATCTCTTCAAAAAGATCGCCGCATTTTTTACTTTCAGGCACAAAATTTACTTCGCGCATAAGCTTTTCGATTTTTTTGCCCTTAGGTACCGCTTTGCCTATATATTGCAATAAATCTTTTATATAAAGAATACCTACAATATTATCAAGTTCGTCCTCGTATACCGGAATTCTTGAAAAACCGTGGTCTATAGCAGTTTTAACGGCTTCTTCAATACTGTCGGTAATTTCAACGGCTTCCATATCGGTTCTGTGAGTCATAACATCCGAAACACAAACGTCGTCAAACTCAAAAATATTGTTTATCATTTCTTTTTGGCTTTCTTCCAAAACGCCGTTTTCTTCGCCGGCATCCACCATAAGCCTTATTTCTTCTTCGGTAACCTCTTCCTCTTCTTCCGTAGGGTCAATACCGAAAAGCCTTATAACCAAATTGGTGGCAAAAGACAAAAATACTACAACCGGTTTCATTATTTTTTTAATAAACAATAAAACCGATACCGCTTTAAAAGCTACGCCTTCGCTCTTTTTTAAAGCTATTCTTTTTGGAGCCAATTCGCCCAAAACCAATGTTATAAGCGAAATTATAACAGTAACCAAAACGGTTGAAACAGCGTTAATAAAAGCGTTTGGCTGCTGCATACCGAACAATTTTGCCACGGCGTTAGCCAAAGGCACCGAAAAATTAGAAGCAGCGCTTGCCGAAGCCAAAAATCCCGCTAAGGTTACGCCTATTTGAATTGTAGATAAAAAGCCGCTGGAATCGGCGGTAAGCTTTAATATCTTTTCGGCCTTCTTATTTCCCTGTTCTGCCAAAAATTTCATTTTGTTATCGTTAAGCGAAATAATGGCAATTTCGCTCATGGCAAAAAACGCATTTGCCATAATGAGTAAAAACAACACTATAATTTTAATAGGAAGGTCAGGATCCATAAATTAAAAAATCATTCTTTCTTTTTATTTATTTACTTATAATTATATATAAGTATAGTATATTTTATTGTACATTTTTTTATAAATATTGTCAATAGCCAAAAAACCGCCGTAGATACAGCAAAAAATTAATCCCAAAAATAAAAAACAAAAATAAAATTCGTTAAAAAAGTATTCATTAATAAAATAATAAAATCAAATTTATTATATCCGCAAACTTTTTTAAATAAAAAAACATTTAAATAAATTTGCAAATAATTTTTTATGCGGTTTAAAATATTTAAAACATATTTAAAACTTTCATATTTAAAACTTTAAAACGATTTTAAAATATGTTTAAAAAATTGTTTTAAAAAATTTTGAAAAATTTTAAAAAATATGTTGACAAACCCAAAAAAGTATGCTAATATAATGTTCGTCGCCGAACTAAACATTGGCGGTAAAGATGGGAGCATAGCTCAGCTGGGAGAGCATCTGCCTTACAAGCAGAGGGTCACAGGTTCGAGCCCTGTTGTTCCCACCATTTTGG
>CADBQU010000012.1 GCA_902796905.1 Oscillospiraceae bacterium | reverse complement strand
GCGGTAAACGCTTGCAAAACGCACATAAGCTACCTCGTCTACGGCTTTAAGCTTATCCATAACCATTTCGCCTATTTTTTCGCTGCTCACTTCGCGGTCTAAAGAATTTTGAAGCGTCATTTCAATTTCGTCGGTTATTTTTTGTTTGCTTGTTTTAGGCGACAGCCCAAAGCCCGAAAATTTTCGGGCTTTGCAAAAGCTTTTTAAAGCTTTTGTCCCAAAAACATTTTGTTTTTGGGCGGCTGTCGCCGTACAGGAAATTTTGTTTAATGTATATTTTTCTTTTTTATTTTATATATTTAAGCCGTAAACTTTTTTTGCGTTTTCGCTTAATATTTTTTTAAGCTCCGAAGAACTAAAGCCCATAGAAAAAATTGTTTCCAAATCGTTTTCGGGATAATACATAGGATAATCCGAACCGAATAAAACTTTATCGGGCGTATACATTTCTATAAGCTTTTTGCCCCTGTCTTTGCCTATAACCGCAAAGCTTGAAGAACAGTCAACATAAAGGTTAGGGATATCTTTTAACTGTTTTGCGGCTTCTTCCCACAAAGTATATCCGCCGAAATGCGCCCCTATAAACGTAAGGTTCGGAAATTCTTTTAATACGGGTATTAATCTGTTAGGATTGGAATAATCATATCGGTTATCGCCCGTATGCAACAAAACCGGAATATTGCTTTTTGAAGCCAAAGAATATATTTTTTTCATTCTATCGTCATCTACGGCAAATTTTTGTATGTCCGGATGCATTTTTATACCCTTTAATCCCAAAGATTTTAAATGTTCAAAATCTTCTTCTATTGTTAAACTGTCGGGATACATTGTTCCCAATCCTACAAATTTGCTGTTTCCTTTAATGCTGCTCGCAATAAATTCGTTTATACTTTTAACCTGCTTTGCGGTAGTGGCTACCGACTGCACCAAAAACAAATCTACGCTATTATGGTGTTTTGCCAAATTTTCAACAATACCGCTTCCCACTGAATGGGTAGAATAAAAATTATCGGTGTTTTCTATTGCTTTTTCTGCAATTTTTTGCGGATATATATGGCAATGAGAATCTATTACAAAAAATCCGTTTTTCAAAAAAATCTTCCTTTCTGCGCTTTAAACCAAAACAATAATAAAAAACAACTTACCGCTTCTTAAAAGCTACTGTTTTTAAAAAGCCTAATTTTTAATTTTTGCAACTGTTGCCTTTAAGCCTTTATACCTTTATATCTTTTACTTTATTTTAAACTTTTTTAATTTCCGGTAATGTGTCGGGTAGTTTACCCAAAACCGTTTTATAAATATGTTTTTTACCTATTAAAGCCACTATAAGCGCTCCCATTTCGGCAACGGTTACGGAAATCCAAACCCCTATGTAACCAAACTCATATCCCAAAATATAAGCCACCGGAACCAATATTAAAAGTTGGCGCGCCATACTCATAATCATAGAAATCAAGCTTTTGCCCAAAGCCTGAAAAAGCGAGCTTGTAACAATATTAAACGCCGCAAAAAAGTAGCTGAAGCATATTATTCTTAACGCCGGTATACCTATTTTAAGCATTTTTTCGTTTGCGTTAAACAAAAGCAATAAATCGTTCGGGAAAAGCATGGTTATTAAAAATCCCAAGCTCATAATTACCAAAGCTATAAATATAGAAGAATGATATGTTTTTAAAATGCGCTGCTTGTTCATAGCACCGTAATTATAGCTTATTATGGGCGTCATTCCCTGAGATAACCCCAGCACAGGCATTAATACAAAGCTTTGAAGTTTAAAATACACGCCGAAAACGGCGGCGGCGGTTGCCGTAGGCTCTATTTTTAAAAGTAAAATGTTTATCATAAACGTCATAACAGAACCTATTGAAATCATAATTATAGAGGGCAAACCTATTTTATAAATATTAATTATTTTTTTGCCTTCCGGCGCAAAGCCTTTTAATTTTAAACTTATTTCTTTGTTGCATTTTACATTTAAAATAATTCCGGTAATAAAACCTACTATTTGACCCATAACGGTGGCTGCCGCGGCTCCCGCTACTCCCATTTTGGGAAATCCCAAAAGTCCGAAAATCAAAATCGGGTCAAAAACTATATTAACTATGGCTCCCACCCCTTGCGTTACCATAGAAAGCGTTGCTTTCCCGGTGCTTTGCAAAAGTCTTTCCATAGTTATTTGACCGAATATTCCAAAAGAAAATACCGTGCAGATTACTAAATAATCCGTTCCGCCGTTTATAATTTCGCTTATGGAGGTTTGAGTTAAGAAAAACGCTTTTGAAAAGAAAAAGCCCAATACCGCTACAACAATAAAGCTTAAAAGCGCCAAAAACACACCATTTAAAGCGTAGGCGGTTGCTTTTTCTTTCTTTTTTTCTCCAAGGCTTTTAGATATTAACGCCGTAATACCGGTGCCGGTACCCGAAGCTATGGCTATCATTAAATTTTGAATAGGAAAAGAAAGCGAAACCGCATTTAAAGCATTTTGACCAAGCCTTGCCACAAAAATACTGTCCACAACGTTATAAAGGGCTTGTACCAGCATAGATATTATCATGGGAAGCGCCATATTAACCAATAACTTGTTTATCGGCATTACTCCCATTTTGTTTTCTTTAAAATTAATTTCCGTTGTTTGTTCTTTTATGTTTTCTTCCATTTTAAACCTGCTTTTTAATTTTTATTTTTTTATGTTGCAATATAAATAAAATATGTAAATATATATTTAATAGGTTTCGGTAATAAGTCTTTGCAAATTACAACACTTTATTTTTAAAAAATTAATAGACAATGTAATACATTGTCTAAATTTGTTTAAATTTTTTTATTTGCAAACAAAGCTTTTTAGGTCTGCGAGCATTCTTTTTTCAAAATTAAAAGCCGAAGGCTTTGCACAGTGTAAACTGCAATTTTTGCAAAGCAAAAATTTATTTTGAAATTTCAATGGAGCAGACGCGGCGAACGCCGCAAAATGCAAAGCCTTTTTAAACAAAGCTTTGCTTTGTTTAGTCTGCGAACATTATAACATACCCCAAAAACAGTGTCAATAAATGTTGAAAACGGTTTTAAAAAAATTAATATTTAACCTTTATATTTAACCTTTAATATTTTTAAATTCTGCCGTAAGTTTTATTTAAATTATACCATAACTTTCTGTCTATTTTATTTAACTGATTTTCGGTAACTCTAAACCTCCACTGATTTAAAGGTATTCCGGGGATATTCATTCGGGTATCTTCTCCGAACTTTAAAATATCCTGCAGCTGAAACATTGCAACCGCCGCGTCGGACCGCAAAACAGATTTTATAATTAAATAAACCACTTTGTTTATATCTTCGTTTAAATTTATACCGTAATAATTGTAAAGTAATTCTTTTTGCTTTTTGCCTTCTTCACTGTTATTTAAGTTAAGCAAATAACTTAAAAGCGTATGGGTATCGTGAGTGGAAGTATAGGCAAAAGTTAAATTGTTAAAATTATGTGCCAAATGTTCGCTGCGGTTATCGGTGTAATTTGCAAATTGCAAAACACAAGTATTAAAAAATCCGCTTTTTTTAAAAAGTTCTTTTGCCGCTTTATCTATATCTCCCAAATTTTCCGCCAAAAAACAATTGCCGTTTGTTTTTTTAAAAATATCGTTTGTTTTAAAGGCTTTTTCTTTAAAAGCCTTTATTATTTCATCTCCGAAAGAATTGTAATACTTTCCGTTTATTGCATCTTTTGCATTGGGCTTTACGGCATAAAAAGCGGAATATCCCCTAAAATGGTCCAACCTTATAACATCAAAAAGCAAAAACAAAAATTCAACTTTTTTTAAAAAATATTCAAAACCGGTATTTTTTAAATATAAAAAGTCGTAAACGGGTGTACCCCAAAGCTGACCCTCTTTATTAAATTCATCCGGCGGAACGGCAGAAAAAAGCAACGGAACATATTTTTCTTTTTTTGTTTTTGTATCAATTTCTTTTTTAAGCAAAAAATTATTGCTTAAAATATCTATATCCGTACTTTTGCCGTCTACATAAAAAGGCATATCTCCTATTATTTTTATATTTAATTTTTCTGCATAATTTTTAACTTCTTGCCACTGATTAAAAAATTCATACTGTATAAATTTATTTAAAAATAAATTTTCTTCAAAATCTTTAAAACTGCCGTAATTAATATTTTCTTTTTTAGAAAAGCTTTTAAGTGAGTTTAAAATATACGGTTTATCGGCAAAAAATTCTTCGGCTTTTATTTTTTCGGAAAGCGATACCCTTTGGGCGCATTTTTTTAAAAGGGCTGTTCTTTCGGTATAAAGTCTTTCGTATTCGCACTTAAACGGCGTTTGTTGTTTTGCTTTTAAAAGCTCGTTTTTTGTTAAAAGTTCTTTATTATATAAAGTTTCCAAGCTTATAAAAAAAGGGTTGCATAAAAAAGAGGATACCGACGAATAAGGCGAAAAGCTGTTATTTAACATATTAAAAGGCAAAACCTGCCAATACGAAAATCCGCTTTGTTTTAAAAAATCCAAAAAATAAAAAGCACTTTTTGTATCTCCGCAGGAATAATCTCCGAACAGGCTTGATAAATGCAGCAATATTCCGCTTTTTTTAAATTTTAAATTTTCGGTATCAATTTCGGTATTGTTAGCGTAAATACATTTGGCATTGTTTTCGGTTTTAATATATATCCCTTCTAATCTTTTTAAAATTTTTATTTATTATTTTATTTATTATTTTCTTTTGCGACTTTTTTATTCTGTGTTAAAAGCTCTGTTTAAAAGGGGTAAAAATTCCTTGTGCTTTTTGCAAAAATTTTGGTTTTAACAAAAACTTACACTTTTGGTTTTTGTAACATTAACCGCGGTTATATTTTTAAAATTATTTAAAGCAGAATAAAAAGCCTTGTTTTTGTATATAATTTTATTACAAATACTACTTTTATAATCGGAGAAAAAATTGGAAAATAAAAACGAAAACAAAAGCAAAACCAACTTAAATTTATGCGCCGAAGATATTTTTAAAGAATTTAAAAACGGAAACGGATTTAATTTATATAAGGTTTTGGGCTGCCATAAATATACCGAAAACAACAAAGAAGGATATATATTCAGAGTTTACGCTCCCAACGCAAAAAGCGTAAGCGTTGTAGGAGATTTTAATTTTTGGAATACGGAAGACCTTGTAATGGTAAAAAATGAATACGGTATTTTTGAAGCGTTTTCGTGCTTTGCCCAAAAAGATACAAGGTATAAATTTTATATTACTTTTTTTAACGGACAAACCGTTTATAAATCCGACCCGTTTGCTTTTAAATGCGCTCATTTACCCGATACCGCTTCCGTTATTTACGATATTCCGGAATTTGAATTTACGGACCGTGATTATTTTAATAATTTAAGCTTAAAAAACGTAATAGAAAGTCCGGTTAATATTTACGAAGTCCACCTGGGTTCGTGGCAGGAATTTAAAACCGAGCCGCTAAACTACAAAACGCTTGCCAAACGCCTTATTCCCTACATAAAGGATATGGGATATACGCATATAGAACTTATGCCTATAACGGAATATCCTTTTGATATGTCTTGGGGATATCAGGTAACGGGTTATTTTGCACCTACGTTCCGATACGGCTCCCCAACCGATTTTATGGAATTCGTTAATATGTTTCATAAAGAAAATATAGGCGTTATTTTGGATTGGGTGCCGGCACATTTTCCTAAAGACGAAAACGGTCTTTATAAATTTGACGGCTCATTTTTATTTGAAGACAGCGACCCTCTTACAAATTATCATCCCGAATGGGATACTATGATTTTTAATTACAAAAGCAAAGAAATATGCGCCTTTTTAATTTCAAGCGCGGTTTTTTGGCTTAAAGAATATCATTTAGACGGTTTAAGGGTAGACGCAGTGGCTTCAATGCTTTATTTAGATTACGGAAAAAAGGTTTTTAAACCCAATAAATACGGAGAAAATAAAAATTTGGAAGCCATAAGCTTTTTGCAAAATTTAAACGAATATTGTTTTAAAGCAAATAAAAATGCGCTTATGATAGCCGAAGAATCTACGGCTTTCCCTTTAGTAACAAAACCAAAAAGCGTTAACGGCCTGGGATTTAATTTTAAATGGAATATGGGTTGGATGAACGATATTTTAAAATATATGTCATTAGACCCTATTTACCGTAAAAGCAACCACAATTTATTAACCTTTTCTTTAACGTATGCTTTTTCGGAAAATTTTGTTCTGCCTTTATCTCACGATGAAGTTGTTCACGGCAAAAAAAGTTTAATAGAAAAAATGCCTGGAACTTACGAGCAAAAATTTGAAAATTTAAAACTTTTATTCGGCTTTATGATAGCGCACCCCGGAAAAAAGCTTTCGTTTATGGGTAACGATTTTGCTCAGTTTATTGAATGGGATTACAAAAAACCTTTGGATTGGTTTTTACTTAAATACCAAAGCCATAAAAATTTTAATTTATTTATAAAAGAGCTTAACCTACTTTATAAATCACAAAGTCCGTTTTGGGAAAACGACAGCAATTGGGACGGATTTAAATGGATAAGTTTAAACGATAATTCCCAAAGCGTTATTGCTTTTAGGCGCATAGATAAAAAAGGAAATGAAATTATATGTATATTTAATTTTTGCCCTGTTATAAGAAAAAATTACAGATTGGGTTTGCCCAAAAACAAAAAATATATTCCCGTATTTAATTCCGGAAGTATTAAATTTAACCCTTTGGGCATAGAATTAAAAAATGTCAATGCCGAAGAAATACCGTTTCACGATTTAAGCTTTTCGGGAGAATTTACGCTTCCTCCCCTTTCGGCAATTTTTTATAAATAATAACAAATAATATTTTTATAATTAATTTTTATACTTTAAGTTTTTATTTGTTATATTTTACATTCTTATATTTTACATTCTTAAATTTTACGTTCTTAAATTTTCAATTCAGTGTGCCGGGAGACTTGGCACACTAAGCTCTTCGGAGGGGCAAATATGTTTTTTTACACTAAAGAATGCATTGCTATGATACTGGCCGGCGGAAAAGGCTCAAGACTTAAAAGCCTTACAAAAACCACCGCTAAGCCGGCGGTACCTTTCGGCTCAAAATACCGTCTTATAGATTTTCCGCTTTCCAACTGTGCCAACAGCGGTATAGATACTGTTGGCATTTTAACGCAATATCAGCCGTTACAGTTAAACGAATACCTCGGCAACGGTTCTTCTTGGGGATTAAATTCTTCAAGGGGAGGTATTCATGTGCTTTCTCCTTACTCTAAAGCCGAAGGCAGCTTTTGGTATAAAGGCACCGCCAACAGTATTTTTCAAAACATATCTTTTATTGAGCGCTATAACCCCACTCATATTCTTATATTATCGGGGGACCATATATATAAAACGGATTATTCGAATATGCTTAAATTCCATAAAGAAAAAAATGCCGATTGCACCATTTCCGTTATCAACGTATCAAAAAAAGAAGCCTCCAGATTTGGAATTATGACAACCGACAGCCAAAAAAAGATAGTTCAGTTTGAAGAAAAACCAAAAAATCCAAAAAGCACCACCGCCTCTATGGGCATTTATATTTTTAAATGGGAAATATTAAAGGAATATTTAATTAAAGACAGCCAAAACGAAAATTCTTCAAACGATTTCGGAAAAGATATTATTCCGCTTATGCTTAAAACCCAAAAAAAACTTTTTGCTTACGAGTTTAACGGTTTTTGGCGTGATGTGGGAACCATAGAAAGTCTTTGGCAAACAAATATGGATATTTTGGGAGAAAATCCAAAACTTAATTTATATGATAAATCTCTTAAAATATACTCCGGTAATTTTGCTTTTCCTCCAACGGTTTTATTCGGTAACGCAAAAATCAAAAATTCCGTTATAGGCGAAGGCTGCAGAATTTTGGGAGAAGCGGAAAACTCGGTAATATCTACGGGAGTAATTATAGAAAAGGGAGCAAAAATTCTAAACTCTTTTATAATGCCCAATGCATTTATAGGAAAAAACGCAGAAGTTACAAACGCGGTTATAGGCGAAAACGCCGTAATAAAAACGGGAGCCAAAGTAGGTATATTTAAACCCGAAATTGAAGAAAACAAAAGAGTGCCGGTAAAAATATTATATAAAAACGAAACAGACGAAGTTAAAACCTATAAAACAAAAACCGATAAAGCGAATATTAGTAAAAATACAAATTCAATTAAAAATATAAGCCAAAACGCAGATCAAAATATAATCCAAAATATAAATCAAAATATAAACCGTAATTTAACGGAAAATATAAATACAGCCGAAAATGAAAAAATAAAAACAACAACCGAAAGCGGAATAGTTTTAAATTTGCAAAAACGCAAAATAGCCGTAGTGGGTAAAGACGAAACGGTTTTAAAAAACCGGGTGGTATTACCGTAGGTAAGTGGGAATAATCCGGAATTTTTAAATTTTTTATAATTTTTAATCTTTTATAATATATAATTTTTATATTTTGAATTTCTTAAAATTTTAATAATTTCTCAGGAGGTTTTATGAAAACCTTAGGCATAATTTTTTCAAATATATACGACGATTGCTTAAAAGAGCTTACCGAAAAAAGAACCGTAGCTTCTTTGCCTTTCGGCTCAAAATACCGTCAAATAGATTTTGCTGTTTCCAATTTTTCAAATTCGGGAATTAAAAACGTGGGCGTAATAACAAAATACAATTATGGGTCTTTAATGGACCATTTAAGTAACAGAGAATTTTTTGATTTAAACTGCAAAAACGAATGTCTTAATATTATTCCTCCGTTTTTTTTAAACTCTTCTTCGGTTTACAAAGGAAAAATGGAAGCTTTGTATAACGCACTTTCTTTTTTACAAAAGGGAGATTACGAAAATGTGATTTTAAGTGATACCAACATTATTTTAAACATCAACTTTAAAAAGGTTTTGGAAAGGCATATAAAATTAAATGCCGATATAACCGCCGTATCCGTTAATTTAAACCTAAAAAGCAAAAACCCAACCGCAGCGGAAAGAACCGATAATTGCAATAATGCCTTAAACGAAAACGTTTATTTTTATATAAACAAAAACAAACGAATAACCGATGTTTTAATAAGCAAGCTATCCGAAACCGAAATGGTTAAAAAGCAGCAAAAAGAAAGTTCTTTTAACAAAAACAATAAAAAAAATATATTCTCGGCGCTTAATATGTACGTTATTAAAAGAAGCGTTTTAATTTCTTTAATTTTAAACGCTTACGAATTAAACGAAATAAGCTTTGAAAGATTTGTTTTACAAAACGGAATTTTAAACAAAAAGCTTAAAGCCTATATATATGAATTTAACGGAATTTATTTAAAAAACGATAATATTCAAAATTATTTTTACAATAATATGGCTTTACTTAAAAGCGAAGTAAGAAAAGAGCTTTTTATAAAAGAAAGACCTATTCTAACAAAAGTTTTAGATGAAGTTCCTTCACGATTCGGGCAAAACGCAATAGTAGAAAACTCACTGATTTCCGACGGCTGCATAATAAACGGAAAAGTAAAAAACAGCATTATATTCAGGTCTGTAACCGTAGAAGAAAACGCTACGGTTGAAAACGCCGTTATAATGCAAAATTCTTACATTTCAAAAAACGCCGAAATTTATTACTCAATATTGGATAAAAACGTTATCGTAAAAAGCGGCACAATTTTAAAAGGTGCCGAAACCCACGCGGTTACGGTAAAAAAAGGCGAAATTTTATAAAAATAAAAGAACCGAAAAATTTTAAATAAATATTTAAATAAATAATTTAAAAAGGTTTAAAAAATATTTAAAAACATTTTTTAACAGGGATTTTAATAAAAATATTTAAAAATTTTTTAAGAAAGATATGGTAACTTATGAAAATTGTTTTCGCCGCAAGCGAAATGTTTCCGTTTATTAAAACAGGCGGATTGGGAGATGTTATAGATTCTCTTTCTAAAGCTTTAAGTTTAAAAAACGAAGTTTATGTTTTTTTACCGTTTTATAAAAACGAATTATTAAATTTAAACAACGCTTTAAACAATAACGGCAACTTAAATTTTACCCCAAACAATAATTTAAACGATAACTTAAATTTTAGTAAAAAAAACACAAACCAAAATAACAGTTCAGAGCCTTTAAGTTTTTTAAACAGCTTTTTTACTTTTCTTTCATGGCGAAAAGAGCATATAGGCGTTTTTAAAATAAATAACAACGCTTTTAATATAAACCCGGAATTTAATTTAAATATTTTTTTAATAGATAACGAGCATTATTTTAAAAGATCAAATATTTACGGCGAAAACGATGATTGCGAGCGTTTTTGCTTTTTTTCAAAAGCCGTTTTGGAAACCTTGGTAAAGCTTAATATTTGCCCCGATATTATTCACTGCCACGATTGGCAAACTTCCGCAATACCTTCTTTTTTAAATGTTTTTTATAAAAATTTTTTTAAAAACACAAAAACGGTTTTAACAATACACAATATAGAATATCAGGGAAAAGCGGATATAAGTTTTTTGGAAGATGTTTTGGGATTAGGCAAAAATTATTTAAACACCTTTCTTTTTAACGGATGCATAAATTTACTTAAAGGCGGAATTTTAACCGCAAATTTTGTTACAACCGTTTCAAAAACTTATGCGTACGAACTGGAATATCCTTATTTTGCCGAAGGATTGGAAAAAATTATAAACGCCCATAAATTTAAATTTAAAGGAATTACAAACGGTATTAACACAAATGTTTTTAACCCAAAAACAGATAAGAATATTTATTGTAATTACGGAAGCGAAGATTTTTTTACAAAAAAAGCAAATAATAAAACCGAACTGCAAAAAGCGCTGGCTTTAAGCGTAAACAAAAATGTTCCGTTAATAGCTATGGTTACAAGGCTGGTAGACCACAAAGGAATAAGCCTTGTAAAAGAAAAAATTTTTGATATTTTAAATTTAAACGTACAGTTTGTTTTACTGGGTACGGGGGATAAATATTACGAGGATTTTTTTAAAAATATAAACACCTGCAATAATTTTAACGCCTATAACGGTTACGAAAACGATTTTGGTAAAAATACCTCAAAATATTCCTGCAATATTAAATTTGATAATTCTTTAGCTCATAAAATTTATGCTGCAAGCGATATTTATTTAATGCCCTCCAAAAGCGAGCCCTGCGGGCTTTCGCAATTAATAGCCATGCGGTACGGCAGCGTTCCGGTTGTTAATAAAATAGGCGGTTTAAACGATACCGTAAAAGCATTTAATATAAAAACTTTAACCGGTACGGGATTTACTTTTCAAACATTTAATTCCGGCGATATGTTTAACGCTTTATTAAGAGCCGTAGATTTATATTTTAACAACCGCAATATTTTTAACTGTATTGTTAAAAACTGCCTAATAAAAGAAAGCTCGTTTTTAAAATCCGCAAAAGAGTACGAAAAACTATATAAAAGTATTCTGTAAAAATAATATAGGTTCATAAGGCGGCGGCCCCAAAAAACAATTAATTGTTTTTTGGGCAAAAGCAAATTTTTTGCTTTTGCAAAGCCCAAAGGGCTTTGGCTCGCCGCCGCGGCAATTAATACCAAACAAAAAAATACAAAACTTAAAAATATAAATATAAAAAATCAGGAAAAAAACAAAGACAAAACAAAAATTAAAAAACCAAAAAATCAAAAAATTCAAAATAACATCGGGAGGATAAATTATGCCTTTACCTACATTCGAATTAACCTATAAACTAAACGAAATATCTTCAAGGTTATTCAGCATCAGTTTTAACAATACTACCGATATACAAGCCTATAAGGTAGTTTGTACCTACATTAAAGAATTGCTTGCAAAAAAACAAACCGAATTTTACAATTCTCAAATTAAAAAAGAAAAAAAGCAAGTTTATTATATGTCTATGGAATTTTTAGTGGGAACCTCTTTAAAAAACAACCTTTTTAATTTAGGGGTTGAAAAACTGTTTTTTAAAGTATTATCCGAAAACGGAAAAAATTTAAACGATTTATATGCACTGGATCCCGATGCCGGTTTGGGCAACGGCGGCTTGGGAAGGCTTGCCTGTTGCTATATGGATTCCCTTACCACTCAAAATTTTGTGGCCACCGGTTTTTCCATTCGCTATGAGTTCGGTATTTTTAAACAAAAAATTATAGACGGTTGGCAAATGGAATTTCCCGATAACTGGTTGGATAAAGGAGAGGTTTGGTTAAGACCCCGTGAAGACGATGCGGTTTATGTTTCTTTTGGCGGAGAAACGGAAGAATGGTACGAAAACGGCCATTTTAAAACAAAACTTAAAAATTGCAAAACCGTTAAGGCTATTCCTTACGATATGTTTATAACGGGATATAATACCAAAGCCGTAAATAAACTTGTTTTATGGAGCGCGGTGGTTCCGGATTTTGATATGTCGGCATTCTCCCGCGGAGATTATTTGCGAAGCTTGGAACAAAACACCATGGCAGAAGTAATATCAAAAGTTTTATATCCGGCAGACGACCATACAGAAGGCAAACGTTTAAGATTAAAGCAGCAATATCTTTTGTGCTCGGCTTCTTTGCAATCCATAGTTAATTTTCATTTAAAAAAGTATAAAACTTTAAGCAATATAGAAGAAAAAATCGCAATTCATATAAACGATACTCATCCGGCTTTGTGCGTTCCCGAACTTATGCGAATATTTATGGATGAACATGATTTATCCTGGGATGAAGCCTTTTTAAAATGCAGTAAAATTTTAACCTATACAAATCATACCGTTATGAGCGAGGCTTTGGAAAAATGGAGCGTAGAGCTTTTTAAAACGGAGCTTCCCAGAATTTATAAAATAACCGAAGAAATAAACCGAAGGCTGGTTAAATACCTTTCGGATATTTACCCTAACGACTATAAAAAAATAGATTATATGTCGGTTATTTCGGACGGATATGTAAAAATGTACAATCTTTGCTTATCCTGCTGCCACAAAATAAACGGCGTTTCGGCATTGCATACAAAAATTTTAACCGAAGGTATTTTTAAAGATTATTATAATATTGATAACGCAAGGTTTTTAAATGTTACCAACGGTATAGCTTACAGGCGTTGGCTTTGTCAGGCAAACCCAAATTTATCAAACTATTTGCTTAAATTGCTGGGGCCCGGATTTTTAACCGATTGCAACGCTTTAAGCGAACTTAAAAACCATAAAAACAACAAAACCGTTTTAACGGATTTATATACAATAAAGCAACAAAACAAAGCGGCGCTTGCAAAATATATTTCGCAAAATAACGGAATTAAGGTGGATATAAATTCTGTTTTTGACGTTCAAATAAAAAGACTTCACGAATATAAGCGCCAGCTTTTAAACGTTTTGCATATTTTGTATTTGTATATAAGATTAAAAGAAGACAAAAATTTTCATATTACCCCAAAAACCTTTATTTTCGGTGCCAAAGCTTCCGCCGGTTATATTATGGCCAAACAAATTATAAGCCTTATTAATTCCGCCGCGGAGCTTATTAATAATTCCCCCGTAACAAAAGATTTAATTAAAGTGGTTTTTTTGGAGGATTACCGAGTTTCTTTAGCCGAAAAAATTATACCTGCGGCAGATATTTCCGAACAAATTTCTTTAGCCGGAAAAGAGGCTTCGGGAACGGGAAATATGAAGCTTATGATAAACGGAGCCGTAACTTTGGGCACTTTAGACGGCGCTAACGTAGAAATATTAAAATGCGTAGGCAAAAACAATATATATATTTTCGGAAATACGGAAAAACAGGTAGAAGAAATTTTATCTTCCGGTTATAACGTTTTTAACTATATAAATAAAAATCCGTATTTAAAACAGGTTTTAAATATGCTGGTTTCGGGAGAACTGAACAAACGCTTTCCGGATATACTTGATTCGCTTACCACTAACAAATACGGTATTGCCGACAGATTTTTAAATTTGGCGGATTTTGACAGCTATGTTTTGGCTCAGGAAGAAATAAGCCGCGCTTACGAAAACAAAGAAAAATTCGGCAGAATGTCTTTAATGAATATTGCAAATGCCGGACTTTTCTCTGCCGACCGTTCCGTTTTGGAATATGCATTTAATATATGGGATTTAAAACGATGAATTATATATATAACAGTAACAAAGAAATTTTTAAAAAACCTTTCGGCTGCGCGGTTGAAAAGGAACCTATAACCATAAATCTTTTTTCGGTTTTTAAAAGCGAAAATCTTAAGGCTACGCTTATTATTTGCGATGAAAGCGGAGCCGAATATTGTAAATATTCTTTAAAAAATGTTTTAAAGCCTAACTTTAAAACCGAAACCGAAAACAAAAACGAGAACAGCAATGAAAACGGCAACGTAAATAAAAAAGAATACGGAAACGAAAATTTAATCCAAACCCAAAACAAAAATAAAAATACTAAAAATATAAACCCAAAAACCCGCAATATAAACAGTGCAAAAAACCTTAATTTTTACGGTAATTGTACCCCCTATAACAATTGCGGCAGCTATAGCGAATATAACGAATACAATGAATACGGCGAATATAACGATTATAATATTTACGGCGCCACATTTTATTTGCCCCAGGGTCTTTACTTTTATTATTTTGAATGCAACGAAAACGGTAATATTTTTCCGCTTTACAAACAAAATGATTTTTTAAGCACCCAAAGCCGCAATTTATGGCAATTATCCGTTATACCGAAAAATTTTAGGGCTCCTTCGTTTTTTTGCGGCGAAATAATGTATCAGATTTTTCCCGATAGGTTTTATAAAGAAAAAATTATAAAACCCAAAAACAAACTTAAACCTTATTCTGTTCATAAAAACGAACTTGATACCCCAAAATACAAATGGGACGAAACCGAAAGCAAAGAAATTTTAAACAACGATTTTTTCGGCGGAAATTTAAAGGGCATAATAAAAAAACTTCCCTATATAAAAAGTTTGGGAGTAAAAATTATTTATTTAAATCCTATATTTAAAGCCTTTTCAAATCACCGATACGATACCGCCGATTATTTTAAAATAGACGAACTTTTGGGTACCGATAAAGATTTTTCCGCTCTTTGCAAAAAGGCAAAAAAGCTTAATATGTATGTAATTCTGGACGGAGTTTTTTCTCATACCGGTGCAAACAGCGTTTATTTTAATAAATATAACGCTTTTAAAAGCTTAGGCGCATATCAAAGTAAAAATTCATACTTTTACGATTTTTACGAATTTTATGATTTCCCCAAAAGCTACAAAAGCTGGTGGGGCATAGATACTTTACCTACAGTTAATAAAAATAATCCCAAATTTAAAAATATGATTATTTTTTCAAAAAACAGCGTTATAGAGCATTATTTAAAATTGGGAGCTTTTGGGTTTAGGTTGGATGTAGCCGATGAACTGCCCGACAGTTTTATTAAGGACTTTAGAAAAAAACTGAAAGAAAAAAACAAAAACGCTCTTTTAATAGGCGAAGTTTGGGAAGACGCATCAAATAAAATAAGCTACGGCGTAAGACGAAAATATTTTACCGGCGGAGAATTAGACGGCGTTATGAATTATCCCTTTAAAAATAAAATTATAGATTTTATTTTAAACAAGGATAACGGAGAAGAACTAAAAAAAACCGTTGACACCCTTTTGGAAAATTATCCGTACCCTTCCCTGCTTTGCTCCTCCCTTGCTTTATCCACTCACGATACCCCAAGAATATTAACCGTTTTAAGCGGAAAAGAAATACCCGAAAGCAAAGAAGAGCAAAGCAAACTAAAGCTTTCGGAAGAAGAATTTAAAAAAGCCAAAAACAATCTTTTTTCCGCTGCCGTTATTCAATATATGCTTCCGGGCATAACTTCAATTTATTACGGAGATGAAATAGGCACCGAAGGGACGTTTGACCCTTTTAACCGCAGTTTTTTTAATTGGAATAAAATATATAATAACGATATTTTAAGTTTTTTTAAAAAAATGGGAGAAATAAAAAACAAATATACGGCTTTAAAAAAGGGCTATACCAAAATAGAAGTTTTAAAAAACAACGTTATAAAAATTACAAGATTTTTAAACAAAGAAGTTATAGCGGGTATAATTAACAAAAGCAACGATAATTACTTTGTTTGCAATTTAAATAAAAATACAACCGATTTCCGTCCTGTGTTTTTATATAACTCACAGTATATTAAAAATACAAATTGCAATAAAATCGAAACAAAAAATCAAGAAACGTATAATAATTTTAATGATTTTAAATTAAATATTAATCCTAACGGTTTTGCCGTAATAAAAATATTAAAATAAAAAATCCGCAATTTTTATATTGCAGATTTTTTATTTTTGCCTTAAATTTTAAATTTTTACCAATAATATATTTTAGCTAAAATATACAAAATTATATACAAAAGTTTTTAAATATAAATACATAAATTTGTTGATAATTACTATATTCTGTGTTATAATCTAAATAAATTAAAACTTAACGGCTTTTTGAAAGGGTGTAATGTTTTGGACAATAAAAATATAAAATCAATAAGTAATATTGCTTTTTTAGGTCATGCGGGAAGCGGTAAATCCACATTGTGCGACGCTGTTATTGCCGCCACAGGAGATATAGAAAAAATAGGCTCTAACGCAAACGCCACGCTTACAATGGATTTTGACCCGGAAGAAAAAAAGCGTAAAATATCTATAAATACCGCCGTATACCCTGTAATTTTTAAAGATAAAAAAATAAATTTAATAGATGTTCCCGGTTTGTTTGATTTTTCTTTGGGAACGGATGAAAGCTTGTTGGCGGCCGACGCGGTGGTTTTAACTTTATCGGGTAAAAGCGGTTTTACCGTAGGCGCCGAAAAAGCAGCTGAAAAAGCTATAAAAAACAAAAAACCTTTGGCTGTGTTTATTTCTAAATTAAACAGTAAAAGCGCACAGTTTTACAGGGCAATATCTATTTTAACCGGCAAATACGGCAGCAAAATATGCCCGGTTTTTGTGCCTGTAGTAGAAAACGAAGAAACGGTTTGTTATGTCGACCTTATAAACGAAAAATATTGCACGTTTAACGGTTTGGAAGAAAAACCGGCGCAAATTAAAAACGATAAAAACGTAGAAAATATGCGTTCTATAATGCTTGAGGCAATAGCCAGTGCCAAGGAAGATTTAATGGAAAAATATTTTTCCGGCGAAGCTTTTACAAATCAGGAAAAGCTTGACGCTTTAAAGCAGGGGTTTGTTTCGGGCGATATGATTCCGGTTTTTTGCGGTGTAGGCGAAACCGGAGCGGGAGTTATGCCGTTTATAGATACCCTTATAAATATTTTGCCTAACGAAAACGAAATTTCTTTAAAGGCTGCGCTTAACGGAAAAGAAATTACAATTGATGAAAATTATAACGATACCGCCGCCGTTTGCTTTAAAACGGTAGCAGACGCTTTTGTTGGAAAACTTTCGTATTTAAAGGTTATAAAAGGAACGTTGAAGCCCGAAACCAAGCTTAAAAACAGCAGAACCGGCGAAGAAATAAAACTTTCAAAACTACTGTTTGTTAAAGGTGTAAACCAAATAGAAACCACTGAGGTTTTACAAAACGATATTTGCGCCGTAGCCAAAATTGCAAATTTAAAAACGGGGGATACGCTTTCTTTAAGCGGAGCGGAAATTGTTTTTGAGCCTTTTGAAAAACCGAATTTTTCCGTTGCGGTTTACGCAAAGAAAAAAGGCGAAGAAGAAAAAATCTCTTTAGGCTTAAAAAGGCTTTGCGAAGAAGACCCAACCATTAGTTTTAAAGTTGACGAAGGCACGAAGGAAAGCATATTATCCGGTTTGGGCGAACAGCATATAGATGTTATTATATCTAAACTGAAAAATAAATTCGGTGTTGAAGTAGAGCTTAAAAAGCCTAAAATAGCTTACCGCGAAACAATTAAAAAATTCTGTAAAGTTCAGGGAAGATACAAAAAACAATCCGGCGGACACGGACAATTCGGCGATGTATTTATAGAATTTTCGCCCTGTACGGAAGATTTTGTTTTTGAAGAGAAAATATTCGGCGGAGCAGTTCCCAAAAACTTTTTCCCTGCGGTAGAAAAAGGGCTTAAAGAATGTATGCAAAAAGGTGTTTTGGCAGGATACCCCATGGTTGGCGTAAAAGCCGTTTTGGTAGACGGCTCGTACCACCCGGTAGATTCCAGCGAAATGAGTTTTAAAATGGCGGCAGCCGAGGCGTTTAAAGCCGGTATACCCAATGCTTCTCCTTGTATTTTAGAGCCTGTAGGAACTCTAAAGGCCCTTGTTCCGGACGATAATTTAGGAGACATTATAGGAGATATAAACAAAAGAAGAGGCAGAGTTATAGGTATGGAGCCGAAAGAAAACAGGTTCCAAGAGCTTGTAGCGGAGGTGCCTGTTTCGGAAATGGGTGATTTTGCCACCGCTATGCGTTCCATAACTCAAGGCAGAGGAAGCTTTGAACTTAATTTTGAGCGTTACGAAGAAGCGCCCTTAAACATAGCGCAAAAAATTATTGCCGAAAAGCAGTAAAACAAAAAATATAAACATAATAAAAAAAGTCTCTCTTAAATTTAAGAGAGACTTTTTAGGTATAAGGGCGAAGCCCACCGAAAACCGAAGGTTTTCGGGCAAAGCTAAAGCTTTGCAAAAGGCGTAAGCCTTTTGGGCTTCGCTTTATTGCGCAAAAATGTTAAACCTATATAATTATTCTACAATTACAAAGTTTACCCCTAAAATATCCGACAGTTGTTTGTTTAAATCCGCACCGTTGAATTTTCCGACTATATTAATATATAATCCCAAACATCCCGATAAATTACTTCTCGGAGCAGAAATATCAATGGTGTAATCGATATTTTCTATTACGGATTTAATTTTAGAAATTGTAAAAGCCGTATTGTTATCTGCGGTAATTTCGGCATAAATATTAGCCGAATCTTTTTTGTTTTTTTCTATATGCTTTAAAACCGTAGTTGTAAATACGCAAATTACGGCTGCGACAATGGCTCCCACATAAAAACCGTAACCCAAAGCAATACCTATTGCGCCCGTAGCCCAAATGCCGGCTGCGGTGGTAAGTCCGGTTATAATGCTTTTGTTTTTTACCATTATAAGACCGGCGCCCAAAAAACCTATACCGGAAATTACCTGTGCAGGAATTCTGAAAACATCGCCGGTATTACCGTAAACGGAATTTATATATAAGCTTGACAGAGCGGTCATTGCGGCTCCCAAGCAAACCAAAACATGAGTTCTGAGTCCCGCGGCGGAACCGTGTTTCCCACGTTCATATCCTATAAAACCGCCTATAATTACCGATAAAACCAGCCTTAGTATAACAGAAACGGTATTAAATTCGGTTAAAGAAATTAAAAGCTTTTGAAAATCCGGCATAAGGTATAATAATCTCCTTTTATTATTTTTTATATTGATTTTTATATTATTTTTATATTATTTTTATATTATTTTTATACTACATATAATCGGTTTTATATTTTATAAAATAATTATTTACAATATAATTATCTTTTATATTATAATTATATAAAAAAATATATAAAAGTCAAATGTTGCCGTGCGGTTTTTTGGCAAACCGAAGGTTTGCCAAAAGCCTAAAATATAATTTTAGGCTTTAAAAGGCAAAGCCTTTTAAAAACCGCGGTATAAAAATACATAAATAGGTTTATTTTTTTTTAAGTTTATGTTAAAATTTTATTAAATACAATATCAAAAAATTAATACTAATTTAATTGGAGGAAGTATTTTGGATTTTAACGAAATATGCGTTACCGTAAATGTAACGGATTTGGAAAATGCCGCGGCAATAGCAAATATGGTTGTTCCTTACGGTATTTATATAGAAGATTATTCGGATTTAGAGCAAGAGGCAGTTAATATAGCGCATATAGATTTAATAGACGAAGAACTTATAAAAAAAGACAGAACCAAGGGTATTATTCATATTTATTTGCCTATAGAAAAAAATCCCGCCGAAGAAATGGAATTTTTAAAAAATCATTTAACAAAGGCAGGTATTGAATATAACGTAAAAATTTCGGAGCTGCCCGAAAGTTCTTATAAAGATAACTGGAAAAAATATTTTAAAAAACAGAATGTGGGAGAAAAGCTTTTAATTTGTCCCGAATGGGAAAAATCCAAAACCGAAGAAACCCTAAAAACAGAAAATAACGTTTTAACAAAAAATTCAAGAAAAGTTTTATATATAAATCCCGGTGCGGCATTCGGTACCGGAACACACGCTACAACAAAAATGTGTTTGGAAATATTGGAGGATACCGTTTTGCCCAATGCAAAAGTTTTGGATATAGGTACGGGAAGCGGTATATTATCGGTAGCAAGCATTATTTTGGGTGCCGGTTATGCTTTGGGTGTAGATATAGATAAAACCGCCGTAAAGGTAAGCCGTGCCACCGCCGCCATTAACAATGTACAAAACAAATGTGAATTTATGCAAGGCGACGCTATAAAGGATGTAACCGGAAAATTTGATATTATAGTGGCAAATATAGTGGCGGATGTTATAATTTTTTTAAGCGATAAAATTAAACCTCTTTTAAACGAAAACGGAATTTTTATATGTTCGGGTATTATAGAGGGTAGAGAAAATGAAGTTTACAACGCTTTAAAAAACAGCGGAATGAATGCGGTTATAAAAAAACAAACGGATAACTGGTTTGCGTTTGGAGGAAAATATGATAGAATTTGAGGAATTAAAAGCCAAATTATCATCTTACAAAGAAGAATTAAACAGATTATACAAGGCTTTAAAAATAGAAGATTTAACCGAAGAAGTAAAAAAGCTTGAGGCGGATTCTTCCGTTTCGGGGTTTTGGGACGATCCCGAAAACTCAAAAAAAGTGCTTAGGGAAATAAGTTCAAAAAAAGCTAAAATAGAAAAATATAATTTATTAAAAACGCATTTTGAAGATACTTTGGCTTTAATAGATATTGCGGACGAAGAAGAGGACGGCAGTCTTTTAGAAGAAAGCAAAGCGGAAGTTGAAAATGTAATAAAAGAGCTGGAGGACCTAAACTTATCAACACTTTTAAGCGGAGAATACGACAGCAAAAATGCAATTTTAACCTTTCATGCGGGCGCAGGCGGTACCGAGGCTATGGATTGGAACGAAATGCTGGTTAGAATGTATACCAGATGGGGAGAACGCCACGGATATAAAGTAAAAATGCTGGACTTTTTAAACGGAGAAGAAGCGGGGCTTAAATCGGCGGTTTTGGAAGTTGAAGGCTTAAACGCTTACGGATATTTAAAAGGAGAAAACGGCGTTCACCGTTTGGTTAGAATTTCTCCTTTTGATTCTTCCGGCAGAAGACATACTTCTTTTGCTTCTTTAGAAGTTATGCCTGAAATAGACGACGATATAGAAGTAGACATTAATCCGGAGGATTTAAAAATAGATACTTACCGTTCGGGCGGAGCTGGAGGTCAGCATGTAAATAAAACCGAAAGCGCCGTTAGAATAACGCATATTCCTTCGGGGGTTGTGGTGGCATGTCAAAACGAACGCAGTCAGCACCAAAACAAAGAAGTTGCAATGAAAATGCTTAAATCCAAACTAATAGAAATTAAAGAAAGAGAACATTTTGACAAAATAGAAGATATTAAAGGCGTACAATCGGCAATAGCTTGGGGCTCGCAAATAAGAAGTTATGTTTTTATGCCTTATACCCTTGCCAAAGACCATAGAACAGGAGCCGAAAACGGAAATATTAACGCCGTTATGGACGGAGATATAGATGTATTTATAAACGCCTATTTAACCGCTAAAAGCAGAGGAGAAATATAAAAACACAACAATTATTAATATTTAGTTTATATTTTATTCAATAAAAACAAAAATAAATTTTTTAAAATAAAGAAAAGTAAAAAAAGTAAAAAAAATAAAGAGCTAAAAACAGATTTTTGATTTATTATTTATTTTTTATGGGCTTAACCCCAAAAAAACAAAATTATAATTTTGTTTTTTTGCAAAAGCCGTGCTTTTGCCTAGCCCAAATTTTTGGGCTAGGCAACCGAAAAAAATATACTTCGGAGGAAAAACAATGGGCAAGAAAAAAATTTTAATAGCAGACGACGAAGAGCGTATAACCAATTTGGTTAAGGATTATTTGGAGTCTAACGGTTATGAAACCGTAGTGTGCTTTAACGGAGAAGAAGCCGTAAAAGCAATAAAAAACGACAGCTCAATAGAACTTGCTCTTATGGACATTATGATGCCAGAATTGGACGGTTGGGCGGCTTGTAAAAAAATAAGAGAATTTTCTTCTTTACCTATTATTATGCTTACTGCCAGAAGCGAAGAATTTGACCAGCTTATGGGCTTTGAAAGCGGAGCCGACGATTATGTAACAAAACCGTTTTCTTTGGCGGTGCTTCTTAAAAGAATAGAAGCGCTTTTAAGAAGAAAAGACGGTATGCAGGTTATAAACGCCGAAAATAAAAAAGGGCTTTATATTAATCGCGAAGCGTATGTTGCTTATATAGACGGAGAGCTTTTAAACTTAACCTTAAAAGAATACGAAATATTAATTTATTTAACCGATAATCCTTCGAGAGTTTTAAGCAGAGACCAAATATTAAATGCTGTTTGGGGATATGATTTTGAAGGCGACGCAAGAACGGTAGACAGCCATGTGGCAAGGCTTAGAACCAAGTTAAAATCCTTTGGTTCGCTTCATATAAAAACGGTTTACGGCATAGGATATAAATATGAAAAATAGTTGCTTTAATAAGCTTTGGGTTAAGCTTTTTTTAAGATTGGCAGCAGTTTTTTTAGTGTTCGTTTTAATAATAATGATTTCCAACAGCACTTTGCTTACGGGATATTTTATTAAAAGCCAAAAGAGTCAGCTGCTTTTGCAAAAATCAACCGTTCAGCATATTGATATTAATAATTCCGACACCACCATCGATACTCTTACTTCGCTGGAAGAAAACAAAAACATAGAAACCGAAATATATTCTTCCGACGGCACTACTTTATATACGACCTACGGCGGTCAGATGCTGGATTTTTTATACGGCCCGTACAAGAATTCAAAATTTAAAATGCAGCACAGGGAATTGGATGTTATTGAAAGCAATAAGCTTATGGACGGTACCGTTTTGGAAATTTCAAAGGACAAGCGTTCAAATAACGAATATATAGTTTACCGAATAGAAAAAGATACTTATACGGTAGAAATGCGCGTTCAAATGCAAATGCTTAAAACCAGCGCGCAGTTTGCAAATAAATTTATAAAAGTTATAGCCATTATATGTTTGGCGGGTGCTATGATTTGGGTTTTTGTTTTTGCAAAACGCACGGCAAAACCCATAACCGAAATGAACAGTATTACCAAAGATATGGCAAACCTAAATTTCAGCCGAAAAATAAAAATAAAAGAAAAAGAAACCGACGAAATAGGAGAACTTGCAAATTCCATTAACCTGTTATCCGAAAAATTAGACGCTACTTTAAGCGATTTGCGTTCTAAAAACGAAAAGCTTAAAGACGAAATAGAAACCGAACGAAGCTTGGATATTATGCGTAAAGAATTTGTGGCAAATGTTTCGCACGAGCTTAAAACGCCCATTGCTATTATAAGAGGATATGCCGAAGGTCTTAAAGAGGTAGATACTTCAAAAAAAGAAGAATACTGCAACATTATAATAGATGAAAGCAGCCGAATGAATAAGCTTGTTTTAAGTATTTTGAATTTATCAAAATTTGAATCCAAAAGCTTGCAGCCCAACTGCACAAAATTTAACATAGGCGAAATGTGCGAAAATTTGGCTAAGCGCATAATAGTAAAAAATAAGCTTATACTTAAAACCGAAAGCACAAAAAATGTTGACGTTTTTGCCGACCCGGATTTATACGAACAGGCAATAAAAAGTTATTTGGAAAATGCCGAAAGCCATGCCGAAGGCGAAGTAACCGTAGAAACAACGGTTAAAGGCGATAAGGTGTTTGTAAATGTAAGCAACGTAGGCGAACAAATAGACGAAAAGGAAATGCCGTACATTTGGCAAAGTTTTTACAGGGGAGATACTTCTCATAAGAGAGATAAAACCAGATTTGGTTTGGGACTTTCAATTTGCTCTGCAATAGCAAAGCTTCATAATGAAAGCTTAGGTGTTTACAATACTAAAACGGGAGTAACGTTTTGGATATCAGTAGCAAAAGCCGATTAACGTTTTTTGGGCGGCAGCCTCCAAAAAACAATTTATTGTTTTTTGGGCAAAAGCCAAGCTTTTGCAAAGCCCTTTGGGCTTTGGTCTGCCGCCCTTAACAAAAAGCAAATTAAAAAATAAAAAAACAAAAAATCCGCATTTAAAAATAAAAATGAGGATTTTTTATTTTATCTAAATTAGGCCCTGTATTTAAAAATATAAACTTGAATTTTTAAAAAATCGTTTTAGTGCAAAAAAATTTTTGCCGCAAAATTGTAAAACTTAAGATCAGTTGTTTTTACCTTTAAAAATAAGTTTTAATATTTAAACAATTATAATCCCATAACTTTATTGACAAAGTTACCATATTCGTGATAAAATTATGTTTGATATTCTTTATATATTTTTTAATATTATGTACTATACAGTTTATAATAATTTATAATAAGATTTATAAATTCAATTTATTAAATTTTGTTTTTTTAGCTTGTAAACAAAGCTTTGTTTTTAATTAAATTTTTAAATAAAAAATAAAAATTTAAAATAAATTTTCTGTACCTAAGTTATTAAATTGCTTAAAGGCAGGTTTATTAATGAAAAAATTCAAGTATAACATTATTTTTATCAGTATTGTTTTTGCTTTATTGTTGGTTTATATATTTTTTATTGACGATCCAAAAATGTTGTTTGCAGCAGTTAAAAGTACAAAAATAGCTCCTTTTATAATAGCTGCCGTATTTATGTGTTTATATTGGGTTTTTGAAACCCTGGCGCAATATTTTATTATAAAAAGCGCCGAAACCCCTTTAAAATTCCATCAGGTTTTACGCGTAGTTATGATAGGCCAGCTTTTTAACTGCTTAACGCCGTCGGCGACGGGCGGTCAGCCGGTACAAATGTACGAAATGGGCAAATACGGTTCATCTGCCGGAAAAAGCGCTTGCGTACTGTTAATGAGGTTTTTAATATATCAGGCGGTTATGGTTTTTTATTCCGCCGTTATAATATTGGCAAAATTAAGCTTTTTTAAAGATAAAGTATCAAATTTGGCTTTTATTTCTTTAATAGGTTTTGCGGTTAACGCCGCGGTATTGGTAGGTTTGTTTTTATGTTGCTTTTTCCCAAAGGGTTTTGCAAAAGCCGCAAACAAATTTATAATGTTTTTGGGCAAAATAAAAATTATTAAAAATACAAAAAAAATAACCGATAAAATAGACGCCGAGATTTCTCAGTTTCACACTGATTTTAAAGCTTTCAGCGGGAAAAAAGCTCAGCTTATTATGCCGGCGGTTTTTTCGTTTTTACAGCTTACCTGTTTCTTTATAATTCCGTTTTTTGTTTGTGAATGTTTAGGAGTTAAAATTAATCCCATAAACGCATTATGCGCCGCAGGTTTTACATTTATGATATCTTCTTTTGTTCCTTTGCCCGGCGGCAGCGGAGGAGCCGAAGGCGGATTTTTACTGTTTTTCGGAAGTGATTTTTCGGCTCAGGGCAAAAGCGTGGCGTTGGCGATACTTCTTTGGAGAATTTTAACTTTTTATTTACCCATAGTAAGCGGAAGCATATTTTCGTTTATAAAAAACAAAAAAAATAAAAAGCCGGAACTTTCGGCATGATTTATTTTTTAAATTAAATTTTTATATTGCGCCGCCGCAAACAAGGTTTGCGGCGAACCCAAAGGGTTCGCCGTAATAAAAAGCTCTTGCTTTTTATTACGGCGGCGCAAAATTTATCAACCCTGTAAAATTATAAAATATTAAATCTTTTTATAAAATATTAACCTTTTATAATTTTACGGTTTAGCAATGTTTCAGAGGTGTGATATGGAAAAAATATTCGTAGTGGATTTCGGCGGCCAGTATAATCAGTTAATCGCCCGCAGAGTACGTGATTTAGGCGTTTACTGTGAAATTATACCCTTTTTTAAGGCCAAAGAAATTTTGGAAAAAGACAAACCCAACGGTTTAATCTTTACCGGCGGTCCCAACTCGGTTTACAGCGATACTTCTCCGCATATATATAAAGAGATTTTTGACCTTAATATTCCGGTTTTGGGCATTTGCTACGGCTGCCAGCTTATGGCATATACTTTAGGCGGTATAGTAACCGAAGCTTCTTCTTCAACTGCCAGGGAATACGGTAAAACCCCAACGGAATACAATACCGATTCCTTGCTTTTTGATAATAATACCGGCATTTCCTGGATGAGCCACGGAGATTTTATAAGCCAAGTTCCAAACGGTTTTAAAATTACGGCAAAAACAAATAATTGTCCCGTAGCCGCTATGGAAAACAAAGAAAAAAATTTTTACGGCGTTCAGTTCCATCCCGAAGTTAACCATACCGAATACGGTAAAGATATGCTTAAAAACTTTTTGTTTAAGGTTTGCAAGCTTAAAGGCGAATGGAAAATGGAAGACTTTATTGAAAAAACCGTTGCCGAAATTAAAGAACAGGTTAAAGACCATACGGTTGTTTTGGGTCTTTCCGGAGGCGTGGATTCTTCCGTCGCCGCTGCCATTCTCTCTAAAGCTATAGGCAATAAACTAACCTGCGTTTTTGTAGACCAAGGTTTAATGAGAAAAAACGAAGGCGATTATGTCGAAAGAACTTTTACAAAGCTTTTTGATATGAACTTTGTAAGGGTAAATTGCCAACAGGAATTTTATAAAAAACTTAAAGGCATTACCGAACCCGAAGCCAAGCGCAAAGTAATAGGCGAAGAATTTTACAGGGTTTTTTGGAACAAAATAAAAGAAAATTATTCTACCGGATTTTTGGCGCAAGGCACAATTTATCCCGACAGAATTGAAAGCGGAAAAGGCGACGCCGCCGTTATTAAAACCCACCACAATCAAGTAAAACATCCGGCGGATATAAAATTTATAGACGTTATAGAACCGCTTAAGGATTTGTTTAAAGACGAAGTAAGAAAAGTAGGCTTAATGCTCGGTTTACCTAAAGAATTGGTATACCGTCAGCCTTTCCCCGGCCCGGGACTGGGCGTAAGAATAATAGGCGAAATAACCGAACAAAAGGTTAAAATTTTGCAGGAAGCCGACTACATTTTAAGAGACGAAATGAAAAAATGCGGATACGCCGAAAACCTAAGCCAGTTTTTTGCGGTTTTACCGGGCGTAAAAACCGTAGGCGTAATGGGCGACAGCCGAACATACGACGAGCTCATAGCCATAAGAGCCGTAACCACCGACGATTTTATGACCGCCGACTGGGCAAAAATCCCTTACGACATATTGGGCAAAGTATCCAACCGCATAATAAACGAGGTATCAAACGTAAACCGCGTAGTCTACGATATAACCTCCAAACCCCCCGGAACGGTCGAGTGGGAATAAATCGTAAAGCCTGAAAAACCGCATAAACAAAGGATTTTCGGCTTGAAATTTCCCGATTTGATAGCAAAATGATAGCAGACTGCAAAACGCATTTATTGTGCGTTCCCTGCGGTTTGCGGGTACAATTATCTTAATAAATTCTAAAAAGGCATTACTGACTTTTGCAGTCGGTAATGCCTTTTTGGCGTTTATTTGCTTATTTGTTTTGACTTAAAAAGTTTTCTAGTGCTTCGATTTTTTCGTCAATACCCTTCATACGGTCACTTATGCCGTTTTGACAGATGATTTGTTTTGTTTTTAGTATTTCTTTTATCAATTCTTTTTCACATTGTTTTCGTTCTTGTTGCTCATCTATTTGACGATATAATTCGAATTTTAATGTTATTTTTGGATTAACAATGGATTCCTTGTTAAAACCGAAATAAGCGGGATTTTTCTTAAATTCAAATAAATGAGTTGCGCAACGGACTAACACAAAAACAGATTCGCCAATGTATAAAGGTGCGATATCACCATTTGCATTGATAACACTTACTTTATACACACCTGCTCCAATTGCTTCTATGAAATTGCTTGAAAAGAAATCAATTTTAGTTTGTATTTTCATAAGTAACACCTTTATTCAATATTGATTGCAGGATAGTTATAACGCCAACGGTCGTATTCCTCTTTGGAAATCTCACCGTTTTTCAGCTTTTCAGCCTGCTTTTTCCAAGCAGTGAACATTTCAAACATAGTAATGTAATTTGTACCCATACCCTTATCCAAGTGCAGACAAACCTCTCCGTCTAATTCAGTGATTTTAAGACCGTATAAATCTTCAAGGACAAATAAAGTGTGCATTAAGCCGTTATAGCTGTCAATGTCAGGCACGGTTAAAGCGCTTGTTGATACCCCGAATACTTCAGCAAGGTTGTTAGTAAGGTCTGCTTTCGGCGTTCTTGAGCCTGATTCATACTGCGCCATACGAATATCCGCAGTTTTCTCCGGAAAACCAACCTGCATACCGAGATATTTTTGAGTCATTCCTCTT
>CADBQU010000011.1 GCA_902796905.1 Oscillospiraceae bacterium | reverse complement strand
TACCGGCGTATTCTGAGCGGAGGGCAACAAAGCCGATAATAACGCCGTTTGCCGAAAAAACCGTTGTACTCTGATTGCTTTGTCTATAATTTTTTAAGTTTTAAGCGGTAACCGTTGTAATATAGTCGGACTTTTCGTCTTCCCTTTTAATATCCGCACCTAAAGCCGTAAGCTTTTCAACAATGTTTTCATATCCGCGTTCAATATATTTTATATTGCCAACGGTAGTTGTGCCGTCTGCGGCCAATCCGGCTAAAACCAATGCGGCGCCTGCCCTTAAATCCGTAGCCGATACGGGACAGCCCTTTAATTTTTCGGTGCCCGTAATAATTGCCACTTTGCCGTCTACCTGAATTTTAGCGCCCATAACAGTTAATTGGTCAACATATTTAAACCTGTTATCCCAAACGCCTTCGTTAACAATGCTAACGCCGTTGCTTACCGATAAAACTGCGGTTATTTGCGGTTGCATATCGGTAGGAAATCCCGGATGAGGCATAGTATTTACAACGCATCCCTTTAAATCTCCTTTAGCGGAAATCCTTAAAGATTCATCGTATTCTTCAACCGAAGCGCCTATTTCTATAAGCTTTGCGGTTATGCTTTCCAAATGCTTGGGAATAATATTATCCACAATAATATCTCCGTGGGTAATAACTGCCGCAGCCATATATGTACCGGCCTCTATCTGGTCCGGTATAACACTGTAAGTGCTGCCGTTTAAACGGCTTACGCCTTTTATTTTAATAACATCTGTTCCGGCACCCATAATATCTGCGCCCATAGAGTTTAAGAAGTTTGCCAAATCTACAATGTGCGGCTCTTTGGCGGCATTTTCTATAACCGTTAATCCGTTAGCTTTAACAGCCGCCAACATTATGTTAATGGTAGCCCCTACCGAAACTCTGTCTAAATATACAGCCGCGCCTTTAAGCTCTTTGGCAAAAGCATCTACCATGCCGCCTTCAAAAGTAACCGTAGCGCCCAAAGCGCTAAAGCCCTTTATATGCTGGTCTATAGGTCTTACGCCGAAATCGCATCCGCCGGGAGGCGCAACCCTTGCCTTTTTGTTTCTGCCCAATAAAGCGCCCAAAAAATAACACGAAGCACGCATTTTTTCGCTTATTTCTTTTAAAACGGTAAAAGAGTGCACTCCGCGAGGGTCTATTTCAACTGTATTTTTATTTATGTATTTTACGTTTGCACCCAATTCGGACAATATAAAAAGGGCAATGGAAACATCGGATATTGCAGGCATATTTTCGAGTACGCAAATATCATCCGACAGTAAAACTGCGGGAATTAAAGCAACAGCGGCATTTTTTGCGCCGCTTATTTTAACGGTTCCATTTAAAGGGTTCCCGCCGTTTATTATGAATTTTCCCAAAGAGACACTTCCCCATAGGTTATTTTTGTTATTATATAAGTTATTATATAATCGGTACAATTAATATTAATAATAAGGTTATTAATATCAACCGATTATATATAAAATTATATTATAAATTTATTATTATAATTATATATTATACGGTCTTTTTTGTCAAGAATAACGGTTTACATAAATACATAAAACCCGTATTTTTAATTTTAAAAAAATTAACTTATAATTGCAAAAGGCGAAAACCAAAGCCTTGCGGCAAAAACAAAAGCCTTTTGTTTTGGTTAAAAAACTTTTGTTTTTTAGGTTTTCGCCGATTATCACTTGAATTTAAAGATTAAATAAAATTATATTTTATTTATAAAGGTAATTTCTTAAATATAAATTTTTTAATATAAATTTTTAAATATTAACTTTTAAATTTAAGCTTTATTCTTCTAACAAATAATAATGCGGAATTATAGATTCGTATGTTCCGTTTGGCATTCTAAAACCTTTAGGAATAACCCCTAACTGCTTAAATCCCAAACTTTTGTATAATTTTAAAGCGTAAACGTTTGTAGCCACTACCGCATTAAACTGCAAAACAATAAAGCCTTTTTTTCTTGCGGTATCTATACAGTGCAAAACCAATTTTTTGCCTATATGCTCTCCGCGAATGTCCTTTTTTACGGCATAGCTTGCATTGCATATATGTCCGCATCTGCCTATATTATTGGGATGCAAAATATAAAGCCCTACCACTTCTTCGGTTAATTTATTTACGGCTGCGCCGGTAAATGTTTGTTCTTTAAAAAACTTATCTCCCGAAGCTTCGTTTAAAAGCTCTTCCTGCGGAAAAGCCACGCCCTCTTTTACTACTTCGTTCCATATTTCGCATAAAGCTTTGCAATCTTTTTTTGAATATTCTCTTATATAAATTTCCATTATAAAGTTTGTAACACTCCGTAAAAATAAATTTTTTATTTGCAAAGGCGGCAAGCCCAAAGCCTTTAAGGCTTTGCAAAAGCTTTTAGCTTTTGCCCAAAAAACAAAATTGTTTTTTGGGGGCTTGCCGCCGTTATTACCTGTTAATCTGTTTTAAATTAATAACCTTTTGGGTTTTTACTTTGCCAACGCCAGGTATCTTCGCACATTTTATTAATATCGTATTCCGCTTGCCAATTTAAAAGCTTTTTGGCTTTATCGGCGTTTGCGTAAACTGTCGGCGGATCTCCGGCTCTTCTGCCAACAATTTTAAAGGGTATTTTTTTACCGCTTGCTTTTTCAAAAGCGTCTTTAAGCTCTAAAACGCTGGTTCCTGTACCGGTTCCCAAGTTTATGGCTTCGCATCCCGTATGCTCTCTTGCATATTCAACGGCTTTTACATGACCTTTGCTTAAATCAACAACATGAATATAATCCCTTACGCCGGTACCGTCTTTTGTGGGATAATCGTTTCCGAAAACCGATAATTCTTTTAGTCTGCCAACGGCAACCTGAGAAATATAAGGCATTAGGTTGTTAGGTATACCGTTGGGATCTTCACCTATCAATCCGCTTTCGTGAGCGCCTATGGGATTAAAATATCTAAGCAAAACAACGCTCCAGTTGCCGGTTTTTGCTTCGTCCCTTAAAATTTCTTCTATAAACCATTTTGTTTTGCCGTATGGGTTAATGGCACCCAAAGGCATATCTTCATACAAGGGCATTTTTTCGGCGTTTCCGTAAACCGTTGCCGAAGAGCTGAACACTAAATTTTTACATCCGTGTTCTTTCATAACTTCGCAGAGATTTATAGTTGAAATAAGGTTGTTATCGTAATAAAGCATAGGCTTTTCAACCGATTCTCCAACGGCTTTTAAACCCGCAAAATGTATAACCGAATCTATATTATGTTTATTAAAAATTTCGGTTAAAGCTGCTTTATCTCTAACATCGGCATTGTAAAAAGTAATATCTTTTCCGGTAATTTTTTTAATTCTTTCCAAAACTTCCGTTTTACTGTTATAAAGATTATCTATTATAACAATATCTTCTCCGCTGTTAAGCAATTCAACGCAAGTATGAGAACCTATATATCCCGTACCGCCCGTAACTAAAACTGACATTTTAACTTCTCCTTTTTATGTTTGGTTTTTATTTAATTGTTTTTTGTATTTTTATTTTTTTGCTTTTTTAAAATTATTCCTACATTATTTTTATATAATTATATCAAACCGAGAATAATTTATCAATAGATGCCTAAAACAAAAAACATAAATTTCAAAAAACAAACTAAAAAAAGAAAATATATTTTTAAAAATTTAAAAATATGGTATACTAATACAAGAAAGCAAAAACAAAATGTAAAATGTAAAACGCAAAACGCAAAATGCAAAAAATAAAATATAACAATAAAAAAATAAAATAAAAAATAAAAAAATTCGGAGTGTTTTATTTGCAGTTTAATTATTATAATTTTTCGGGCGATATTAAAAAAAAGCAAACCTTTGTTTTTATAAGCGATCTTCATTGCAGAAATTCGGAACAGGTTTTGGAAAAAATTGAAGAAGGCGCAAAAAACAAAATTATAAGCCAAAGCCAAAACAAAAATTTAAACCAAAATAAAAATAACAATAACAATAGTAACAAAAGAAATAATAACAACAATAATAATAATAATAATATAAATAATATATCTGCGAACAATAACCCTACAGCCATAGATAATATAGACGCGGTTTTAATAGCAGGGGATGTTTTGCATAACAGCGAGCTTTATAACGAAGGCTTAAGATTTTTAAATTCGGTTTCAAAAAAATATCCTACCTTTTGCAGTTTGGGTAATCACGAAACCCGTATTCAAAACCAAGATATTATTAATAAAATTTACAACCAAAACGCAGTAATTTTAAATAACGATTACGTTTTATTTAACGGCATAATTTTAGGCGGATTAACTTCGGGCGAACATTGTTCTCGATTTAGAATGTTCAGCAAAACCCCGGCTCCCGATTTAAACTTTATAAACAAATTTTCCAACCTTTCGGGATATAAAATATTACTTAGCCATCATCCCGAATATTACGGCAAATATTTAAAAGACAAAAACATAAATTTAATACTTTCGGGCCACGCCCACGGCGGACAATGGAGATTATTTAACCGCGGTTTTTTTGCAACGGGACAAGGCTTTTTTCCAAAATATACTTCCGGTATGTACGGCAATATGATTGTTAACCGCGGTTTATCGCACGAAAATATATTCCCGCGAATTAATAACCCTACGGAAATAATTTATATAACCGTTTCTCCCTTTAATAAATAATAAACAATATAGCTTACGGCGGCTCCCCAAAAAACATTTTTGTTTTTTGGGGCAAAAGCAAATTCTTTGCTTTTGCCTGCCCGAAAAAATTTCGGGCAGGGCTTCGCCGCCCGTTACTCAACCCAAAATCACCTAAAACAAAGCACAAGCAAAAAGCAAAAAGCACAAAACAAAAAGCAAAAGGAAAAAAACAAAAATAAAACAGTATCTTTACGGAGCAAAAAATGAACAAAAGTCCATATACATATTGGAATCCGTGGCACGGATGCACAAAAATAAGCGACGGCTGCAAATACTGCTATGTTTACCGTCAGGACGAAATGTACGGAACGGAAATAAACAGCAGCGTTTGCCGCAAAACGGCAAACTTTAATCTTCCGGTTAAGAAAAAAAGAGACGGCAGTTATAAAATTCCCTCCGGCGAAGTTATTTTTACCTGCTTTACCTCCGATTTTCTTTTGGAAGACGCCGACGGTTGGAGAAACGAATGTTGGCAAATGATAAAAGAACGCAGCGACTGTATGTTTTATTTTTTTACTAAACGCATAACCCGTTTACAGCAGTGCCTGCCGCAAGACTGGGGCACGGGATACGATAACGTACATATAGGCTGTACCGTAGAAAACCAAAAATATGCCGATATCCGTCTTCCCGTTTTTTTGTCGCTGCCCATTAAACACCGCTCTGTTATAGTAGCTCCTATGCTGGAACAAATAGATATTTCAAAATATTTAAAAATGCCGCAAAATTTTCAACAAAATAAAACAAACGAAATTTTACAAAACTTTGCGGACACCAAAAACACCGAAAAGCAAAAAGCTTTAAGCTCTTTTGAAAAATCGGAAAATTACGAAGCCTCGGAAAATTTTGAATTTTTTAAAAAATTAACAAATAACGAAAATTTTATAACAGAAGTTTCGGTAGGCGGAGAATCGGGAGTAAACGCCCGTCCCTGTAATTACGACTGGGTTTTAAATTTGCGCCGCCAATGCGTAGAAAATAACGTTTCGTTTAATTTTCATCAAACCGGTGCTTATTTTATTAAAGACCGAAAAACCTACCGCATAAAAAGGGCTTTTCAAATTTCGCAGGCAGCTCTTGCAAATATTAATTTTACCGCAAATAAAAACACTACCGTTTTAAATAATCCCAAAAGCGAAAACAAAAACAAAATATAAAACATAAAATATAAAACATAAATTTATTTATAAAAGCAAAAAGCTGTTGTTAAGCCAAAAGTTTTTTAACAACAGCCTTTTATTTTTTATTTATTATTTGTTTTTCTTTTATAATCCTTGGGGGTAATTCCGAATTTTTTGCGAAACATAAGTATAAAATACGAGCTGTCGCAAAAGCCGCAATCTATAGCCGTTTCGGTAACATTTTTTCCGCTTTTAAGCATTTGCTGCGCCATATTTAATCTTTTAGACAAAATATATTTTGAAGGCGTAAAACCGGTATATTGCAAAAACAACCGTTCGGCAGTGCTTACGCTTATATGCGCTTTGTTTGCCAAATTTTTAACATTTATTAAACCCGGCAAAAGCTCGTTTATTTTTTCCAGCATAAATTCAAGTTCTAACGGAATTTCCGCCGCTGCGGTACCAAAGCGGTTTATCCCTTTTAAAAGAATGTTTTGCAAAGCAAAAAAATCGGCATATATTTCTATATCATTTAAGGTTTTAAAGGTTTTGTCGGTGCCGTTTATGCTTTTTTCGCTTTCGGTTTCTTCTTTATTTTTAATATTATCGCACAAAGAACCGCAAATATCCGTTAATCTTTTTTTATCTTCGGAACCGGGCGTAACAAGATTAAATTTACCTAAACCGCGTTCAAAAAAATGCGGAAAAAGCCTTTCGTTGCCGTTACACGAAAACAAAAACCAGTAGTGCTTATGAAAGCGGTTACTGTTATAAACGCAGTGGTGATGCTCCCACGGTCGGGTTATTATTGCGTCGCCGGGGGATATGGGGTAAAGCGTATCTTCTACCATAAAAGATACATCCCCTTCAACATTTACATAAACCTCGCAGCAGTCATGGCTGTGTTCGTCAATTTGAAACTTATGTTTTTCGGGTTCTATTTCAATATAACATCCCGTTAACTCAAACGGTTTTAATTCTCCGAAAAATTTTTTATTTATATATTTTTTTGTATTTTTGTTTATACAAGTATCCATATAAATATTCCTTTTTATAAATATATCTTTTAAATATAAATTTAAATAACTCTTAAAAGCTTACTGTTGATTATTTTATCATACTTTTTGACGAAATTACAATAGTAATATAATAAAAAATGTGGTAATTTCTGTTTAGGCAAGCGAAAATAATCCGAACCGGACCAAAACGGTGTATTTTCGGCATATTTTCACTTGTCTATAAGTATTAAAATCAATATAGTTTTAAGGTAGTGAAAAATATGGGCGGATTTATACTTATTATATTGGCGGATATATTTCTTGCCTTTTGTTTTGCGGGTCAAAAATATTTTGAGAGTAAAAACGGAAGCTCTCCCGCCGCCGGCTCGGCTTTTTCCTGCTATTGCAATTTTTTTAAAACCGTGTTTTTCGGCGCGGTCTGCACCGTTACATCTTTGTTTTTTAAAGAACCGAAAAATTCTTCGCTTTTTTTGCCCTTTTCTTGGCTTTTTGCTTTAATAATTGCGTTGCTTGTATCGGCATATACCGTTTTGGGCTTTTCGTTACTAAAAAAAGGCGGTATAACTTTATATACACTTTTTTTAATGTTGGGCGGTATGACGCTGCCTTATTTATACGGAGTAATATTTTTAAACGAACGGCTTACCGTTTTGCGTACCGTAGGAATTATACTTATTATTGCGGCGTTAATTTTTTACAATATTAATTTTAAAAAAGAAAACAAAAATAATAAAGAAAACAATCAAACAAAAAAATCAAACTTAATTTATATATTGCCTGTTTGTATTGCAGTATTTATTTTAAACGGTTTTGTAAGTATCGCTTCAAAAATACATCAAATCGAATCCTCGCTGCCAAAAGCTGATACTTTTGAATTTTCTTTTTTAAGCTCGGCTTTAGGTTTTGTTTTTTCCTGCTTTTTATATCTGTTTTTTAAAAAAGCGGAAAAAACATCAAATAAAGAAAACAAAAGCATTAAAAACAAACAAAATGCGGAGCAAAGCCCAAAAGGTATTACGGATTATATAAAAAATAAAAATGTTTTGTTTGCAACAATAGCCGCGGCGTTTTTCGGCGGTATATCTTATTTACTGCAGCTAAAAGGCGCGGTTAATATTCCCGCAAGCGTGCTTTACCCATTGGTTACGGGCGGCAGTATTGTTTTTTCGGCGGCGGCAGATAAGCTTTTATTTAAAATGCATTTAAGCGTTACGCAAATTATAGGTTTAATAACCTGCATTGCCGGCACATTTTTCTTTTTATAATTTTTAAAACAATTTAAACGGTATATAAAAACAATAGAACATAAAATAATAAAAAAAATAATAAAAAACAAAATAATAAAAATATAAAAATAATAAAAAATATAAAAATAATATCGGGAGAAATATTATGGATTTTTTAAAAAACAACCCTCGTTTCAGCTTTTTATACAACAAAAAGCCCAATACCGAATTAGCCTGTAAAATTACAAAAGAACAAACCGAAAACACTTTAACCACGGTTTATAATTACCCAAACGGACTTGTTATTACAAACACCGCCAAAAAAATAAATTCTTTCGGCGCATACGAATGGGTTAACCAAATACAAAATATCGGCAATAAACCAACCGAAGTTATAACCGAACTTTTTGACGCGGATTTTTCTTTGCCACTTCCTTACGAAGAGCCGCCTAAAGTTTCGGCTTATTTTCCCGATACCGAAACCGCAACAAAAGTGTACTCGCCTTACGGCTCAAACTGGAAATTCGATGAATTTTCCTGCGATATTGATGTAATTGAAAACAATACCCGTAAAAATCATATTGTTGTAGGACAAGAAAAAACCTACACCAATGCAAGCGGTAGGTCCAGCGAAAATCTCGCCCCGTTTTTTAACATTCATAAAAACGGCAAAGGCATAATTTTTGCCATAGGTTGGTCCGGCGGCTGGCGCTGCAATATTAAAAGAACCGAAAATTCCGTTAAAATCCGTACCGGAATAAGCCATACCGGTTTTTATTTAAACCCCGGCGAAAAATACCGTACCTCAAGTATTGTGGTTATGCCATATACCGATTCAGTAATAAACGCTCAAAATAAATGGCGCCGTTTGCTTAAAGAAAACTATTCCCTTATAGGCACCAAAGGCAGAGATACTTACGCGCCTTTTTGCGCCGGCATTTGGGGCGGTATGAGAACCGAAAGTGTTTTAAGCCGCATAGAAACAATAAAAAACGCAAAGCTTCCGTACGAATATATTTGGATGGACGCCGGCTGGTACGGCTATGATACCGAGCCCACCCAAAACGAATTTGAGGGCAATTGGAACGAAAAGGCGGGCGATTGGGTAGTAAGCCCAAAAATTCACCCTAACGGCTTAAAAGACGTTTCCCAAAAAGTTCACGAAGCCGGTATGAAATTTTTACTGTGGTTTGAGCCCGAACGTGCTTTTAAAACCTCAAAAGCCGCAACAGAACATCCCGAACGTTTTATAAATTTGGGCGGTGACCACCTTTTGTTTAACTTTGCAAAAAAAGAAAATTTAGATATTTGCCGCAATATGCTAAGCAATTATATAAACAGTTTAAAAATAGATTGTCTGCGCATAGATTTTAATATAAATCCTATGGATTATTGGCTGCAAAACGATAAAACCGAGGGCGAAAACCGCTTGGGCATTACCGAAATTAAATATATAAACAATTTATACACTCTTTTAGATTTACTGCTTGAAGAATTTCCAAACCTTTTAATTGATAACTGCGCCAGCGGCGGCAGACGTATAGATATTGAGATGTTGCGCCGCAGCGTTGTTCTTTGGCGCAGCGACCACCAATGCCCCGCAAATTACGATTCTTACGCCGCACAGTGCCATGCGCTAAGTTACAATAACTGGATACCGTACTCCGGTACCGGCAGCGGCCGTTTGTACGACATTTACCGTATACGCAGCAGCTACGGCAGTTCGCTTACCACTAATTTTACATTTTCCGAAAGCGAAAGCTTTGGGGACGACCCCGAAAAACTTGAATTTTTAAAACGCACCTACAACGAATATTTAAAGGTTCGCCCCTTTTTCCAAGAGGATTTTTATCCGCTGACGCAGGTTTCAAACAAAGAGGACGTTTGGTGCGGTTATAGGTTTAACCGTCCGTCAAAAAAAGACGGCGTTGTTATACTTTTCCGCCGCAAAAACTCCCCCTACGGCACCGCCTCGTTTAAATTCACGGAACTGTCCGCAAACGAAAACGAAGAAAAATCGAAAGACGCCAAAAACGAAAACACCAAAAACGAAAACATTAAAAATGAAAATCTCGTTTACACATTTACCGATTTTGACAGCAACGCCGAATTCACGTTTACCGGCGAAGAGCTGGCGCAAAACGGTTTTACCGTAACAATCCCCACACCCCGCATATCAAAAATCTATTTTTACAGTTATAAATAATAACAAAAGGCAAAAGAAAACAAAAAGCTGCTGCAAAAATTGCAACAGCTTTTGCTTTTTATAATAAAATTTCATAAATTCAAAAACTTTTTAAATTCAACTTTTAATAAATATTTTACAAATATTTATTTGTAAAAACACCACACATCTTTACAACTCCTTAAAAAATTGATATAATTACAATATTGATATTGTGTTTAGAAAAAGCGCGTTTCAGCAATTATAAAGTTTAAATATAAACAGGAGTATTTTTATGGACAAACCTTTTTTAGGCTGCGCGTATTATCCCGAAGACTGGGACGAAGACCAAATAGATTTTGATATTTCAATGATGAAAAAAGCGGGCATTAAATGCGCCCGAATAGCAGAATTTGCCTGGCGGAAAATGGAGCCTAAAAAAGGCGAATACAATTTCGGCTGGCTTCACAATGTTATTGATAAGCTTGCCGCCGCAAATATTGCGGTTGTAATGGGCACGCCCACGGCTTGTCCTCCCATTTGGCTTTCTAAAGAACATCCCGATGTTTTGCAGCTTTCCGAAAGCGGCCACAGGGTATCTCACGGCGGCAGACGCCACTGCTGCTCTAACAACCCGCACTATTTAGAGGCCTGCGACAGCATAGTTACCGCTTTGGCTAAAGAATTCGGCAACGACAAAAACATTATAGGCTGGCAATTAGACAACGAAATTTACACTATGGACTCCGGCTGTGTTTGCCCGTATTGCATAGAGCGTTTCAGAAACGATTTAAAAAAGAAATACGGCACAATAGAAAACCTAAACAAAGAATGGAATTTAAATTTATTCAGCCAGGAATACGATAGTTTTGACGATATACCCCCGGCTTTATACGCTTGGCATAATCCACACATAAGAATGGAATGGAAAGTTTCCCACCAGGAAGCGCACATAGATTTTATACACCGTCAAGAGAAAATTTTAAGGCAATATACCAAAGCGCCGATAGGCACGGATATGATAGTTTTAAACGGTGTAGATTACGAAAAAATGAACGAATGTTTAGACATTCCCATGTTTAACCATTATAACGACCCCGAAAACCTTACCGACCTTCCGTTATGGTACGATTATTTAAGAACCGTAAGTTCCAACCCATTTTGGAATACCGAAACTTCTACCACCTGGGGCGGAAATCACGAAATTTGCCAAACCGTAGCCCCCGAAGGCTTTTGCAGGGTTAACAGCTGGGCGCCTATAGCTTTAGGCGGGGAATGCAATATGTACTGGCTTTTTCGCCAGCATTGGGCAGGGCACGAGCTGGTACACGGCTCTGTTATTTACCATAACGGCAGACCTATGCATATTTTTAAAGAAATACAGCAAGCGGCTGCCGAATTTGAAAAAGCTTCCGACTTTTTAACAAAAACAAAAGTTGATACCAAAGTGGCAATTCAGTTTACTTCTAAAAACTGGAATATGTTTGAAACGCAATCGATAATATCAAACAACAGCTATATTAAAGGGCCTACCGACGTTATGAAGTCTTTAACCTCTTTAGGTATTTGTCCCGACGTTATAGGTGCAAAACCAAGCTTAGATAAATACAAGGTTATTTTTTCGTGGAATATGTTAACTTTAGAAGACGGAGATTTGCCCGAAAAGCTTGAAAAATGGATAAAAGAAGGCGGCGTTTTTGTTGCCGGACCTTTTACCGATTTAAGAAATTCCGTAGGTGCGCATTTTAAAAACCGCGGTATGGGAATTTTAGAACGCCTTACAGGGGCACAACTTTTACATACAATACCTACAAACGGCAAATATGTTGCGGCGGAATGGAACGACGGTTCGGAATTGAAATTTACCCGCTGGACGGAGGTTTTTAACAACGGCGGAGAAGTTTTAGCCAAAATTTCCAAAGGTCATTCCGAGCTTATAAACAAAAGCGTAATATCCGCATTCCCGTGCGGAAAAGGCACAATTATTCTTTGCGGCGCAATGCTTGACAAATGCGATATTGTAAAGCTTGCAAAAATTGCGCTTTTAAAAGCGAATGTTCCTTTTAAAGAAACAGAAGGCGATGTAACCGTTATTAACAGAAGAGGCAACGGTAAAAAAGGCGTTATTTTGCTGGAACTGGGATACAAAAACGGAAGCGTAACCATTGATTATCCCTCAACGGATATTTTAACCGGAAAAAGCTATAAGCCGGGAAAATTCAATGTAGAACCCTACGGAATATATGTTTTGGAAGAAACAAAAAAATAAATATAAATTTTGCAATATAACGGCGATTAGCCCTTCAAAAACAAAATTGTTTTTGAAGCAAAAGCCAAAGCTTTGGCTTTTGCCGCAGCCCGAAAGCTTTCGGGCTGCGGGGCTCATCGCCCCGTACAAAACTATAAATCAAATAAAAATCAAAATAAAATTTAAGGAAAAATTACTATGGACCGTTTAATTATAATAGTCCCCTGTTTTAACGAAGAAGAGGTTTTACCAAACAGTACCAAACAATTAGTAGATGTTATTAATAATTTAAAAGAAAAAGGCAAAATAGCCCCAAACAGCGGAATTTTATTAGTAAACGACGGCAGCCGCGATAAAACCTGGGAGCTTATTAAAAAAGAAAATAAAAAATATAATTGCGTATACGGTTTAAATTTAGCTGCAAACGTGGGGCATCAAAACGCTTTGTTTGCCGGTATAGACTGTACAAAGGATATTTGCGATTTTTCTATAAGTATAGACGCCGATTTGCAAGACGATATATTAGCCATAGAAAAAATGGTAGATAAATATAATTCCGGTACGGATATAGTATACGGCGTTAGGAGCGACCGCAAAAGCGACTCGTTTTTTAAACGCACAACGGCCCAAGGTTTTTATAAATTTATGTCCGCCATGGGTGTTAAAACTATATATAATCACGCGGATTTCAGACTTATGAGCAGCAGAGCCATGAAACAGCTTTGCTGTTATAAAGAACGTAATTTATTTTTACGCGGTATAGTACCAGAAATAGGATATAAAACCGATACCGTAGAATATTCAAGAAAACCCCGCACCGCCGGAAAAAGCAAATATCCGTTTAAAAAAATGCTGAACTTTGCCTGGCAGGGCATAACCTCTTTTAGTATAAAACCTATTTCGGTTATTTCGTTTTTAGGCGCATCAATAATCTTTTTTTCTATAATAGCCTTTATTTATACGCTTATTTCTTACTTTTTAAAGCATACTCAGCCCGGTTGGTCTTCTTTAATGATTTCTATATGGTTTTTGGGCGGAGTACAGTTGTTTGCAATAGGAATGATAGGTCAGTATGTTGGGAAAATTTATATAGAAAGCAAAGAACGTCCCAGATATAATATAGAAGAATTATTAATGGATGATAAAGATAAAGATAAAGATAAAGATAAAAAATAAACAAAAAATCAAAAAAATACGGATCGAAAAATCCGTAGTTTTTATTTTTTTATTTTAAATTTTTTATTTTAAATTTAAATTTTACTATTCGGCCTCAAACATATCTTTTCCAAGTCCGCATATAGGGCAAACAAAATCTTCGGGTACGTCTTCCCATTTTGTTCCGGGAGCTATTCCGTTATCCGGATCTCCCAATGTTTCGTCATAAACATATCCGCAAGGACAAGCGTATTTCATAATAAATTCTCCTTTTATTCTTTGTATTTTGTGGGGCTTGCCCCAAATCCCGAATTTTTTCGGGATTTGCAAAAGCAAATTTTGATTTTGCAAAAAACAATTTATTGTTTTTTGGGGGCTTGCCTTTCTTAATTGGCTGCTATTTCATCATTATTTCCGAAATAACGTTCATTATTTTATCGTGGCAGCCTCCGCAGCCGGTAGAACAGTGCGTAACTTTTTGTACATCTTCAAAAGCTTTTTCCACATTTTCAAATTTTTCCTGTTTTAAAAGCTCATTTTCCACATCTGCGTAATACACCTTTTTGCAATTGCAAATAATATAATTTTCCATTTTTTTACCTTGTTTTTTTCCTTTGCTTTTTTACTTTTACTTAAAATATCTGTTTAATAAGCCTTTAAATGCTTTGCCGTGCCGGGCTTCATCTCTTGCCATTTCGTGTACGGTATCATGAATGGCGTCTAAGCCTAATTCTTTAGCAAGCTTTGCAAGTTCGGTTTTGCCTAAAGTGGCTCCGTTTTCGGCTTCTACTCTAACTTTCAAATTTTCTTCGGTGCTTTCGGATACTACTTCGCCTAACATTTCTGCAAATTTTGCCGCATGTTCGGCTTCTTCGTAAGCCGCTTTTTCCCAGTACATTCCTATTTCGGGATAGCCTTCTCTGTGGGCGGCTCTTGCCATAGCCAAATACATTCCCACTTCTGTGCATTCGCCGTTAAAATTATCCCTTAATCCGCTTATAATTCTTTCGTCTACACCTTTTGCAACGCCTATAACGTGCTCGGCTGCCCAAGATTCCTCTGTGCTTTGCTCTTTAAATTTTTCTGCCGGAGCTTTACAAACCGGACATTCTGCCGGAGGATTTTCTCCCTCGTAAGTATATCCGCATACCATACAAACCCATTTTTTCATAATTTTTTACCTCCAAATAAAAATAATATTTTAACAAATTTAGAATTTGTTTTTTGCTCTTAGTATTTGGTGCAAGCCACAAATCCCAAATTTTTTTGGGATTTGCAAAAGCAAATTTTACTTTTGCCCAAAAAAGTTTTTTGTTTTTTGGGGCTTGCCGCCGTTTTTATCACTTTTTTATTTACATTCACTGCATAATCCGTAAAACAAAATTTTTGAACTTTTAATTTTGCAATCCAAAATTTCTTCAACACTTTTATCCGTTAAATCAGTATTTACGTTAACATCAAATATTTTCCCGCATTTTTCGCAACAAAAATGTTGATGTGGTTCTGAGGATTTATCAAAATGTTCCGAATCGGAAAAAGGGAAAAAACCCATAATTTCATCCTCGTTTTTTAAAAGCGATAAATTCCTGTAAACCGTACCTAAACTAATATTGGGAATTTCCTTTTTTACTTCGAAATATATTTCTTCGGCGCTTGGGTGTGTAGTGCTTTTTCTTAAAGCCTTTAAAACCGCCTCACGCTGCTTGGAATATCTGCGCATTTTATTCTCCAATCGGAAACATAATTAATAATAGTAATCATTACTGTTATTATATTATCATATCTCTTTTTATTTGTCAACACTTTTTTATAAAAAAATGCGGAAGCTCTTTTAAAGAGCCTCCGCTAAAAATTAATTATAAATTTTTTCTTAAAGCTTTACATCCCATCCGGCTAAGTATCTTGCAATAATATCTATATCCTTGTAATCTACTTTACCGTCGCGGTTAACATCTAAAGCTGCTTTGTTAACTGTTACATCCCATCCTGCAATATATTCACGGAATAACTGAACATCTTTATCTTCTACTTCTCCGCTACCATCTATATCGCCTGCGCTGGATTCGCTTACGCGAATATCATCTAAATAGATATTCTGCGAAGCGGGATCAAATTGACCGTCCCAGTTAAGGGTTAAATAGTTTTTACCTTCTTCGGTTGTAACTGTAAATTCTTTATATTCCCAAGTGTCAGCAGCGGTAGCTACCCATTCTTCTCTTAAAAGTTCTGTGCTTTCGCCATCTAACGAAGTACCGGCACTGTTTCCGCCATTTGAAATGCTAAGCTTTTCTGCACTGTTAAATACGCTGAATTTTCTTAATTTAGTATCTTTGTCGGTAGCTTTCATCCAAAAACCGATTTTATAGGCTTTGCCGCCTTCAACTTCAATTACTCTCGAAAGACCGTGTCCCCAGTTATAACCTAATTTTAAACAGTTGTTTCCGTTTTTAGCGCCCTCGGACACAACGGAAGCTCCCCAACCGGGAACACTGGCACTGTTTGTAGATGTATACCAACCGTTATTTGTAGGAGTTTTGTATGTTTGATTGCCTATATCAAGTATAGCTGCGTCTTCAAAAGAACCGCCTTTAAAGTAGTTCTTATCGCCGCTGAATTTTGCTATTAACGAGAAGTTTTCATCTACAACAGATTTATAAGTAAGTTCTGTAGAAATAGGTTCTGCGTCTGCATCTTTAAACCAACCTAAGAATTCGCATCCAACTTCGGGAACAGCCGTAAATGTTGCTTCTTTACCGTAGCTTATTGTTCCGTAAGAAACATTACCTGCGTCGGTAGATTCAACACCGTTGGATAATACTTTAATATCTACGTTTTCTATAACTTTGCTTATAACTATATTGTCATAAGAAGCAGATTGATCGACTACTATTGTAAAGCCTATAACTAAGTATTCATATTCGCCGGAATTAAAATCAAAAGTAATTTCTTTCCAATCGTTGGCTTTAGGACCCCAATCGCCGTAATCATAGTACTTAACGGAATCTGTACCGTTATAGCCTAAGGTTTTAACTGCGCCGTTGCAAGCTGTAGCCACGGGAACGCCGTTAGCCAATGTTTTTAAGCCTATTATTCTTGCGGTTTGATGATTGCCTTTAAACCACATAGAGAAATTATAATGTGTATCTTTATTTACTTTAAATACACGACCCCAGCAACGGTTATCGCCTGCGGAATTAACTGTTAAGTAACCGTCTTTATATCCGCCTTCGGTACCCTGTATAGGAGCGGGAGTTCCGCCGTTTAAAGTAAAGAATGATTTATTTTTAGTAATTGTAGCACCTGTTTCGGTATCAACCACATCCCATTCTGAAGGAACATTATCCATAGTTTCGGTTATGGTATCGCCTAAAGCTTCGGTAACGCTTAATTCATCTATGCAAATTCTGGCACCAACACCTATATTAATTGCCCATACAAAATACGGGAAATCTCCGGTTTCAAATTCAAAAGCTATTTCGCTCCAATCGGCAGAATCGGGAGACCATGGACTGGAAGCGTATACTTCTTTAGAAGTAGCGGAATCTTTGGTGCTTATTGTTTGTAAAACTCCGTTAAACGGTGTAGCACCCGTAGGTATGTTGCACATTTCATTATATAAAGCAGCTTTAAAATACTGTGCTTTATCCGAACCGTTTTTATACCATAACGAGAATTTATATTTTGTGTTTTTATTTAATAATGTAGCACGACCTACAACACGGTTATCGCCGTTGCTGAAAAGCGAGAAATAATCGCCTTTATATCCGCCTTCGTCTTCAACCGTTACGCTAACATGCTGTCCGCCGTTAATACCAAACCAAGTATCGGATGTAGGAGCACCGGCTGTTGCAGAAGCGTCTACTCTTTCTTCGTACTTAGTGTCATCATCTAAACCGTCAACAACCTCATCGTTAGCAGCGTAACCTACTTTTTCAAACTTAATGTTGTCAACTTCGGTAATATATGCGTTCCAGTTAAAACCTATAAATGCAAAATAAACGAAAGGTTTATCTCCGGTATTAAAAGTAAAGGTTGTGGTTTTATTTCCTTCGCCTTTATTTTCTATCGGTTGGTCATATCTTATTTGAGTAACGCCGGCCTGACTGCGGTTAATATTATTATACGCATGGCCCCACAAATTATCGCCGGTAGATACTTCTATACCTCCGGGGGTTTCTTTTTGCAACATGGTAAATGCTGCCGCACTGCCCCAGAAATCATAAGAGAACTGATATGTTGTGTTCTTTTGTAAAAGCACACCTGTACCAAAACCTATACGGTCTTTACCATAGGTTTCGGCAGCACTGGATGAATTTAGAAATAAATCATGATTTGATTCGCTTTGTTTGTTATGTTTAATTGCCTCTTGAGATCCTGCGTCGGCATTTAAATAGTACCATGTACCTGCGGTGCCGTCGTAATCCTTAATATCTACAAATGTAGGTCTGCCGCCTTCAAAATCCTGAACATAATCGTCAACAGGAGTTACTTCGGCGCTTGCATTAAACGTAAAGCAAGTTACAACCGTTGTTGCAACCAAAACTACGCTTAATACAACTGACAATAGTTTTTTCATTTTATTCCCTCCAGAATAAAGTTATTTTTACATCTATTATTTTACTATGATTTATAAAAAATGTCAATAAATCATTTTTAAAAATAAAATATTTGTACAAATTATATGATTTAAGTATATTTCAATTGTTATAATGAACAAATTATTAAATTTTTTAACAAAAAAACGCTTATAAATTTATAACAATTGTTCATAACGGTTGCGGTTTTAACGGTTTTCTTGACTTTTATGAGTTAAAGTGTTAAAATAACAGTTAAGAATTCACTGTTTTTATAAATCATTTTTATAAAATATTATAAAAACATTTTATATACATACTATATAATACACGGAAAGGTTGTATGGTTTTGTACAATTTTAAAACAGATACCAATGATTTACTGTTTAAAGCCATTTTATCGTTAAATAATATAGAAGAATGTTACAATTTTTTTGAGGATATTTGCACCGTAAAAGAAATAGAGGCCATGGCGCAGCGCTTGGAAGTAGCAAAAATGTTAAAAAACAACTGCGTATATACCGACATTGTTAAAAAAACCGGTGCCTCTACCGCCACCATAAGCAGAGTTAACCGTTCTTTAAGCTACGGCAGCGGCGGATATAATTTAATTTTTAACCGCTTGGCAGAGCAGGAAAGCCAAAAACAGGAAAAATAAAAAAGAAAAAATATAAAATATACATAAAACAAAATTGCCTGTACGGCGACAGCCGCCCAAAAACATTTTGTTTTTGGGGCAAAAGCTTTAAAAAAGCTTTTGCAAAGCCCGAAGGTTTTCGGGCTTTGGGCTGTCGCCTAACACAAGCAGTTAAATAAAACAAAGCCAAAGGAAGTGTTTTTATGAAATGCCCCTATTGCGGATTTGAAGAAAGCAAAGTAATAGACTCAAGACCCACGGACGAAGGCGAAAAAATACGCCGCAGAAGAGAGTGCTTAAAATGCGCAAAACGTTTTACCACTTACGAGGTTATAGAAAGTCTGCCCATTATAATAATTAAAAAAGACCGTTCCAGAGAACAGTTTAACCGTCAAAAGCTTTTAAACGGTCTTATGCGCGCCTGCGAAAAAAGGCCGGTATCTATAGATACTTTGGAAAAAATAACCGACGAAATTGAAATGACGCTTCAAAATTCTTTAGACCGCGAAGTAAGCAGCGAAAAAATAGGCGAAATGGTTATGGATAAGCTTAAAGCCGTAGACGAGGTAGCTTATGTGCGTTTTGCAAGCGTTTACCGC
>CADBQU010000010.1 GCA_902796905.1 Oscillospiraceae bacterium | reverse complement strand
GCTACAAGAAATAATTTAGGAGGGCAAAAATATGGAAAGCTTAAAGCTTTATGACACCATTTCATTTTACAGAAAAAGGCAAGGTTTAACGCAGGAGGAACTTGCAAAAAAATTAGGCGTGACCAATCAATCGGTATCCAAATGGGAGTCGGCGCAGTGCTGTCCGGATATTGGGCTGTTGCCGCTGCTTGCCGATATTTTTGAAATCAGCATTGACGAACTGTTCGGGCGCAAAAACAAAAAAGAGATCCACTATGATCTTTGCTCCGAGCTTCCTTGGAACGACGATAACACCATTCGGGTTTTTAGGACTTTAGGAAAGAAAATTTTAGAATCTACCGACGAAAACGGAATGATAAACATTATCTTTCCATATGAAACCGATGGACGGTTTTTTAAGGTTGAAGTTATGGGCAATATGAATGGTAATGCGAATATTATCGGAGATGTTGTTTGTCATAAAAATATTGAATGTAACGGCATCCACGGCGATATTAAAGAGTGTCGCGGCAATATTTCCGCCGGCAAAGATATACTCGGTGCAGTTAATTGCGAAAACAATGTAGCTTGCGGAAAAAGTATTTTCGGCGATGTCAATTGCGGAGATAACGTGACTTGCGGAAAAAGTATTTCCGGCGATGTGGACTGCGGCGGCAAGGTCGAATGCCGGGAAATTAAGGCAACGTGGAATGCCAAGGCGATATTATTTATAAATAAAATGCAATATTATACCTAACCAACCTCAAAAATTACCCTATTTTGTCTATTTTAAAATTTGTAAGTGTATAATATTTAATATACGTTAAAATATATGTTAAACTTAAATTTATAAAAACAACATGCTTTTTAAACTACAAACCTTTGTTATTGAGAAAAATTTATTAAGCTGTTTTAAAGCGGTTAGAATCCTACGGATATATAAAAAAGACCGACAGCGGCTACATACCCTCTATTATGGTTATACGCAAAGAAAAATTACGCAAAATGCCAAACGAAGCAAAAGAACAATTGGAATTACTGCGCCATAAGGCAGCAGAAATAGCCACCCGGCACTATTTGTTCTGCCGAGAACAAATTTACAAAGAAATACCGGACGCTTTAAAGAAAGACGAATTTCAAATTTCTCACGCTTGCGCTAATATTTTTGCAATGCGCGGAGCGGTTTTGGAAGAAGCCGTTAAACAAGGATATTTAACATTTAACAAAAACAGCAATAATAAAGTGCTTGGAGCATATTTGGTAATTTAGTTAAATAATATAATTAAAAATATAACTAAAATACCGCCAAAAGCATCCTTTAAGGTTAGCTTTAGGCGGTATATTTTTTTAATTTTTAAAACTGTCTTGCGTTTTATGCTGCCTTACGTTTTATGCCCGGTCGTTTTGTTTAAGCCTTTCTTTTATTTTGGCAGGGAGATATACCGTAATGGTTTTTATAAATTCGATAAAAAGAAGAATAATCGCAAAAACCGCTCTTTATTGCGGCGTCTGCCGCTTTTTTGCCACTTTTTATAAGCTTTTGCGCGTAAAGCAGGCGTTTAAGCGTAATATATTTATAAACCGATATATTAAGTTCGTTTTTAAATTTGTGAGAAAGTTTTGAAGCGGATACATAAAGTTCGGCGGCTATTTGTTCCACCGTTATATTTTTACAATAACTTTTATTTATAATTTCAAGCGCGTCTATTATTAACTTGCTTTGGCTTTGCTTATTTGTTAAAAAGTTGTTTTGCGGCCCTTTTTTTATTTCAAAAAGTATTCTTAACAAAGAGGACCTTAAAAGCAGCTTTCTTTCGCTGTTTAAATAGGGTTTGTTAAAAGTTTCCGTTAATTCCGAAAAAAGCGTTTTTACGGTATCGTTAGGGTTTAATACAACTCTTATTTTGCTAAAATATTCACTTAATGTTTTTTCTATATGGGGAATGGACGAAAACCAAATACGGCAACGCACATAATTTTTATTGTTTTCGCCGTTTTCAAAAATAAAATTATGATACGTTTCTTTGGGAATTAAAATAAGCATATTGGTAGAAAGTTTTATTTTTTCTTTTTCGGATAAAAAACTGCCGTTTGCATTTATAATATATATTATTTCGTGAAATTCATGAAATTCATCGCCCGACATAACAGAATTTCCCTTAGCATACCAAAATTCTAAATTTTTATCTTTTATACAATAGTTAAAATCCATATTGTTCTCCGCTTATAATATATAACATTTATAATATAATGTTCGCAGACAAAACAAAGCAAAGGTTTTGCTTTGTTTAAAATGCTTTGCATTTGACGGCTTTCGCCGCGTCT
>CADBQU010000009.1 GCA_902796905.1 Oscillospiraceae bacterium | reverse complement strand
GCTTTTGGTCATTCAATGGAGCAGACGGGACGAAGTCCTAAATGCAAAGCATTTGCAAACAAAACTTTGTTTTGTTTGGTCTGCGAACATTATAACATATTTTAACTTTGCCGAAAAGTCTGAAAAATCTTATAAAAATATTGACTTTTGTATATTATAATAAACACATAGCTAACAAAAAGTTTAAAACAATTTGCTTGGACGGAGCGACGAGAAATCCCGAAAACAACGGGTTTTAGCGGTTACCTGAAAATTTAATAAATGTAAATCCGAGATACTATTAATACCGACAAAAATTCTCGTTACGGTATTAAGAACCCACAAGATAGGCTCCGGGGGATGTATTCTCTTTTGAGGTGGGCCCGGTTGCTGCATCAAAAGCTTTACACCATACATCTAAATGGTTAATCTAACAATATTAATCATTTTATTTGTTGTGCGTGTAAAGAGTATAATATTAAACGATTAAAACCATACACGCATAAAGTGTATGGTTTATTTTTTGTTTAAGGAGGTGCTGCAAAAAACTTAACCGTAAAATTTTATTAACATTAAATTTTTAAAAAATCAAGGAGTAAAAATTATGAAAAAAATCAAAAAAGTTTCGGGATATACCCACACAAAAAAACAACTCGATGATTATGCAAATCAAAATAATCCAAACAATAAAGCATACAAAGCAAACTTAAAAAACACAGAAAAACAAAAAATTCAAAAGCAAAAACATACTGATATAGTACCTACAACCAATAAAAACCAAATTATAAAAATTATTAATAATTTTCTTTCCGACAAATCTTTTAATTTTATTTTATTTTTAAATAATAACGATATTTGTATTTCAAGATTTAAAAAATAATATTTTTTAAACAGCAGCAACGGCGGTTTTAAGCAAACCTTTGGTTTGCCGCTGCCGAAATTTAAAAGATTTCGGCAAAAAAGGCAACGCCTTTTTAAACCGCCTTTTTGAAAATTTAAGCGGATGTTACTTGACCGAAAGAAAGTAACATAGTATAATTAATTTTATAAATTTAATTATTAAAATCGAAAAAAGCAATTTTTAAAACCGCAAAGGAAAACAAAAAATATGATAGAAAAATGCAAAAAACTTTTAAAAAAATACAGCGAAATTTTAAGCTATTTAATTGTAGGCGGGTTAACAACAGTTGTTTCTTTGGGAATAAAATACGCATTGCTTTTTACGGTTTTCAGCGCAAACAATCCCATAGAACTGCAAATATCGGTAATACTTTCTTGGATAGGCGCCGTGGCGTTTGCTTATTTTGCTAACAGAAAATTTGTTTTTAAATCTAAAGAAAAAAACATATTAAAAGAAATAATTAATTTTACGGCCGGCAGAATAGCAACCTTGCTTATAGAAATGTTTATTATGTGGTTTATTTGCACTCTGCTTTCTTTGGATTCAAATATATGGGTAATAACCGCAACCGTAATTTGCCAGGTAATGCAAATTGTAGGCAATTACGTTATAAGCAAATTTTTTGTTTTTAAAAAAAATAAAAAAGATAAAAACTGAAAATAAGTAAAACGTATTGTATTTTAAATGTGCAATGCGTTTTCTTTTTACTTAATTTATAAAATTATTTTATATTTATAAACCTTATAAACAGGAGGTTAAGGTTAAATGGCTTACAGCAACCGGAATTCAAACACATATTTAAAATTTAAAAACAAATTTTAATTGTAATTTTTACTTTGATATTTGGCAAACCACTTACTACCATACAGTAAACGATTTTACCGAAATTATAAACCGGTATTCCGGTAGCGGCTTAAAACCTTATCTTGAAAGCCTTAACGAAAAAGAAAAGCAGGAATTTTTAAACGAACTTTTAACCAACATAAAAAATACTTAGACAATACAATCAGGGTACAATGCTTCCCATAGCGGAAAATTTGTCCGATTATTTTGTCTCGTCGTTTGAAATATGGCAGTATTACTGCATTCCTCGACTTCATAAACGAAAAAATTTTCTCGCTATGGGTCAAAGATTTTGTAAGAAAACGGCGTTGTTTAGCGGCGCGGCGCCCGACCGAGGAATACTGACGTATTGTGAGCGAATGGCAACAATGCCGATAACGGCGCCGTTTCTTCAAAAAAACATTGTACCCTGATTGTATTGTCTATGCTATGTAAAAAAACAAAAAAATTATATTAAAAATGCCGTGATTGTTTTTTTATTGTAAAAAAGCTTGCATTTGGTAAAAAATGGTATATTATGAAGGTACGGATTAATTCGTAAAAAATTCGGAGGTTAAAAATATGAAAATAAAAAATACTTTAGCAGTATTATGTTCATTTGCCTTACTTACATCTGTACCACTTAACACAAATGCGGCAGAAACCACAAAATCAACGCTTGACACAAAAGAAAAAATATATTGCAAAGCTACCTTAAATGATGATTTCTCAGATAAGAAATTTACCATAGTTTCTTACGACAAAGATCATCAATTAGAACAGGAGCTTGCACAAGACCCTTCTGTCCAAAGCTATGAAGAGTTAATGTCAGCAGATGTTAAAGATGAAAATTTTAAACGCATAGTTTCGGTTACTCTTAAAAATAATACAAAAAGCAAAGCTAATGTTTTAAATAAAGTTAAAACATTGGAAAAGAAAGATTATATTAAATTAATAGAACCGGATTACAACATAAAATTAAGTGATGATACATACGATAAAAACCTTTCCGATACCTCAACTTTAAGTACATTAAATTATGAAGAACAGTGGTCGGTAAATGCCATTTCTTTAAACAAAGCAAAAGTTCATGCTTCCGGCAGCACATCGGTTAAAGTCGGCGTTATAGATACAGGTATTGCCAACCATACGGAATTAGACGGAAATTTAGGCACAGGATACGATTTTGTTAATAATAACTCCGTTACAACCGACGATGAAACAGGACACGGTACATTCATTGCCGGAATTATAGGTGCAAAACAAAATAATACAGGCGTTAAAGGGGTAAATCAAAATGTTACCATTGTTCCTTTACAAGTTTACGTACGTAATGACACTGATTCCAAAGCTTGTATATCCAGTAACGCTGTTGTTTCAGCAATAGCATACGCAAAAAACAACAATATTCCAATAATAAATTGCAGTTTTAGTAATAACGAGGCTCCGGACATTATTGAAGACGCCATAGATTTATATCCCGGTTTGGTTGTCTGCTCTGCTGGAAATAACGGAGAAGACAATGATTTATCTGTTGTTATGCCGGCAAACTATTTGGCAGAAAATATTATTTCCGTAGCAAATACCACTTCATTGGACGCACTCTATGAATCTTCCTGTTACGGAGCAACTATGGTTGATTTAGCGGCACCGGGAACAAATATAATATCTCTAACTACAGATAATAATTACAGGTATGGTTCGGGGACTTCTTTCTCTGCACCGTATGTAGCAGGGGCTGCGGCACTAATAAAATCTCTGTATCCTGATTTTACTACGGCACAACTTAAAAATGCTTTATTAAACAGCGTAGATAAATTAAGCAGCTTAACCGGTAAAGTTTTAACCGACGGCAGACTTAATGTAGATAAAGCACTTGATATTTCCGCTATGTTACATTCTCAAAAATTGCTTGTAGGCGATTTTAACGGAGACGGACTGGACGATACCGTTAATATAGCAAAAACAGGTACAAATAAAACCGAATTTTTTGTTAAAATAAATACGGGAGAAGAATCTTTAACCGACTGGACCCCTTGGTATAGTTCTTCGGATATGGAATATAATAATTTTGCAGACCGTGTAGATGCAGGAGATTTTAACGGAGACGGCAAAGACGATATAGCTTTAATGTATTTTTATAACGACTATTCTGTTAAAATTTTGGTATTTTTATCTAACGGTACTTCTTTTACTTGTAACACATGGACTTCTTGGCCGGTAGGAGCATATAATGCCAATAACGTAATCGGTAGATTTACGGCAGGCGACTTTAACGGGGACGGTAAAGACGATATATCGGTTATGTATATGTACGGAAGCGCCGGAGCCACAAAAATATTCACTTATTTTTCAACCGGAAGCCGTTTTAATTCTTCTGAAACCATGAGCTGGCCGGCAGGCGCATATAATGCGAATAATGTAACCGGCAGATTTACTTCCGGAGATTTTAACGGAGACGGAAAAGACGATTTGTGCGTTATGTATTATAACGGCGGAGATCCTCATATTTATATGCACATTTCAAACGGCAGCGGATTTACCGGAAGTCAAGATTGGAAACATTGGCCCGCAAGCGCTTACAACGGAAACAGCGTTTCAAGACATTTTGCAGCCGGCAAATTAAATCCCGATAACTATGCCGATATATTTGTAACATACAAATATGGTAATACCACAAACTTCAGAAGTGAATTTTACGGTTATACCTCTACCGGTTCCACTTTTAATTACAATAATGTAAATTTATAAATTTGGAAAATCTTATTGATAAAACGCGGTGCTTTTGTTATATTATTAATAGAAGACTTATTTTTATAAGTCTAAAATATATTTCAGAATGTGGTTTTTATGCGTAAAAAAATTTTGGCTGTCGGCTTGGTTTTAGTTATGTTATTTTTATGCGGTTGCTCTAAATCCGACTCTTCAAATACCGTTGCAAATAACCAAAAAGAAACCAAAGATGTAAAAAATTTATTGGACGTTTCTAACACGCAATCAAATACAGACTCTTACGTTACTGTTAATTCGGAAATTAAAAAATCAAAAACTACAAAAGAAAATACCAAAAAAGAAGTTAAAAAATCCGAGTTTGTTGTAGACTACAGCAAAAAGCCCGCTGCATTAAGCAATAGCACTTATTTAAAAATAAAAACAGAATTTTTAAATAATATTAAAAAAGAAAATGCACGCGAAAACGGTTCTCTTACCGTAAACGATATAAACATTCCGGCAAATCGTTTTTACGGTACTTATAACGGTGCTTATGTATTTTGTATAACTCAATCAAATTACCGTTATCTTAACCAAATCACTCGTTATGATGTAAGCAATTTAAACTTCTTTTTACCCGATAGCAAACCGTTATATGTTTACAAAAACGGGACTTTTTACGATATTGAAGAAGCCTATAGTAAAAAGATTTTAACTTATGATGATGTTGCAAATATAGCCAAAAACTTCACAAAATATTTTGGCGAAATGGATTTAGATGACAAACCGGAAAATCTGGATATAAATATTTTCAGATCCATAAAACAAGATTATTTAAATTATATAAAACCCAATACTAAAGATAAATATTTTCCGGTTTACAATATTAACAATGTTAAAATAAGAGATTATTTAGGTGTAAGCAATAATGCATATGCTATGAGAATAGGTATTTCCGGTCAAATGTATCTTACTGCCTTAACAGAAAAAACGGTGGCAGGTATAAAATATACTCTGCCCAACAGCCAAGATATAACTATTTACAAATCCGGTAAATTTTATAGCATAAAAACAGCTTACGAAAAAAATATTATTACAAAAGCCGATGTGCAAAAATTTGTTAAAAAATTTATTGATTAAAAACCGAATTAAAGCAACAAAATCCGAGAAGTTTTACTTCTCGGATTTTTCTTTTAAATACTATGCAAGCGAAAATAGTCCTAACCTTAAAGTTCAAAAGCGTCTACTATTTCTGCGGTTATCATATTATGAAAATCATCATTGGGGTAATTTTTTTCAATCAAATTTTTATCAATAAAATTATTTGCCTTAAGTTTATCCATATAAAGCTTTTTGCAAACAAAAACCATTCCGGCCTCTTTAAAATAAATACTTCCTGTGCTGTGAACCTGAGGCGTTAAATTACATTCTTTTGTTTTATCAATATCTCTTCCGGATTTTTTGCCGCAAACGGTGTGAACATCTTTATTATTTCCAAAAAAAGTAAGGGTAAAGTAATCTTCTTTTTCTAAAAATTCCATAGTATACCTTTGCGGACGCACTCCTATTTGTACGCAAGGCTTATTCCACATAAACCCCATAAATCCCCAAGAGGCGGTCATCATATTATATTTTAAACTGTTACCTGCCGTAATAAGCATCCATTCTTCGCATATTAAAGAAATCGGATTAATTTTGGCGGTTTTTAAATCTATTTTTTTCATATTTTTCAACTCCCTTATACAAAATATTATACCCAAAATTAAAATATGTCAAATGGTTTGTTTGTATTAAAATCAATACTTTGTAAAATTAATCAAAAATAACATTTTAACCTTTACTTTTTACAAAAAAAATTATATAATATAGTGGTATAAATATGAAAGGGGTATATTTTATGAATTATTCACTCGAAGTACAGAATATGTGCTGCGTAGCCAAAGGCCCGCATCACGGTCCTGCGCCTATTCCCGAAGAAGGCAAATGGGTACAGGCAAAAGAAATTAAAGACATTTCGGCTTACACTCACGGTGTTGGCTGGTGCGCTCCGCAACAAGGCGCTTGCAAACTTTCTTTAAATGTTAAAAACGGTATTATTGAAGAAGCTTTGGTAGAAACCGTAGGTTGTTCCGGTATGACACATTCCGCCGCTATGGCAGCCGAAATTTTACCAGGCAAAACTCTTTTGGAAGCACTTAACACCGACCTTGTTTGCGACGCTATAAACACCGCTATGAGAGAGTTGTTTTTACAAATAGTTTACGGCCGCTCTCAATCTGCTTTTTCCGAAGACGGATTGGTTATAGGCGCAGGTATGGAAGACTTGGGCAAAGGCTTCAGAAGCATGGTAGGTACCATGTACGGCACAAAGGCCAAAGGCGTTAGATATCTTGAAATGACCGAAGGCTACTGCACAAAAATGGCTTTAGACGAAAACGACCAGGTTATAGGTTATGAATTTGTTTCTCTCGGTAAAATGACCGACCTTATTAAACAAGGTATGGAACCAAACGAAGCATACAAAAAATCTATGGGTACTTACGGTAGATTTAACGAAGCTGTTAAATATATCGACCCTCGTAAAGAATAAGGAGGACAAATCATGGCTTTATTTGAAGGATATGAAAGACGTGTTGATAAAATCAACGCCACTTTAAAAGAATACGGTATTTCTTCTATTGAAGAGTGTAAAGAAATTACTTTAAACGCCGGTATAGACTGCGATAAAATTGTTAGAGAAACCCAGCCTATATGCTTTGAAAACGCTATTTGGGCTTACACCGTAGGCTGCGCCATAGCCATTAAAAAAGGTTGCGTTAAAGCAGCAGACGCCGCTGCGGCAATCGGTATAGGTTTACAGGCTTTTTGTATTCCGGGCTCTGTAGCCGAAAACCGTAAAGTAGGTTTAGGCCACGGCAACTTAGGCAAAATGCTTCTCTCCGAAGAGACAAGCTGTTTCTGCTTTTTAGCCGGTCATGAATCTTTTGCGGCTGCGGAAGGCGCAATAAAAATTGCATTAAACGCAAACAAAGTAAGAAAAAATCCTTTAAAGGTTATTTTAAACGGTTTGGGAAAAGACGCCGCTTTTATTATTTCGAGAATTAACGGATTTACTTATGTAGAAACAGAATTTGACCCCTTTAAAGAAGAAGTTAAGGTTGTTAGCGAAACCGCCTATTCTAAAGGTCCCCGTGCAGACGTTAAATGCTACGGTGCAGATAACGTTCCCGAAGGCGTAGCTATTATGAAACTTGAAAACGTAGGTGTTTCCATTACCGGTAACTCTACCAATCCCACACGTTTCCAACATCCCGTAGCAGGCACATACAAAAAATGGTGTGTAGAAAACGGAATTAACTACTTCTCTGTTGCTTCCGGCGGCGGTACAGGCAGAACGTTACACCCCGATAACATGGCAGCAGGTCCTTCTTCTTACGGTATGACAGATACAATGGGAAGAATGCATTCCGACGCTCAGTTTGCGGGTTCTTCTTCCGTTCCGGCTCATGTTGAAATGATGGGTCTTATAGGAATGGGCAACAATCCTATGGTAGGTGCTACCGTTGCCTGCGCAGTTGCTGTTGAAGAAGCAAGCAAATAAATTTAAATTTATTTAAAATTTATTAAACTAAGTTACAAACAATAAAAAATATAACAGCCGAAGAACACTTAATTTCTTCGGCTGTTATATTTTTTGCATATATTTAAAATACAGTTTGAAAACTATATTTTAAAGGCTTAAAATATGTACTTGTAACTAAAATTTATAATTTATCTCTTCCAGTTTTACTTATTTATTGCATTTATATTTTCTTTCATTTTATCAAACTTTTTTTGCAATGCATTAAATGTTTTTATTATATCCGACAGTTTTTCCTC
>CADBQU010000008.1 GCA_902796905.1 Oscillospiraceae bacterium | reverse complement strand
ATCCGCTTGAAACAAAGGAAAACGGTGCAACCCTCACGGGTTACACCGTATCCTACATAAGACTGTCCTTTAGGGTACGACCCTAACAAAAGCTATCTTTTTTTAAGATAGCTTTTAAAATACACTATAAAAATTTTAAAACTTTATAAACCGGAAGCCCCACAACATTTTCAAAATCTCCGTTTATACTTTCAACAAATTTTGCGGCTTTACCCTGTATGGCATAGGCGCCGGCTTTATCGAACGGCTCGCCGGTTTTTATATATTCGTCAATTTCTTTAAAACTTATATTTTTAAATTTTATTTCGGTTTTATCAAAAAAAGTATATGTTTTTAAATTATTTTCTTTTTTAATATTTTTAATAATTTTAATAATTGTTACGCCCGTTATAACATAATGGGTTTTCCCCGAAAGCTCGCTTAAAATTTTAAAGGCGTCGTCTTTGTTTTTGGGTTTTCCGTATATAATATTATTTAAAGTTACAACCGTATCCGCGGCAATAATTATATAATCGTTTTTTAAAAAATCTTTGTTTGCTTTTATTTTGTTTAAAACCGCTTCGGCTTTAGCCAAAGAAGCTTTAACCGCAAAATCCGACGCCGAATTATATTCTTTTATATTTTCGTCCGCTTTAGATACCGTTACCGAAAATTCTATACCGTACTTTTCCAAAAGTTCTTTTCTTCTGGGAGAATTTGAAGCTAAAATTATTTTTTTCATCTTTTATTTTTGCCTTTTTAAAACATTAAAGTTCGGAACATTTTATTTTTACTTAAATTTGTTCCGAACTTTTTCTTTTTTTATTTTTTACATTTTTATTTTTTATTATAATATTTTTTCTAAAAAATCTATTAACTCGCCGGCAGCTCTTTTATGTCCCAAAACATTGGGATGAGAGTTTGCTCCGGTTTCGTCTTGGGTAATATGCGAAGTTTTTAAAAAGAAAATGTTTTTATCAAAAACGTTAAGTTCGCTTATAACTTCTTTTATTTCTTTTTCGTATCTGTTGCCCATAAGACCGTAAAAATAAATTATTTTTGTATTTTTATAACATTCTCTTATATAAAGCAAAAACTTTTTAACCGCCGGCTTAAAATCGGCGTTATCAACACCAAATGTTTCATCGTTGGTTCCGCCGTTAAGCACTAAAAATTTAGGATTGTTTGAAAAATCCCACAAAACTTCCGTGTTCCTTATGGCTTTATTAAAAAAATCCGTAATTCTGAAAAGCTGTCCGCCGTCCCAGTTTTTATAAATTCCCTGTCCCGAAACAGCAACCGCGCTTAAATTGGCGTTAAAATGCTTTGCCGTTAATCCGGCATAGGTTTTTGTTATATCCTGTTCGGAAGTATAAAATTCGGAAGTGGAATAATCTACCACCAAATTACCGTATCCGTTGGTCATTGAATCTCCTACAAACTCAACGTTAAAATTAAACGGATTTTCTTTTTTAAGCACTTTGGGATTTTTACCGAATAAATTTATTTTTGAAACATATATAGGGCAAGCGGATTCGGAAATTCTTGTTACTTTAAGCTCGTGTTCTTCTTCCGATAAATCCTCTATAATAATTTTTTCTCTTCCGCTTTGTATGGTTTGTTTATATTTAAATCCGTCTATTTCCACCAAAATATACGCCGGGTCTTTTTCGTTATAGGTATCCGAAAAATCCACCGTAATTCTTGACGCTTTAAATTTTACTATAAATCCCGTACCGGACCAAGAAAGTGCCAAATAAACGTTATTAAAGGCTTTTCTGCCCAAAAAAACAACATTTTCTTCAATTTCTTTTAAGTTATATTTAACTAACATAAAACCCTCTGCAAAACTAAAAAATACTTTTGTTATTCTTCCCAGTTATGCCAAACTGCCTGTACGTCATCGTTTTCTTCCAACATATCTATAAGTCTTTCCATTTTTTCAACGGCTTCGCCTTCTAAAGAAGATGTTGTGGTAGGCAAATAAGCCACTTCACTGGAAAGTATTTCGGCTCCGGCTTCTTCCAAAGCGTCCCTTACTTTGCCCAAATCGTTTGCGGCACATAAAATTTCGTAAGTTTCGTCTTCTGCCGAAAAATCTTCGGCGCCGTTATTTAACGCAGCCTCCAAACATTCGTCTTCGCCTATGCTGTTGGAGTTTACAATTATAACGCCCCTGCGGTTAAACATAAACATAACCGAGCCGCTTTGACCCATATTTCCGCCGGACTTATCAAAATAATGTCTTAAATCCCCTGCGGTACGGTTACGGTTATCTGTTAAAGTTTCTACCACTACCGCAACACCGTTAGGACCGTAGCCCTCGTATACAATTTCTTCGTAATTGTTTGCGTCGCCTTCGCCTGCGGCTTTTTTAATTATTCTTTCAATATTATCGCTGGGATAATTGTTAGACTTAGCCTTTGCAATAACATCTTTTAATTTAGAGTTAACGTTAGGATCGGGACCTCCCTGTTTAACCGCCACAGCCAATTCTCTTCCTATTTTAGTAAATACTTTGGCTCTCTGTTGGTCGGTTTTTTCCTTTTTCCTTTTAATGGTGCTCCATTTACTGTGTCCTGACATATTTTTCACCTCGCTATTGATTTTAACATAACGCAATCATTTTTTCAATAAATAAAAAAACAAAATAAAAGAAAAAAGAAGAGAAACAAAAATAAAATAAAAAATACAAAAATAAAAAAGAGAAAATAAAAGAGAAAAAATATTTACGGCTTACGGCGTTTTGCCGCGGCAAAGCCGCAAAAGCCTTTGGCTTTTAAACCGCTTTGCGGTTTGCAAAACGCCGTTTGCAACCTTTATAAATATTGATAAAATAATAAGTTGAAATAAAAATCAAAAGCAAAAATAAAAAAACAAACGGTAAAACCAAAAACCAAAAAGTTAAAGGCGTTACCGTTTGGGTTAAATTTATGCTCCGTGTTTTTTATTTACGCATTTTTATTTAAATCTTGTTTTTTACGGCTTTTGCTGCGTTTGAACGGGTCCATCGGCTTTTCCTGAACTAACAGCGGCACATATTCTATAACAACATTAGAATTTTCAAGTCCGTACCATTTAGAAGGCGAACCTATAAAGTTGCTTATTTTATATTTTAAATATATTGCCAATTTTTGAGCAGAGGAAATATCACTGCCGGGAACAAAGGTTTTTCTTAACATAAAAAATTTAAAGCTTCCGGAAGTGGTTTCGGGATAAATAGAATAAACATTATCGGAATGCGGCAAATCTCCCGAAGCCGTTAAATCGGAAATTATACTTCTTAAGCAAACATTAATTCTTTGTTGGCGTTTAAATCCTAAATTAACGGTTATGTGAAAAATAAAATCCGTTCCGTAAGATTCAACTTTGTAGTTTGAAGTATAGGGATCGTCCGTAACGTTTATATTAACAAACCAATAAGCATTTGCACGCTTAGGGCCCTTATCTAAAATAGAGTATAAAATATCTCTGTCTATTTTTTCCGGGTTTTTTTCGTTGGTTATAAAAACTATATTCTCCCAAAGTTTAGGAACCGATTCATCATTTTTAAGCTTTTTTAAAACAGGAATATAATCTCTTATTTTTAGCTTTACGCTTTGTTTGCGTTCTACTTCCGTACCTACTTTCCACGAAAGCATAATTACAAATAAGCATATTGCAATAATAGCCGCCAAATAACCGCCTTTAAAGAATTTACCTAAGCTTGATATAAAGAAGATTATTTCTATAGCCGAAAAAACTATTGCAACAAACGACGCCGCAATAATATTATTTTTAAGCTTTGCAAGATAAACCGTAAGTAAAAATGTAGTCATAAGCATTGTAACGGTAATAGCCAAGCCATATGCGGCTTCCATTCTGGCACCGGTTTTAAAATGCAATACAACAAAGCAACAGCCAATCCACATTATAATATTTACAAGCGGTATATACAGCTGCCCTTTGGTTTTAGAAGGATAAATAATTTGCATATGCGGCATAAGGTCCAAACGTATGGCTTCGGATACCAAAGAGAACGAACCGCTTATAAGAGCCTGCGAAGCTATTATGGCAGCTAAAGCTCCCAAAAGAACCGCAAACGGTCTTATGTTTGCAGGCAACATTAAAAAGAAAGGATTTAAATCGTTTATTTTAGCAAGGCTGCTGTTATTGCTGTTGCTTATAAGCCAGGCTCCCTGACCCAAATAATTTAATATAAGACAAATTTTTACAAAAGGCCAGCTTACATAAATATTGCCTCTTCCTACATGGCCCATATCCGAATACAGTGCCTCGGCTCCGGTAGCCGCTAAAAATACACTGCCTAAAATCATAAATCCCTCTTTGTTATAATCGCTAAACAAAACCTTTACGGCATACACGGGATTAAGCGCTTTTAAAACGTATAAATTGCCGCTCATATTATAAACGCCGGCAGTAGCTAAAAATAAAAACCAGGTTAACATAACCGGTCCGAAAGCCCTACCTATTTTTTCGGTGCCTGCCCTTTGGCTTAAAAACAAAAGAGAAATTATGGCTAATGTTATAATTATTACTTTGCTTTGGTCGCCGAAAAATACCGAACTTCCGCCGGGAATACTTCTTAAACCTTCTATAGCAGTGGTAATGGTAACGGCCGGCGTTAAAATGCCGTCCGCCAAAAGCGAAGCACCGCCTAACATAGCCGGAATAACCAAATATTTACCGTATTTTTTTACCAAACTGAAAAGCGAAAATATACCGCCCTCTCCGTGGTTATCCGCACGCATTGCAATTACAACATACTTTATTGTGGTTAAAAGCGTAACCGTCCAAATAATTAACGATAACGAACCTATTATAAGGTCTTGACTTACGGTAGCCAATCCGCCGTTGCCCTCTATAATAGATTTAAGCACATACATAGGCGAAGTGCCTATATCGCCGTAAACGATGCCTAAAGTTACAAGCATCATAGCCGGAGAAATAACAGATTTTTTATTTCGTCCCAAAGCGCTTTTCATTAAACTTCACTTACCTTTTAAATTTTAAAATATAAGTAAAAAAATTATAAAATACAACCATATAACTTATAAAAAATCATAAAGTATAAGTCATATAGTATAAATTATAAAGTATAAAATTTAAAACTGCTTTCAGCTTTTTAATAATAGCACAGACATTTTTGTTTTTCAACACATTAAAGCGAATTTAAAAGTGCAAATCAAAACATATTTTTTAAATTACGCAATAATAATTGTATTAACAAAACAGCCCGCATTTTTAAATCTTTTGATTTTCAAACTGACTGTTATACAGTTTTGCGTAAAACCCGTTTTTATTTATTAATTCGGTGTGCGTTCCCTGTTCTATAACGCTGCCGTTTTTCATTACAAGTATAACGTCGGCCTCTTTTACGGTAGACAATCTGTGTGCCACTATAAAAGAAGTTCTGCCTTTCATCATGGTTGCAAAAGCGTCTTGTATTTTCATTTCGGTTCGGGTATCAATATTAGACGTAGCTTCATCCAATATAAGCATGGGCGGAAGTTTAAGCATGGCTCTTGCTATACACAAAAGTTGACGCTGTCCGGCGGATAAGCTTTCTCCGTTTCCGGTTATAACCGTTTCGTAACCGTTTGGCAAACGCTTAATAAACGAATGTGCGTGGGCGGCTTTGGCCGCAGCAATAATTTCTTCATCCGCAGCGTTTAAAACACCGTACGATATATTTTCTTTAATAGTTCCGTTGCAAAGCCATGTATCCTGCAATACCATACCGTAACAGGAACGCAAATCCTTACGGCTTATTTTATTAATATCCGCACCGTCTACGGTTATATTGCCGCTGTTTACATCGTAAAATCTCATAAGCAAATTTATAAGCGTGGTTTTTCCGCAGCCGGTAGGACCTACTACAGCTATCCTTTGCCCTGCCAACGCTTTAAAATTTAAATCTTTAATTAACGGTTTATCTTTACTGTAGCCAAAGTTTACATTATTAAAAGCCACTTCGCCCGAAATATTTTTACTGTTAAAGTTATATTCTTTGTTTATTTCTTCTTTGGGTTGGTCTTTTTCGTTTAAAATGTAAAAAACTCTTTGCACACAGGTTATGGCGTTTTGAAATTCCGTAACCACTCCGCTTATTTCGTTAAACGGTTTTGCATACTGACCGGCATAGCTTAAAAATATGCTTAACCCGCCTACTGTTATGCTGCCGGCAACCGCAAAAACAGCGCCTATAAGCGCTATTACGGCATAAACCAAGTTATTAATAAGCCTGGTTGTAGGATTGGCAAGGCTTGAATAAAACACAGCTTTTAAAGAAGCTTTACCCAATTTATCGTTTATTTTATCAAATTCCTTTAAACTTTTATCCTCCGCTCCGAAAACTTTTAAAACGGTTTTTCCTGCCACAAGTTCATTTATAAGCGCAGTTTCATCCCCTCTTATCATAGCCTGACTCATAAAATATTTTTGTGTTTTGCCGGCTATAAATTTTGTTGCAAAAAAAGAAATAGGGGTTAGCAGCAATACCGCCAAAGCTATTACGGCGTTTAAATAAAACATTATGCCTATTATGGATATAATTGTAATAATACCGGTAAAAAGCTGTGTAAAACCCATTAATAAACCGTCGGAAAAAGTATCTATATCGTTTATCATTCTGCTTATTATATCTCCCGAAGGATGACTGTCAAAATACGACACCGGTAAATTTTGAAATTTCTCGCTTACTTTTTCTCTTAAATCTCTGCAAATGCAAAACGTTATTTTATTGTTGCATAAAGCCATAAAATACTGCGCCGCAGCCGAGATTACGGCTATTGCGGCAATAATTGCTATTTTACTTAAAACAACATAAAAATCAACGTTACCTTTGCCTATCATATAATCTATGGCCTTACCTGTAAAAATAGGAATAAGCAAAGCTGCCGCCGTATTAATTACCGCTAAAAATATGCTTACCCAAACCAAAAAGCCGTAGGGTTTAATTAAGTCCAAAATACTTTTTATATTTTCGGCTTTTTTACTGTATTTTTTACTTGTTTTTTTATATGAAGCAGTATTATTTTTTTTTGCGGTTTTTTTATTGCTTTTATTCTTTTCCATTAATACTGCCTCCTTTTAACTGACTTTCGTATATTTCGCGGTAAATTTCGCATTGTTTAATCAATTCGCCGTGGGTTCCTTTACCTACAATCTTTCCGTCATCCAAAACCAAAATCAAATCGGCGTAAGCTATAGAGCCTGCCCTTTGGCTTATCATAAATACGGTTTTTTTGTTTTGCAAATTTGCAAGATTTTTTCTTATTGCGGCATCGGTAGCAAAATCCAAAGCCGAAAGACTGTCGTCTAAAATTAATATTTCGGAATCTGCAAGCAGGGCTCTTGCTATGGTTAACCTTTGTTTTTGTCCGCCCGATAAATTAGCGCCGTTTTGTTCTATATTTAAGTTTAGCCCCATTTGCTTTTCAATTATAAAATCTTCTGCTTCGGCTGCTTTTAACGCCTGCCACATTTGCTCTTCGCCGGCGTTTTTATTACCTATAAGCAAATTGCTTTTAACCGTGCCTTTAAAAAGCTGCGGTTTTTGCGGCACTACCGAAACCGTTTTTTGCAAATCTTTTTTAGGTATTTCTTTTATGGGAATTCTGTTTATTAAAATGTTTCCGTCTGTGGCGTCGTAAAGTCTTAAAATTAAATTGACCAGCGTGGTTTTTCCGCTGCCTGTTCCGCCTATAATTCCTACGGTTTGTCCTTTTAAAGCCGAAAACGAAATATTGCTTAAAGAGTTTGCGCCGCTTTTTTTATATTTAAAGCTAACATCATTAAATTCCACAGCCGTATTTAAATTATTTAAAACATTGCCGTTACCGTTATTATTTAAAATTTCATCGGCGGATTTATATTCCATAGAACTTTGCATATCAAATATTTGCCCTATTCGATTCATACCGGCGGCAGACCTGCCCAATTGCGTAATTAGGTTTGCAAGCTTTACAAGCTCCACCAAAATTTGAGAAATATAATTTATAAGCGCTATAATATTACCCGGCATTAATACTCCGAAATTTATTTTATCCGAGCCCATCCAAAGAATTAAAATAACAGCCGTATTAATAACCACATAAGTAAGCGGATTCATAAAAGCTGCCGCTCTTCCCACTTTTAACTGAGAATTAAGTAAATTTTTATTTACAAAATTAAATTTTTGTATTTGGCTTTTTTCTCTGGAAAAAGCTCTTATAACCCTTACGCCGTTTAAATCTTCATCGGTTACTTCTGTAACGTTATCTAAATTTTGCTGAACATTTTTATACATCGGCGCAGTAATTTTCATAATCCCGAAAACTATTATAAAAAGTATTATTATTGCAAAAACAAATATAAATGCCAATTCGGCATTTATTGTAAAAGCCAAAATCATAGAGCCGAAAACTATAAAAGGACTTCTCATAAATAACCTTAAAAACATATTAAGTCCGTTTTGAACCTGGTTAATATCGCTGGTCATACGGGTTATAAGCGTAGAATTACCTATTGTATCAAGTTCGGTTAAGCTTAAAGACTGTATTTTTTCAAGCATATCGTGCCTTAATTTTGTAGCGGTACCTATAGAAGCCTTTGCGGCAAAATACTGCGCCACAAAACTGCTTAACAAGCCCAATACAGCCATAGCCAGCAAAATAAAAAATCTTGTAATTATATATCCGGTGTCGGAATTCTTAATTCCCTTATTTATAATATCGGCAACTATAAGCGGAACTATAAGGTCAAAACAGGCCTCTAACATTTTAAATACCGGCGCCAAAATGCTTTCTTTTTTATATTTTTTTAAATAACCCAATAAATATTTCATTAAAAAACCTCTTAATTATTATATACATAACATATTAATTTAAAAACCGCTAAAGTGGTTTTTAAATTAATATTTTTTATTTACGGTTTTGCAAAAGGCAAAGCCTTTTAAACGCCGAAAATATTTCGGCATTTAACAAACCAAAGGTTTGTTGCAAAACCTTTTTAACCCTACATATTGCTTTTAATATTATAATACTTATAAATGCTCTTGTAAAATATATAATTTATGCTATAATTATATAAAAAATATATAGATAGTAAAAACCGTACAAAAACAAAATTAATATTTTTCGGAGTTGGTTATGGATTTAAAGCAGTTAAAATATTTTACAACCGTTGTAGAAGAAAAAACGGTTACGGCCGCCGCAAAAAAACTTAATATGACTCAGCCTCCGCTTACTATGCAGCTGCACATGTTGGAGAGCGAATTGGGCGTTAAGCTTTTCAGACGCGAAGGAAGACTGTTGCATTTAACCGAAGCCGGAGAAAAAATGTATACGCGTTCTTTGGAAATATTGGGACTTTTAACCAACACCGCCGAAGAAATGAAACTTTTTAAAAGCGGCGTTGCTGGAACATTAAAAATAGGCATTATTTCTTCTGTTCAGGGAACTTTTTTTAACGAACTTATTAAAAAATACACTTTGAAATATCCCGATGTTATTATACTTATTTCCGAAGGCAATACATACGAACTGTTGGAAAAAATTAAAAACCGTGAAATAGATATTGCCATAATAAGAACTCCTTTTTCGGCTTCCGATTTAAATATTAAATACCTAAAAACCGAAAAAATGTTTGCCGTGGGAGAAAAAAAGTTTTTTAAAAGTATAAAACAATCAAATAACGGTTTTTATAATATTGATTTTTCCCATTTATCCAAGCTGCCGCTTATTATATACCGCCGCTGGCAAAAAGTTTTGGAATCGGCTTTTGAAGCCAACGGCATAACGCCTAACTTTAAATGTATTAACGACGACGCCCGAATGACGCTTTCTTTAACCTTAGAAAAAATAGGGGTAGGAATAATGCACCCTTCTGCCCTGCCTAAAAATTTACCCGAAAATTTTATAAAATGCGAAATAGACAGTTCTTTGCTAACTTCAAAAATCGCTTTGGTAACAAAATCCAAAACGTTTATACCCGAAACCTCGGAGCTTTTTTGGAATATTATTGCAAAATAAAAATAAATAATTACGGATATAAACAAAAAAATAAAACCCAAACGAACATACTGTTTGGGTTTTATCTTTTTTATTTAACTAAATACAAAATTATAACCGTTTTATTGCTCAACAAAAACTTTTTTCTGTTTATTCCTTATTATAAAAAGAAAGATGGGTCTTAATAATCCTAAAGATAAAATGTTAAATACTGTTAATATATCTCCGCATTTTTTTATATGACTTTTATATATTCCGTGCGCTATTATTGTATCTGTTATAAAAGTAATTATTAAACAAATTACTATAGCAGCAAATATAAGTATTTCTGAATTTTTATGAATAAAAAAATAAATACCCAAGCAAACCGATATTAACGACAAAACACCCGATATTACTCCCATTATTTTATTGCCTGCTATTTTTCCCAATAAATATTTATTATAAAAAGGTATCCAAGCCGTAAAAGGATATTTATATCCCATATTTTTACTCATACACATAATTGCAATGCCTTGAAAGATATAGCTTATTATAGTATACAATACAACTCCCGCAAATACAGCAATAAAGAATAAGTATATAAATGATAATATACTCATAAGAACTACAACGCTGAATCCTCCCATAATATTCAATTCCCCTGCAAATTATTATTTATTCGTTTGCTTAATAAAGCAAATATTATATTATAAAACCAAAGCCGAAGGCTTTAACAACTTTAGTTGTTTTTTAGGCTTTGCCTAAAAAGGTTTTAGTCATTCAATAAAGCAGATAGGGCAAAGCCCGAAACCGAAGATTTAAAAACAAAGCTTTAGCTTTGTTTTGTCTGCGAATATTATAACATAACTTATTAAAAATTACTATTATTTATGTAATAAATTATAGTTAACTTTTATTTGTTTTTTCTTAAAACAATTTTTATAAAGTTTAAGTATTTAAGTCCGCCGGCTTCTACGGATTTTCGGTCTCCTACGGCATATTCGTTTTCCTGTTTTATCCAATCGTTCCAAACTTCTTCATTAGACTGCATTTCGCTTATATTTATAATTTCGCAATCTTCGCTTTTGCTTATAATATCGCTCCAATATTTAATGTCATGCATATATTCCATCTGTTCGGGGGTCCACGATAACAATAGTTCTTTTGGCAAATTGCTATGGCAATCCTTTTTCATACCCGAAACCGCAATATAAATATAACCTCCGTTTTTAACAAACGGCAAAAGTTTTTCATCCAAAAACTTTTCATCTCTGCCAAAATAATTATACGAATCCACACAAACTACCGCGTCAAAAAACTCTTTTTCAAAAGGTAAATTTAAAGCGTCGGCTTTAACGGGAATTATCTGTTCGGAGGTTAATCCCATACTTTTAAAAAACTTTTTATTTTCCTCCGGCTCACTCCAAAGGTCGGCGGCATAAACCTTAAAATTAAATTCTTTGGCCAAAAAAACCGAAGTAACACCCATACCGCTGCCTAAATCTAAAACCGTAAGCTTTTTACCGATTTTATTATCGGTAATTTCGCTGTTTTTTAAAAGCTCTTCTTCAAGCTTTATGGGGTTTGGTCCCATCTGTTTTTCCATTAATTCTTTTTTATTGTATTTTTCACTTAAAATGTATTTCATAAAAATTCTCCTTGTATTATTTTTTATTTTATTTGCTTTTTTGTTGGAATTGACCGTTCTAAAACAGGTATTAACTTATTTAAAATTTCGCTATCTTCTATATCTACCGTATAATGTTCTTTTGCCCCTTTGTAAGGAAATCCGCATTCCTTGCAAATACCGCTTATTTCGGGTAATTTTTTTACAAAAACAGAATTGTCGCAAACTAAAAAAATAGGTTTGTCATTTAAATAAACCATATATTCCCCAAACATTTTTCTGCTTTTTACCGTTCCGAATTTTTCCGTTTGTTCGCAAACAAAATCCGCGTATTCTTTTGTTGTAGCCATAGTGCTGTATTCCTTTTATGCTTCTTTAATTTTTAAATCTATACTGTTTTTAAAATTTTCAAAATAATTTTCAAGCTCTGCAAAAACGCCTGCTTTATCTTCCGAAACATCATAAACGCTGTACATTAAAAACATAGGCCCGTAAAATCTTAAAGCCAAGTTCTCGGCTTCCTCATATGTATCGGTCATAGATTTAAAAATATCGGTTACATAATTTAAAGGGCCTAAAGATAAATAATTTTGAAACAAATTATGCATTTCCGAATTTTTATACTGTTCCAAAGTAAGCATTTTTCTAAAATCCGATGAAAACTCCTCTTCGGTCCAATATTTAAACATAAGCTTGCCGTAACTTATTAAATTTTCAACCGAAACATTCTTATAGGCTTTTGCGTTTGCTTTTAGAGGCTCTTCCGGCATATCAAATTTATCGGCGTTTTCCGAATCGTTCTCTTCCATTCTTTTTATAATACTGTTAAAAATATCTCTTTTGCCTTTATAATGCTTATATATGGAAGGTGCTTTTATATTTACCACTTTTGCTATTTGTTCCATACTAACCGCTTCATATCCGTTTTTTGCAAACAGCTTTAAAGCCGTTTTTAAAATTTTTTCTTTTGTATTTGTATTTTTTGAATTCAAACTTTTTTCTCCTTAAAAATATGGCTAATGTTCATTAGCTATATTATAAGCTAATAATCGTTAGCCGTCAATACTTTTTTTAAAATTTTTAAAAATTTTTTTAATTACAAAATAAGTGTTGCAATATTGTAATTCTTTACGAATATAAAAAAACCAATAAAAATCTTATAAAAATCTTAATTTTTTATGCAAAAAACTATGGTTTTTATTAATGCTTGTACTGATTTTATTACCCTTTAACAAAATATTTTATAAGATAATATCATATACTGTTACATAATATTTGTATAAAAAATTATGAATAAATTGTTACTTGATATTCATTGCCTTTTATGTATAATTAAATCAAGGGGGAAAAAGTATGAAAAAATTTTTAATAAGTGTTTTTTCTGTTTTGCTGATTTTTACATTTGCGGCATGTGGCAGCAAAAAAGAAACACAAAATATTCAAAGTAAAGAACCGTCTTTATATTATGCATATTCGGTTAAAATTACCATTAATCCGGAAATTGAATTATTTTTTAACGATAATAATATTGTAATAGATACTAAACTTTTAAACGATGACGCAAAAAAAGATTATAAATCTTCGGATTTTTCCGGGCTGGATTTAAATGCTGCGTGTAAAAAAGCGGTGGAAATGGCAATAAAGAACAACCGTATTAATGCCAACGGTAAAATTTCTTTGGATTTTAATAAAGTTAACAATGCAGATATAAACATTAATTCTTTGGCTGACTCCGCAAAAGCTGCCGTTAACAGCTATTTGAAAGAGCAAAAAATATCGGCTGAAATTTCTTCGGTTATATCGGACAGCGATTACTTAAACAATTCTAAAAATAATCAGTCCTCAAATATATCTTCCGATAATATTACAAGCAATGTTCAAACGGTTTCCAAAAACAACAGTTCCGTTAAAAACACCGCACCAAATAAAAATAATTCCGCCGTGTCTTCAAAAAACACATCTTCAAAAATTAACAATAGCAGCGCGGTTTCAAGCGTTCCAGTAACAGTTAACGATATTTACGGCAAATATGTATTTAAAAAAGCAAGTCCTTCTTACGGATATGAATATATCATAAATTTTGATAAAGAAAAAAATATAGTAGAGTATGAAATGAAAGACGGTATTTCCGCCGAAGAAATGGTAAAAGCCGGAGAATATAAAACCGTAGAGGATGCCTTAAACGATAAAGACTTAGAATGGTTTACCATTAACGGCGTTAAATATAATCCGCGTGCGGGAGACGGCAACGGAGAAGCCATTAAACAAATAACCACATCTTCGGTTATTTTAAACGACGGTACTACAATTAATTTTAAATATCATCAAAAAAACAAAACACTTACTGTAGTAAGTATGTCCGGTCAGTTTTTAATGGACGACATGATAGGTCAAACTTATACTAAATATTAATATAAAGCTTAATACAAAGTATTTTAAGAGAGCATTTATTTGCTCTCTTTTTATTTTTATTCCCATTTTGTTTTATATTTAATAAACCCCAAAATACTTTAAAAAAATAATAAAAAACATTAACAAAAAACATTGACAAAAAAGTATTTAAATGATATAATCTTTTTTGTTATGAATGCGGCTGTGGTGGAATCGGCAGACACGTCAGCTTGAGGGGCTGATGGTAGCAATATCGTGCAAGTTCAAGTCTTGTCAGCCGCACCAAAATCGTCGTAAACCTTACGGCGATTTTATTTTGAGAGTTTTTAAAACCGTTAAAATATCATTAAAATATATTTTTTATAATACTTCGAGGTGTGGCTCAGTTTGGTAGAGCGCTGCGTTCGGGACGCAGAGGTCGCAAGTTCGAATCTTGTCACCTCGACCAAAAAACGGCAAATCTTTAATAAGATTTGCCGTTTTTTATTCTTATATATTCATTATTTACTTTTTACCGTTCATTGTTATCCATTATAATTATACATACGATTTTAGATAAAATAATAAATAACAGTAAAAATTTTAAAAGCATTTTTCAAGCTTTATATTTACTTTATATTTACTATCAACATACATTTAAAAAAATATATTATTATTTTACCAAACTTTAAAAAAGACCTAACTCCATTAAGTTAGGTCTTTTAAATTTTAAGTCTCGGGATTTGTTTCAACAGTTTGGGATAATTCAAGCTTTTTGGCGTCGTTTATTTGCTTAAGCCCTAAATTTATAAAATAAATAATTACAACCCATGCAAGAATTGTTAATGTTATCGGAAGCAAATAATAAGGTATGTTTATAGGCATATCCCAAACGCCGTGCAAAACAATGGGTATTAAACAAACAAGCAAAAACCTTTTATCGTTTAAATGTTTTTTGCTTATTTTATCAAAACCCTTTGCAAGCATAAGGCCGGCGCCTTCTATAGCCGCCCATGCCACATGTCCGCCCGGAGCTAAAAATCCGCGTATTTTAATAACATTTAACATTGATTCCAAACCGTTGCTCATACCATATCTTAAAATATATCCGGCGGTTTCAAAAGCGGCAAAGCCCGCGCCTACCGCAGCGCCTATAAGCAAACCGTTTAAAATATAATTACATTTTTTGTCCTTAAATATAAACAATGCAACTATAACCGCTTTTGCAACTTCTTCAATAAGGCCTACCATCATAGCGCCGTCATAGGTTTTAATATCGGTATTTAAATCCAACGTAAAAAACAAAATAGCAACAATAAGAGATAACGCTCCGCCTAAAATAAAATATTCCATAACCTTATAAAATGGTATGTTCCTAAATAAATTTATTTCAAAAAAGAATATAGGAACGGTTACGGGCATAGCAAAAGCGCCCAGCATAACTAATCCGGGAAGAAAATTCGCGTTCCCGTAATTTATATATCCTATTCTTATGGGAATATACGCTATTAAAAAGAATATAAATATTTTAAAATACACCCATGCGCCGGCATTTTTAGGATTAATATCTTTAATTTTAGGAGTGGAATTTTCAGAACCGCAAACAAAAATATTATCCATTTCTTCTGTTGTGTGTTTTTTAAAAGTGTTTTTAAACAAATCTTTAAATGTTACATAATTTTCTGATTTTTCGCCTGTTATTTTGTCCAAATTTTCGGTTATGATATTTGTTGCGCTTTTTTTACGCAAAGGATATCCGCATTCGGGGCAATTTATATCTTTGATTTCTACGGGATTGCCGCATTCGGGGCATATCTCCGTTTCGTTTTTAAATCCGCAATTAGGACATACTTTAGCGCTTGAAGAAATAGTTTCTCCGCATTCTTTACATTTTATTAACGCCATACTAATTGCCTCCTTTTAACGTATTAAATATTACCCTTGTAACATCGTTTATGGTTTGGGTATTAACATTTTCTTCCCTGGTACCCACCATTAATACTTTACCGTTAATTACGGTTGCATAACGGTTATCTATTACAATATGTCCGCTTGAAGTATACTGATATTGAATACCGTAAACATAATAATTGCCTATTTGGTTTGAAACAAGGTTTATTACAATTTCTACATCGTTATATTGTTTTTTAAGTTCTTCGGTAAAAGCATTTAAAAACTGTACGGGTTCGCTGTAATTGCTCCAGCCCAATAATATATACGGTATTAACGCGCCGTTATCGTCTATGTTTTGCCCTACATAACTCAATTTTGTTTTGCTTTCAATAAAGGTTTTGTAGCTGCTTGGTATTTCGTAACTCATACCTATATTCGGGTCGTTAAAAACCACAAAGCCGGCGTTGGTACCCGGCGTGGTAGTGCCGGTACCCGCAGTGCCCGAAGCCGTTCCCGGCTGCGTTGTGCCCTGCGTGGAATTTGTTTGACCGGATACGGTACTTGCATTTCCGGTTTTGCCGGATTTAAAAATGTTTTGTTGATTAAGCATATAAAAGCCTACAACTATAACAAGCAAACCTATAATAATATATTTATAATCTATTTTTCCTTTAAACTTTTTTTCTTTTTTTTCGGTGTCGGTGCCTGTTGTTTCTTTGTTTTCCGCTTTTTTCAACTCATAGCCGCACTTCGGACAAGCCTCCGCTTTATCGCTTATATCCGCATTACATTCAGGGCATTTAATCATTGCCATAAAACCACTCTCCCACAATTTTTTATAGTTTGAATTTTTATGGTTTATATAAGTACTTCTGCAATTTATAATTACAATAAACATACTTATTATTATTTAATTAAGTATAATTTAAAATATATCCCTTAACAAGCGGCTTGTCGGCAAAAACAATGTTTTAATCGGCAACTGCAAAATCTTATTTTCCTCTTTGCTTGCAGATAATACTATATTATGATAAAATTGTTTTATATTAAGGAGGTAAAGCTATGACCTTTAATGAAAAACTTAATTCTTATTTAACCGAACTTAATTGCACTTCCAAGGAACTTTCAATTAAATCCGAAATATCGGAATCGGTTATAAGCCGATACAGAAGCGGAGAAAGAACGCCTAAAGAAAACAGCGAACAGTTAAAAAATTTAAGCTCCGCCATTTACGAAATAGCCAAAGGAAAAAACATTAATAAATATACTCAAATTAAAATTTTAACCGAACTTACAAACGCCGTTAAAAAGAACGATAATTTTAATTACGATAATTTCAGCCTTAATTTTAATCAGCTTATTACCGGACTTAAAATTAACGTTAACGAAATGGCTAAATACATTGTTTTTGACGCCTCCCATATTTCCCGTATAAAATACGGAAAAGCCAAGCCTTCCGACCCAATTGAATTTTGCACAAAGGTATGCAATTATATTGTTTCAAAATTTTCTTCCGAAGACGGTAAAAAAAATATTGCCACGCTTATAAACGAAGATGTAAAAAAGCTTTCCGACCAAAATGAACTGTTTACGGCTTTATTTAACTTTCTTACCGGTATGCCCAAAACCGATAACAAAGATTATATAAGCGACTTTTTAAACAATTTAGATACGTTTAATTTAAACGATTACATTAAAGTTATTAAGTTTGATAAGCTGAAAGTTCCCAATATCCCCTTTTATAAAGCCAAAACCAAAAATTATTACGGTTTGGAAGAAATGAAAAAAGGCGAACTTGATTTTTTTAAAGCAACCGTTTTAGCAAAATCAAACGAAGATATTTATATGTGTTCGGATATGCCTATGGAGGATATGGCAAGCGATATTGAGTTTGGCAAAAAGTGGATGTTTGCCATTGAAATGTGCTTAAAAAAAGGACTTCACTTAAATATTATCCATAATTTAGACCGTCCCTTTAACGAAATGATGTTAGGGCTGGAAAGTTGGATTCCTATTTATATGACAGGACAAATTTCCCCTTACTTTTTAAAGGAAATTAAAAACAGCCCTTACGGGCATTTAAACTATGTTTCGGGCAAATATGCTTTATGCGGCGAATGTATTGACGGATACCACGGAAAAGGAAAATATTATTTAACCGGAAACAACGAAGATGTTGAATACTATAAAACAAAAACAAAACTGCTTTTTAAAAAAGCTAATTCTTTAATTGATATTTACAACGAAACAAATAAAAATATGTACAGCGTATTTTTACTTAACGACGCAAAAATAAAAAGCGACAGAAAAAGAATTTTAAATTCTCTTCCGCTTTTTACCATAAGCGAAAATCTGCTTACCGAAATACTAAAAAGGAATAAAATTTCGGACCGAGATATTCAAATGCTTTTAAACTATAAAAAAAGCGAAGAAACAAATATAAACTTAATTTTAAAAGATAATAAAATTACCGACTGTATTTCAACTTACACAAAAGAAGACTTTAATAAAAACAATAATATTTATTTATCGTTAGAAAACATTTTCTTTAATAAGCAAATAAAATACACTTACGAAGAATATGCCGAGCATTTAAAATTAACCGAAAATTACAACAATAAAAACTATACGCTTATAGAAAACGACGTTAAAATTTTTAAAAACATATCTATAACAATGTTAGAAACCAATTATGTAATTGTTTCAAAAAACTCCAACCCCGTAATACATTTTGTTATTAAACATCCCAAATTGGCTTCCGCCGTTAAAAATTTTAACCCACTTGTAAAATAGTAAAGAAAAAGACCTGATTCTGTTAAGAATCAGGTCTCTAAATTTTATAGTTTAAAATGACGTTAAAACTTTTTACATTTTTTATTCAATACAATTTGCTCTTTTAAAAATAATGATATTGCCAAATACAGATTTGCTTTAAAAACCTTTGGTTTTTGCGGCATTCGCCGCGTCTGCTCTATTGAATGACAAAACCTTTTTAGGCTTTGCCTAAAAAAACAACTAAAGTTGTTAAAGCCTTCGGCTTTGGTTTATGATATAATATTCGCAGACAAGTCAAAGCTAAGCTTTGTTTTTTAAACCTCCGGTCTTGGCTTTGCCTTATCTCACCTATTTAAAGTTTAAATTTTTTCTTTTCAAAAACCGTTTTTTGGTATTAACATCTACAAGTAAATATTTTTAATTAATTTTTAAGAGGTAACCTAATGAAAAAGCTTTTTAAATATTTAAAACCCTATGCGGGGCTGGCTGTAATTTCGCCCATTCTTATGATAGGCGAAGTAACAGCCGATTTACTTTTGCCGTACTTAATGTCGTTTATTGTTAATTACGGCATTGCGGGTATGGATATATCTTCGACTCAAAACGGTTCCGCAATAGCCAAAAGTTTGGTAACGCTGTTTTTCGGGCCCGATTTCAGCCGCATTCAAATTATTATAGCGCTTGGCATTTGTATGCTTATAATTACGCTTTTGGGCGGAATTTTCGGTACGTCCGCCGCATATACCGCTGCAAAAGCGGCGCAGGGTTTAGGTTTGGATTTAAGAAAAGACGCATACAAAAAGGTTATGCATTTATCTATAGAACAAACCGATAAATTCACTACCGGCTCGCTTGTAACCCGTATGACCAACGACATATCTTTAATAGTAGAGTTTTTTGAATTTTTACTTAAAATATTTATCCGCTCCCCTATGTTTTTTATAGGCGGTACGGTTTTGCTTTTAATGTTAAACGTTAAATTTGCGGTTATAGTTTTAATGTGCGTTCCTGTTTTGGCTTTGGTAATAACCTTTGTTTTAAAAAAGGCTATACCTCAATATTCGGTTTTACAGGTAAAGCTTGACAAAATTAATTCTATTGTACAGGAAAACGTTTCGGGAGCCAGAGTTGTTAAAGCCTGCAACAAAGAAGAATACGAAGCCGAAAGATTTAAAAAAGCAAACAAAGAGCTTAAAACCGTTAACTATAAAGTTTTAAAGCTTATGTCGGTAATATCGCCTGTTTTAACAATTCTTTTAAATGTAACGGTTATAGCCATTATTTACATAGGCGGCATAAATGTAAGTATTGAAAATTCCGGTATGACTACGGGTGCCGTTATGGCCGCAATTACTTATGCCACACAAATTATTTTCGGCGTAATGATGATGAGCAATATGTTTCAGCTTATATCCCGCGCTACCGCTTCGGCCAAACGTATTAACGAAATTTTGGAATGTGAGCCGATTATAGTTGACGGCACCGAAGAAACCCAAAAGCTTAACCTTCCCGATTCTGATTTTGCCGTTTGCTTTAAAAACGTTAATTTTAATTACCCGCAAAGTACCGACCGACCGGTTTTAAACAACATAAATCTTAACATTGCAAAAGGCGAAACTTTAGCAGTTATAGGCGCTACCGGCAGCGGTAAATCTACGCTTGTTTCTTTAATACCGCGTTTTTATGATGTAACCGGCGGAGAAATAACGGTAAACGGTATCCCCATAAAAAATTACAAGCTTTCGGATTTGCGCCGAAAAACAGGCTATGTTATGCAAAAAACCGAACTTTTTTCGGATACTGTTATAAACAATATTAAATGGGGCAACAAAAACGCTTCTTTTGGAGATGTGGTAACAGCTTGCAAAATAGCTCAGGCAGATGATTATATAAACGGTTTTTCTGCCAAATACAATACATATATAGCCGAAAAAGGTGCGTCGCTTTCGGGCGGACAAAAGCAAAGATTATCTTTGGCACGAGCACTTGTAAAAAAGCCCGAAATTTTAATTTTGGACGACGCCACTTCGGCTTTAGACCTTGCTACCGAAAGTAAATTAAGAAAAGCTTTAAAAGAAAATTTACAAGGCACTACGGTTATTATGATAGCCCAAAGAATTGCAAGCGTTATGGAAGCGGACAGAATAGCGGTTTTAGAAAACAACGGCACTATAATCCACTGCGCCAAGCACAACGAACTTCTTAAAATAAGCGATACTTACAGGGATATTTATAATTCCCAAATAAAATCCGGAGCTTTTTCGGAAAAGAATATTAAGGAGGTTGAAGAATAATGGAAAACAAAAAATCTCCTGATTACAATCCAAACAAAGGTAACGGCAATAATAATGAAAATTTCAAAGGCTCGCAGGGGTTGCCGCCGGGACCTATGGGAAGGCGCGGCGGACCTCACGCAAGGCTTAACGCGCAAAAGCCAAAAGACGTTAAAAAGACGCTTTTAAAATTAATGAAATATTTAGGCAAAAGTAAGCTTTTGCTTATAGCATTGGTAGTTATAATGCTTGTAATTACATTTGTTGATATTTTAGGCCCCAGATTTCAACAATTGGCAATAGACACTATTTCTTTTAAAAACGGTGCTTTTAACGTTAACTTAAAAGCTTTAAGAGGTTATTTGTTAACTATGCTTATTATTTATTTAATAAGCGGAGTTTTAACCTATATGCAAGGGGTAATTGCCGCAAATCTTTCTCAAAGCACGGTATATTCTATGAGAAACGATTTATTTAAAAAAATAGTAAAAATACCCATAAGCTATATAGACGGTCATAAACACGGCGATATAATGAGCCGCATGACAAACGATGTAGAAAATGTTTCAAATGCGGTAGCGCAGTCTATAACCGTTTTAATTTCTTCTGTTTTAACCTTAATAGGCGCATTTTTTATGATGATATATTACAGCTGGATTTTAGCTTTGGCAGCTATAATTACAATACCTGTAACTATTTTTATTTCCGGCGCTTTAGGCAAACTTATGCAAAAATACTTTATTAAAATGCAAAAGCTTTTAGGCGGCCTTAACTCTAATGTAGAAGAAATGGTTGTGGGATACAAAACGGTTGTAGCCTACGGAAAAGAAGAAAAGGCTATAGAAGAATTTTCGGAAACTGCGGACGAACTGAGAAAAGCCAGCATAAGCTCTCGTGTGTGGGCTTCGGTTATGGGTCCCATAATGAACTTTTTAGGTAATTTCCAATATGTTATTTTAGCGTTTTTAGGCGGACTGATAATGATAAACGGCGGAAATATGACCATAGGTACTATTCAGGCTATGCTGCAATATTCTAAAAAATTCAGCCATCCCATTAATATGATAGCCAACCAATACGCCACGCTTTTAACGGCGCTTGCCGGCGCGGAACGAATTTTTGAAATAATGGATGTTGCCGATGAAATAAACCAAGGCAAACTTGATATTAACGTTAACGATATTAAAGGAAATATAGAATTTAAAGATATTCATTTTGGATATGTAAAAAACGAACCGGTTTTAAAAGGCTTAAATTTAAGTGTTAAAAGCGGCGAAAAAATTGCAATAGTGGGTGCTACCGGTTCGGGCAAAACAACAATAGTTAACCTGCTTACCGGATTTTACGAACTAAACAAAGGCGAAATTTTAATAGACGGAACTAATATTACCGATATAAAAAAACAGGATTTAAGAAAGGCTATTGCAATAGTTTTGCAGGATACGGTTTTATTTAACGACACTATTAAAACAAATATAAAATACGGAAATTTAAACGCCACCGATAAGGAAATGCAAAATGCTGCCGAAATAGCTATGGCGTCTTCGTTTATTAACCGTTTGCCCAACAAATACGATACCGTTTTAAGCGAAGGCGGCGGTAATTTATCACAAGGACAAAGGCAATTGCTTTCTATTTCGCGTGCGGTTTTGCAAAATCCCAAAATTTTAATTATAGACGAAGCCACATCTTCGGTAGATACCCGTACCGAAATGAAAATAGGTCAAGCTATGATAAACCTTATGAAAAACCGAACATCTCTTATTATTGCCCACAGGTTATCTACAATACGCGACGCCGATAAAATAGTAGTGGTTAAAAACGGAGTTATTTTTGAAATGGGCAGCCACGAAGAACTTTTAAACAAAAAAGGAGAATATTACAAACTGTACAGCAAACAATTTTCGGGTGTTGAAACTTAAAAAATATAAAAAGGGCGAAGCCCCAAAAGGCTTAAAGCCTTTTGGCAAAGCTTTAGCTTTGCCCCAAAACCTTTGGTTTTTGGGGGCTTCGCCCCTTAGTACAAAAATTTAAAGCACAAAATCAAAAGCCTTAAGACATAAAAAATCTTAAGGCTTTTGTTATTTATTATTTAATTTAATTTAATTTTACTGTTTGCTTTTTTTGTTTGCCAACATACGCATTCTTGTTGCATGATCTAAATATCTTTTTCTTATGCGTATGCTTTTAGGAGTTACTTCAAGCATTTCGTCCTCGCCTAAAAATTCAATAGCTTCATCCAAGCTTAAAATTTTCGGAGAAGTTAAACGTAAGGCTTCATCACTGCCTGCGGCACGCATATTGGTAACATGTTTCTTTTTGCAAACATTTACGGTAATATCTTCTGCTTTGGGGCATTCTCCCACTACCATTCCGGCATAAACCGGGGTAGCCGGACCTATAAATAAAGTACCTCTGTCCTGTGCATTATATAATCCGTAAGTTACCGCTTCGCCTGTTTCAAAAGCTACTAAAGAGCCGGTTTGACGGCGTTCTATATTACCTTTAAATTCCTGATAACTGTCAAATACGGTATTCATAATACCTTCGCCTCTGGTATCGGTTAAAAACTCGCTTCTGTAACCCAATAATCCTCTTGCCGGAATAATAAATTCCAATCTCATACGAGAGCCTTGGGGAGTCATATGAACCAGCTCGCCTTTTCTCATACCTATTTTTTCCATAACGGCACCGACACAGTTCTCGCCTACATCTATAACCAAACGCTCATAAGGTTCGCACAAAGTTCCGTTTATGGTTTTAAACAATACTTTAGGGGTGCTTACCTGGAATTCATAACCCTCTCTGCGCATATTTTCAATTAATATAGAAAGATGCATTTCGCCTCTGCCGCAAACCCTAAAGCTATCGGCCTGCTCGCCTTCTTCTACTCTAAGCGAAACATCCTTTAAAAGCTCTTTGTGCAAACGGTCGGAAAGCTGACGGGACGTAACAAATTTACCTTCTCTGCCCGCAAAAGGACTGTCATTAACCGAAAATGTCATTTCTACCGTCGGCTCCGAAATTTTTACAAATTCAATAGGCGTTACATCTGCCGGGTCGCAAATGGTATTACCTATGTTAACCGATTCTATACCCGAAAATGCCACAATATCGCCCGCGGTAGCATAATCAACTTTTGTTCTTCCTATACCGTCAAACTGATAAATAGCGGTAATTTTAGATTTACCCGAAACATTAGGGTCGTGAAAATCGCATTTTGCAACATCCATATTAAGCTTTAAGGTTCCTCTTTCTATTCTTCCTATGCCAATTCTGCCAACATATTCGTTATAATCTATAGCCGAAACCAAAACCTGCATAGGATGATCCGGTTCGCCGTCAAAACAGGGAATATAATCTAAAATGGTATCAAATAATGGCTTTAAATCCGTTCCGGGCTCCGTAGGAGAAAAAGAAGCCGTGCCGTCTCTTCCGGAACAATATAAAATAGGGCTGTCCAATTGTTCGTCATTTGCGTCAAGCTCCAGTAAAAGCTCCAAAACCTCGTCCCCTATTTCGTTGCAACGAGCATCGGGTCGGTCTATTTTATTAACAACAACAATAACCTTTAAATTAAGAGCAAGAGCTTTTTGCAGAACAAATCTGGTCTGGGGCATCGGTCCCTCAAAGGCGTCTACCAAAAGCAAAACTCCGTCTACCATTTTTAATACACGCTCAACCTCTCCGCCAAAGTCCGCGTGTCCGGGAGTATCAACTAAATTAATTTTTACTCCGTTATAATAGGTGCTGGCATTTTTAGCTAAAATGGTAATGCCTCTTTCACGTTCAATATCATTGCTGTCCATAACACGGTCTTCTACAACCTGATTATCTCTGAAAGAGCCGCCTTGCTTTAACATTTCGTCTACAAGCGTAGTTTTACCGTGGTCTACGTGAGCTATAATAGCTACGTTTCTTAAATCTTTTCTTAACATAATTAATAAATTGCTCCTTAGCTTAGACTAACGAGTGTAAACTCATCACGCCTATAAATAATAATTTTATTGTTTAAATAATACAATTAAAATATAATACTTCCCGTATCGGAAAATTTATTCGTTTTTTATTGTCTACCGTTTACTATTTTATCGGGAAATACCGGCTCGCTGGTAAAATTCATACCTATTTTTCTTAAAATTCCGGAATCTCCGGTATATATCATTCTTGTATTATGAATTTCACAACCTCTTAATTTAGGCAACTGTTCAACGGCTTTTTTAGCGGTTTCGTCATGCGCCGCACAAATATAAAGCGCCGTTAAAACATCATCAAGTTTTAATTTGCTGCTTCTGCTTTTTAATAAATTAATTTTCATATCCAATACCGGCTCTAAAATATCCGGGCTCATTAAAATAACCTCATCAGGTATATTTGCCATAACTTTTATACTGTTTAATATTGCGCTTGATGTAGCGGTTAGCAAAGCTGAAGCCTTACCGGTAACTATTGTGCCGTCGGGCAGTTCAACAGCCGCTGCCGGAGCATTTGAAATTTCTTCTTTTTTAAGCGCCGGCAAAACGGTAGTTCTCATACTTGTTTCAAGCTCGCACTGCTGCATAATAGCCGTTAATTTATCTACCGTAGCTTTACTTTCGTTGCCTTGCTTATAATCTACCAAGCCTTTATAATATCTTCTTATAATTTCCTGTCTGCTGGCTTCTTTGCAAGCTTCGTCATCAACTATGGCAAATCCCGCCATATTTACGCCCATATCGGTAGGGCTGCAATAAAATTTTTCATCGCCCGTAATTTTGGTTAAAATTTTATGAACTATAGGAAAAGCCTCTACATCGCGATTATAATTTACGGTTGTAATACCGTATTCGTCTAAATGATAAGGATCTATCATATTAACATCCTGCAAATCGGCGGTTGCCGCTTCGTAAGCTAAATTTACCGGATGTTTTAACGGTAAATTCCAAATAGGAAATGTTTCGTATTTTCCGTAACCGGCTATTACTCCCCTTTTGTATTCGTGGTAAACCTGAGAAAGACAAGTGGCTAATTTACCGCTGCCGGGTCCCGGAGCAGTTACTACAACTAAAGGCTTTGTGGTTTCTATATAAGGGTTAGAGCCAAAACCTTTTTCACTTACTATATAATCTACATTGTTTGGGTAGCCGTCAATTAATCTGTGAAAATAACTTTTTATGCCTCTTTGCTTTAATTTTCTTGCAAAAACCTCTGCCGCCTGTTGACCGTTAAACTGTGTAATTACAACACTGTTTATAGATATTCCCATTTCGCTTATATCTTCTATTTTTTGCAAAATGTCCATATCGTAACTAATGCCTAAGTCGGCACGTATTTTTGTGGTTTCTATACTGGCCGCCGAAATACAAAATACTATTTCGGTTTTATCTTTAAGGGATTGCAATAAACGAATTTTGGCATCTGCTTCAAATCCCGGTAAAACTCTTGCCGCATGGTAATCGTCAAAAAGTTTGCCGCCGAACTCTAAATAAAGTTTACCCGAAAAAGCCTCTATTCTTTTTAAAATATGCTCTTTTTGCTTTTGCATATATAAATCGTTGTCAAATCCCTTTTTAAACATATATTAGCTCCCTAAAAATAAAATCATTATAAATTTTATTTTAACACAAAATACTTTTTTTCGCAATATATGACATAATTTTTTTGCATATATTTTCGCTTTATTTTTTGTTTTATTTTTGTGGTATTTCTACAAGGCTTTTTTACAAAGGCTTCGCCTTTAAAGCCGAAGTTACACTTTGGCTGCGGCAAATTTAAATTTGCCGCAAAAAAGCCGTAAATAAAAGCAAAACAAAGCCCCAATTTATAAATTGGGGCTTTTAAAATTTTTACTGTTAAGTATTAAAATAATACCTGTTGCTTTACATAAATAACGGAGCAAATACAACCGCTACTATGCTCATAAGTTTAATTAAAATGTTTAAAGAAGGTCCTGCGGTATCTTTAAAAGGGTCGCCTATTGTGTCGCCTATAACAGCCGATTTATGTGCTGCGCTGTTTTTACCGCCAAAATGTCCGTTCTCAATATATTTTTTTGCATTGTCCCATGCACCGCCGGAATTTGCCATACTTATAGCCAGTAAAACACCTGTTATTGTAGCTCCCGCCAAAAGTCCTGCCAATGCTGCTTTGCCTAAAATTAAACCAATGGCTATGGGCGCAGCTATTGCAATAATTCCGGGTATTATCATTTCTCTTATAGCTGCTTTGGTGCTTATATCAACACATTTTTCATAGTCCGGTTTAACCGTACCTTCCATTATTCCCGGATTTTCTTTAAATTGGCGCCTTACTTCGTTTATCATATCGTTTGCCGCCTTAGAAACCGAGTTTATGGTTAAAGCCGAGAATAAATAGGTTAGCATTCCGCCTATAAGTAATCCGCTTATAACTTTGGGGTCTAACAAACTTATTTGTGTGGAATTTAATTTTACTCTTTCGGCGTAGGCAGTAAATAAAGCCAACGCCGTTAAAGCCGCAGAGCCTATAGAAAAGCCTTTTCCTATAGCGGCCGTGGTATTTCCCACACTGTCTAATTTATCGGTTATTTTTCTAACAGAACCGTCGCATCCGCTCATTTCGGCTATACCGCCGGCATTGTCGGCTATGGGGCCGTAGGCGTCTACAGAAATGGTAATGCCGACAGTAGCCAACATTCCCAAAGCCGCAAGAACTATTCCAAGCTCTCCTGCCGCAAAGTAAGAAATAACTATTGCCGCTACCAAAACCAAAACAGGTAATGCCGTACTTAATAATCCCGAAGAATATCCCGCAAGTATATTGGTAGCAGTGCCGCTTTCGCCGGCTTTTGCAATATTTTTAACCGTTTTATAAGAATCCGATGTATAAACCTCGGTTAACTGTCCTATAAGTATTCCGGCTATAATTCCGCATAAAACGCCCCAAAAATTATTAACCAAGCCAAAAATCAACGAAATTATTAAACTGAATACAACTAATAGCCCTGCCGAAATAAATGTGCCTAAGCGTAATGTTAACGCTGAATTTTTTGCATTTATAAGCCTTACAATTACTATTCCTATTAAAGAAGCAAGCAAGCCCGACGCCACCAATAACAGTATATATGCGCTTTTAGAAATACCGCCGATTAAAAGCATAGCGGATATTATACAGCCCACATAGCTTTCAAAAAGGTCTGCGCCCATTCCGGCTACATCCCCTACGTTGTCCCCTACGTTATCGGCTATAACCGCCGGATTTTTCGGATCGTCCTCGGGTATTCCTACTTCAACCTTTCCTACCAAATCCGCGCCCATATCGGCGGCTTTGGTATAAATGCCACCGCCTACTCTGCAAAACAGCGCTATAGAACTGGCACCTAAAGAAAAACCGGTAAGAATGCCCGTATTTTTGGTTATTAAAGAAACCACGGATATACCTAAGGCACCTAAAGAAACCACCAATATACCCATAACGGCGCCGCCCGAAAAAGCTACTTTAAAAGCTTTACCCAAACCGCTTTGTGCCGCAGATGTTGTTCTTACATTAGATATTACCGCGGTGCGCATACCTAAATATCCGGCTAAAACCGAAAGCACTGCGCCAAATAAAAAAGCAAAGGCCAATCCCCACCCCAAAGAAGGAATAAAGCCTAATACTAAAAACATAACCGTTAAAAAACCGGATAAAACTATATATTGTCTTTTTAGGTAAGCAATAGCGCCGTTTTTAATATAACCCGCTATTTCTTCCATTCTTTCGTTTGCGGGATTTGTTTTTTTAATGCCTTTAACCAATAATCCTGCCAAAAGCATTCCCAACAAACATAACCCAATTACAATAAAATTTACAGCGTTAATATCTTTTAACATATTAAACCCCTTTTTTTTTTATTGTATCATATATTTTATCACATTTTCCTTATATTTACAATAATTTTTTGTTAGTTAAACATAAAAATTTTTTACACTTTTTTGTAAACTTTTTTCTTATCTTTGTTGCAAATTTGATTTGCCAAATAAAAAAACAAACCTTACCGGCTTTTGCCAATAAGGTTTGTTTTAAATTTTTATTTTGCCCTGCGGTTACTATCTTTTTATAGAAGAGTAAACTACGCAGCTTGCCGCCGGAATAGTATCCGTAAGCTGATTGCCTACGCTCTTAAATACTCTGTCCGGATCCGGTATTTTTGCCGAAGTGGATTTTTTCGGCTCGTAAGCGTCAAATACATGACGGTACATGGTTTTGTTAAATGCTTTATCCATTTTAACCGTTATCTTTTGTGCATCCGAAGGTAACATGTTTACAAATATAAGCGTATAGTTGCCATCGGCATGTTTCATAGCGCCAAAGTAACAACCTGCGTTAACGTCATAATCAACTTTATAAGTTGTTCCGCCGCCGTTGCTGGTTAAATATTTTGTTGCTATTGCGTTAGGATAATAGTTTGCATAAGGTATAGAACTTTCAAATAACGAAGGAGCGTTACCGGTTTTGTGAATACCAAAATCAAACTGGTTGCTCTTTGTCATGTCGTCTATCCATAACTGGTCAAATTCGTTCCAGTCAATAAACGCGTTTATTTTATGCTGCATTGCAGCTACTATACCTACAACGTCGGATAAACCGTCCCACGAAGAGTCTACTGTGTAGGAGTCAGGACCGTTTGAAGCAAACGAAGCGCCCCATTCATCCTGCCAGAACTCTCTGGTGTTGTGGTCTTTTACATATTTTGAATTTACCTCGTCATAACTCTCATAAATGGGTTCGCAGAAACTATACGTTGTATCGTCCATTTCGCCCGAACGGGTTGCATAGAAGTGAGATGTCATAACATCGTAAAGTCTTTTGCCTGTTTGCTGTTCGTATTTATAAAAATATTCAAGCAAACCGTAACCGGTGTGTACCGAACCTTGGTTAGGACCTACAATTTTAACGTTTTTAACCGCCGTATGTTTACGGAATGCATAGTTATAACCTAACATTACGTTTAACAATATTTTTGCGTCCGGTCCTTCGTACAGAGTAGAACCCCAAGACCAGTAAGAAGGTTCAACAAACGGTAAAACATATGTTACATTGTTTACGCCCTGTTTTCTTAATTCTTCTATAGACATTGCGGCAAAGTTACCTAAACGCAAGCCGTACTTAACCTCGAAAGCTTCATCGTAAGAAAGACCCGAAAAATCGTATCCGTCTAATTCGCCGTAAACATTATCCAAAGTCCATCCGTCGTTAAAGCTGATGTTCGGTCCTTTAATATAACGGCATTCATCTATACCGGTAACGGTACAATGGTAAAATGAAGTTAAATGCCATCCGGTGGTAATCATAACTTTAACATCGTTTTTCTGAAGCTCTTTTGCCCAACGAATAAACTGTTTGTATTTATCGTTAGTTGCAGGGTTAAAGTTAAAGTTTCCTGCTTTATCGTCCCAGAACCACTGTGAACGCCAATAAGTTCTTGCAACTTTATAACCGGCTTCTATAAAACGGTCTATTTCAATTTTTGCCATTTCATCGGTATAATCACGTCCGTATGCGTCGTGCATATAAACAGAACCGTGGTAAACAGCGCCGTATGTTCCGCGGTAGTTGGTTAAAATAGGAGCCGAACCGTTTAAAACTTTAAATTTGTTTTCAAATACATAATCATCGCCGTCATCGTCTTCGTCGTTATCATAAATGGACTCCGAATCTTCGTCGGTAACAATTTCTTCTTCTCCATCTTCTAAATCTTCATCTGTGTCTTCATCATTAATGTCTTCATCGGTATCTTCATCTAAATCTTCATCTGTGTCTTCATCATTAATGTCTTCATCGGTGTTATCAGCTGTATTATCTGTATTATCGTCGGCGGTGCTTCCATCGCCGGACGATAAATTAGAAGAACTGTTATCGGTATTTTTGGGTTTACATCCCGCAACACCTAATACAAGGCATAAGCAAAGAAAAACAGATAAAACTTTAAGTAATATTTTATTATTCATTTATTTTTCCTCCTTTGCCTTTTTTACCTAATACAATCATTGCTATAACAATGCCTGCGGATAATATCAAGCCTGCAAACAATACTAAATATGTTGCAAACGAATTATCGCCCGTAGTAGGATTTTCTGTAATTTCTCCGTCATTAATAACGTCTCCGCTATCAATAATCTCTTCTTCACTTGAAATTTCGTTGCCGAAATCATCAACTATTTTCTTTGTAACAACCGTTACGTTTTCTGTTATAACAGTGTAAAGTTCTTCATCTGTACCTTTATTTAAATTGCCTTTATAATATGGCTGATTACCGAAACCGCCGTTTACAATCGCGTTAGACATATCATCAAAATCGTAAGTGTAAATATGATAGTCGTTCGGGTCGTAAGTGTATTTGTGGTCGTCGGTGTAAAGCATCAAATTATCAATATCAAGGTCTCCGTCGGAAGTATTAATTACCAAAGTAATTTTACCGCTTGCGGGAGCAACAAATCTAAAACCTTTACGCTGCCAAGAACCTGTATAAGAAGTGTAGGTTAATTTAGAAGACACTTCGTCGTTATCGTTAAGTAAGAAGTTAATTCCTTCGGCGTCCATTGTTAAACCAACAAACGAATTGGAAGTGTTGGAACCTCTTAATGAAGCTGCAAAGTAGCAAACCGCACCGGCTTCAATATCAACTGTTTTTCTGTATACGTTAGAGGTTTTACCTGCGTGCAAATATTTGCTTTCGGTAAATGCCGGAGCATTCTTTGTACCGGTTAATACTTTGTAAGTAGAAGGCATTGAGCCCCAGAAATCAAAGTTTTCTTCAAATCCTTCGTTATCAAAAGAGTTGTAAAGATTTTCGGTATATAATGCTCTGGGAGAAGAATCGGTAACAGTAGGCTGTGCCAACTGGAAGGTAATATCGTCTATATAAATATCCGAGAACGAAAGACTGGGTAAGTTACCTACAACCGGTCTTATAGACGGGAAACCTTCGGAGTTTGCAATATTAAACGAAGCTTTGTGCCATACTTTACTGTCTTCTGCAATGTAGGAAGTATCTTGTGAATATACTTCGTCGTGATCGCCCGACAAATATACGCCGCCGGCTTGCTCTGCAAATGTATACCAGAATGTTACTTTATAAGCGCCGCCCTTGATGGTTGGGAATTTGTTCCATGCTTGCAACAATTTAACGTCTTTTTCGCCGTCGCTGCGTTTTCTTATCTTCAACGATTTTTTGCCTGTACGAACAAAAGGATCGTTTTCGGAAGAAGCGGTATAAATTTCAAAGCCGTCGGATTGTTTTGCATCCTCGTTAGGATTGGTAAATATAGTAGGCGAAGCATAGAAGTCGTTTATAGCAAATCTTTCGCTTTCAAAGTTAATGTTCTCAATGGTGCCTAAGCTCTTACCTTCTTTATCAAGTTCAAGCTTAACATCATCTATATAAGATGTACCTTCGCCGTTATTGGTAAATGCAATTTTTAAAGAATTTTGTTTTGCGGTAGTAAAGTAAACCTCTACATTTTTATATTCGCCGTTAGAGCTTATATTATACGCCAAGCTGGAAATTGCGGTGTTGCAATTTGCCAAAACGTCCTCTAATTCTACAGCTGCACCGGTTAATGTTGTACCGGAAGTAGATTTTACTTTATAGCTTAATTTATATTGTGTATAGTTGTTTACTTTAATAACCTGACCTAAGGTAGAACCGTTGCCGGTTAACTTAGCGGCTCCGGCTTCGTTAGTAAATGTGCCGCTGCCGGTCCAGTTATCCAAACCGCTTGAGAAATCGGTATTTTGTAATGCATCCTGAGTACCGTACTCCCAAAGCTCTAAATTATCTAAATAAATATACTCTTGGTCGTAAGTGTATGGGAAGTTTTCTCTTCCGTCTGCATAAGGCGGATCGGGAACATAGTAACGAATACCGAAATCAAGCTCGGAATGTGCGCCGGAATTAAAGTAGATATCTACTTTTTGCCAACCGCTGTCTGCCCATTCGCTGTTCGCTTCAAAGTAAAGCATATTTTGACTTGCTTGGTAAACGTCTACTGCGTGATCGCCTACCCATGTATATACTACTCTCGCTTGATAACTACGGTCTGCACCGTTTTGGTCTAAGTGATAGTAATAAGTAATTTTATAGTTGGAGTTTTTGTTTAAGCCCGCCATATGAACATAACCGTTTCTCCAACGGGTACCCCAACGCCATGCGCCTTGGCCTTCAAAAGCTCTGTCTTTTACAAGATCGAAATATGCGCCGCCGTTAGGACCGAACATCGGGTCGTCGTTAGATGTTGTAATGGTTATAGGACTTTCTTTATCCTGTAATGTATCTTTTTCAAAGCCGTTCATCATAAGTCTTTCAACAGCAGGTTTGTTTGCGCCGTTAAATTTAGCAACAACAAACAAATCTTCGTTACACTGTTTAACCCATGTGGCTTCGCTTGAAAGTTTAGCGTCGGTTGTGCCGTCGTACCAGCCGTCAAATGTATTTCCGGCATAAGGAGTAGCCTTAAATGTAACAACTGTGCCGGTTCCTATTAAACCGGATTTATCACTTGTGGCGGTACCGCCCAAGCCTACACTCTGTATACCTACGCTAACAACGTTAAATTCCGCTTTAACCTGCATATCTTTATTAACGGACGATACATAGTAGAAAGGATCGGTAGAAAGAACATTGTCTTCGCTGTCTTTCCAAGCTTTAAATGTAACGCCGTCGTTAGGTTTTGCAATAAATGCGGCAGGTAATCCCGGAACCGCTTTTTCGTTATTTGTAAAGCTTACTACCGAGCCGCCTCTTCCGGCAGAAGAAACAACCGTATAGGGCGAAACTTCAAATACATCCAAATCATCTATATAGAATGTACCCGGATCGGTATTGCCTGTAACTTTAAACTGGAACGAAACATCGGTTTTACTGCCTGTTGTAAACTCAATAGCACATCTCTGCCAATCGGAGGTGTTTATACCTTGGCAAGTATAATCCGCTGAATAGCCATAGTCATGTGCGGCAAGATAATTGCCCAATGCATTCCATAAATTTAATGTGGATTTACCGCTTTCCATAGTACCGTCTTTCCAAACCTTATCTTTATTGGATTTGTTTAAAACGGTAGTATGTCTTATTTCTACATCTTTATTATATGTTTTAAAATAGAATTGTAAGAGATATTTAGTATTTGGTTTTAATCCTGTAATATCACGGCCCATAACCTGATGACGTCCGTAAGTTACTTTAAAACTCTGCGTACCACTGTGAGCTTCTTCATTTGTAACGGTAAACGGAATTCTGTCAGCAGTTTGGGCACCGCCGATACCCGGCGTGCCTTCCATAGTATACCATTGGCCTTCAACATCGGCTGTGTTTTTGATTGTGCTGAAGTTGGTGCCGAGTTGTAATCCTTCGGCTCCGCCGTTTTTAACTATAGATTTATTGGAACCTTCAAATACAGGTTCTAATTTATCGCCGGCAGTAACACCGGTTGTAAGTTTAGCGTCTGTACTTACAACAGCTCCGTTTTTAAGCCAATGCTTAAAAGTATAGCCTTGGTTTGGAATAGCAACAAATGCAGCTGTTGTGCTGCTTTCTCCCTTAGGAATATCAATGCTTTCGGGGAAAGTATAACCGCCATTTACTCTTTCGGGTTTAACGGAAGACGCACCTGCATAAAGTTCAATATCGTCTACATAAACTTCCGTATATGTTCCGGAAATGTTTTCGCCGTAACCGTTATGGAAATTGAAAACTATATATTCATAATTACCGGAGTTGAATGACATTTCAACTTTAAACCATTCGTTCGGGTCTTCGCCCTTAATGTTAATTTTAGAGGTTAAAGAAGCATGTTTATCGCTTAAATAATAAATACCGTTAACAGAATCGTACTTATAATCAACCGTACCCTGTTTCTCTTTACCTGCAATTTCAACACTGTTTAAGGTTTTACCGTTTGGCACTTTGCACCAAAAGCTAAAATCGTAATTGGTGTTTTTGGCAACCTTAACTTCACGGCTTACCATACGGAAAGGCATAGCCATACCTAAAGAATAGTTACCGCTGTGTTTTTCTTCGTTGGTAACATATGCCCAGGCAACTCCGCCTTTATTTTGATAACCAACGCCACCGGATGTCCATCCTTCGGAATTAACGGCGTAACCCCAATAAGAGTTACCCAAATCGGTATAATTCTTACCGAATTGACCGTCGGAATTTATGGTGCCGGTTTCGAAATCGCCGTTTGTAAATAAGTTGTTAGCATCTGCACTCGCCTGAAAAACAAATGAAGGCACAATGCACGCAACCAACAAAACTACACTCAGCAAAATCGCTAAAAGTTTCTTGTGCACTAAAATCTCTCCTTTTACAATACAAATTTATGCATATATATTTTACAATAAACATTCTTATATGTCAATAAATAAACCCTTTTATTAAAGGCTTGATTTTTGACCAATTTTTAGATTTTTTTTAAACCTTTTTGAATTTTTTGTCAACTTTTTGCGAATAATTTTGTGTTTTTATTAAAATTTATTATTTTTTTATTGTTTTTTTATTTAAAATCTGCAATAATATAAAATAATAATTATAATACTGCTTTTAGTATTACTATACATATATAAAGGGATGCATTATGAGCAATTTAAAAATGAGCGACGTTTTATTTAAAGAAAATTTACGCCCTGCGGAAGAATATGAGGAATTATATAAACCCCGCAATTTACCCGAAGGCACAAAGGTTACAAGAGTGGCGCCCAGTCCTACAGGTTATTTACACCTCGGAACATTATATGTTTCGCTTATAGACTCTATTACCGCCGGCGAAAACGGTGTTTTTTATGTAAGGATAGAAGATACCGACAAAAAGCGCGAAGTAGAAGGCGGCGTAAGCAACATATTAAACGGTTTAAAAGATTTCGGCATTAATCCTACCGAAGGCTATACTTTAAACGGAGAAATAGGCAGCTACGGCCCTTACAAACAAAGCTTAAGAAAAGAAATTTATCAATCTTTTGCCAAAAGCTTGGTTGATAAAGGCTTGGCTTACCCTTGTTTTTGCACTGCGGAAGAGCTTAACGAAGTAAGAGCCGAACAGGAAAAAAACAAAGAGCGTACCGGTTATTACGGCAAATACGCAAAACACAGAAACATTACCCCCGAAAAAGCGCAGGAGCTTATAAACGAGGGCAAACCCTTTGTAGTTCGCTTTAAAAGCATGGGCTCGGAAGAAAACAAAATAAAGGTGGAAGACCTTATTAAAGGCAAAATAGAAATGCCGGAAAACGATGAAGACTTTGTTATATTAAAAAGCGACGGTATTCCCACCTACCATTTTGCGCATGCGGTAGACGACCATCTTATGCGTACCACTCACATTATAAGGGGCGACGAATGGCTTTCTAGTTTGCCGAAGCACATACAGCTTTTTAAAACTTTGGGATTTAAAGTTCCAAAATACGCACACATTGCGCCTATAATGAAACTTGAAAACGGCAACAAAAGAAAAATAAGCAAACGCAAAGACCCCGAAGCCGCAGTATCTTTTTTTAAAGAACAGGGCTTTCCTGCCGAAAGCGTTATTGAATATTTAATGAGCGTTGCTTCAAGCGAATTTGAAGCCTGGCGCAAAGCCAACCCAAACGAAAGCTACACAAAATTTAAATTCAACCTTAAAAAAATGAGCCTTTCGGGAGCTTTATTTGACGGCGACAAATTAAATGACGTAAGCAAAAATGTGATTTCAAAATTTTCCGCCGAAAAGGTTACAAACTCCGTTTTAAACTGGGCAAAAGAATATAACACCGCTTTTTATGAAAAAATATCAAAGGATACGGATTATTTAAAAGCCATATTTTCTATTGACCGAGATGTTCCCAAACCCCGAAAAGACATTGCAAAATGGTCCGACGCCGAAAGCTTTACGGAATATTTTTACAATTATAACGCAAAAATGGCTTTGCCCGAAAAAATATGTCCGGATGACGCCATCGGTTTACTCTCGGAATATAAAAAAGTTTACACCGAACGCCAAAGCCAAAGTGAATGGTTTGAAGATATAAAACAAATATGCGAGCCTTTCGGTTTTTGCGCAAACACAAAAGAATATCGCGTAAATCCGCAAAATTACAAAGGCTCTGTTGGGGATGTAAGCACTTTGATAAGGCTTGCCATAACTTCAAGACAAAACTCCCCCGATTTATTCAGCATTATGCTTTTACTTAAAAAAGAAGAATGTTTTAAAAGAATAGACAAAGCCATAGCTTTAATAGAGGAATTAAAAAAGGAGATACAATAATGCAGCGCAAAAGACCTGAATTTCCCAAACGCGCGGTTATTACCGCCGGTATGCCTTACGGCAACAAGGAATTGCATTTCGGACATATAGGCGGAGTATTTATTCCGGCCGATATTTACGCCAGATTTTTAAGAGACAGAATAGGTAATGAAAACGTTATATTTGTTTCGGGTACAGACTGCTACGGTTCTACCATAGAAGCCAGCTTTGAAACGGCTCAAAAAGAGGGTTTTACCGGTACAATTAAAGATTTTGTTTTAAAAAACCATTTAAAGCAAAAAGAAGTATTGGAAAAATACGGCATAAGCCCAAACCTTTTTGCGGCTTCTGCTTTGGGCGAGTCCGGAGAAATACACACCGAAGTTTCGCAACAGGTTTTTAACACTTTAAAACAAAACGGATTTTTACACGTATTAAAAACCAAGCAGTTTTACGATCCCGAAAAAAAGGTATTTTTAAACGGCAGGCAGGTTATGGGACGTTGTCCCATTCAAGGGTGCAAATCGGAACACGCTTATGCCGACGAATGCTCTTTGGGACATCAGTTTAACGCAGATGAGCTTATTTGCCCAAAAAGCGTGCTTTCGGGCAAAACTCCCGAAATAAGAGAAGTTGACAACTGGTACTTTGATTTGGTTGCATTTAAAGACGCAATAGAAAAACACACGGATTATTTAAGCGAATTGCCTAACTGCCGCCAAGGCTTAATCTCTATTATGAGAGAATTTTTAAAAGACCCCGAAATATATGTTAAAAAGGAATTTGAAGAACAGGTAAAAGCCTTAAATTTGCCAAAATACAAAACTGTTTTTGAAGACGGAAAAGTTTCGTACGAACTTATATTTTCAAATTTGGACGACCGTGCAAAGGCCTGCGAAATATTAAGCAAAAACGGAATAAGATACCGTACGGGAAAAACCATAGTTCCGTTTAGGTTAAGCGGAAACGCCAAATGGGGTATTCCCATACCCGATTCCGAAGGTTTAACGTTTTGGGTTTGGCCCGAAAGCTTGTGGGCACCTATAAGCTTTACAAAAACCGTTTTAAAAAATAAAGGAAAACCGCAGGACGAATACAAAAAATGGTGGCACAGCAAGGATTGCGGAATTTATCAGTTTATAGGCGAAGATAACATTTATTTTTATGGAATTGCTCAAACCGGAATATTTTTTGCTTTACGCGGTAAAAACGACACTTACGAACAAGAAGATAATGTTTTACAGCAAACAACGCTTGTAGCAAATCATCATTTGCTTTTCGGTAAGAAAAAAGCCAGCAGTTCGGGAGATATTAAACCGCCCAAAGCCGAAGAGCTTTTAAACTACTATACCAAAGAACAGCTTAGAATGCATTTTATAAACGCTTCTTTGGCAGAACAAAGCGTAGGTTTTGACCCAAAAAGCGTATTGCATCCCGAAGAAGTTAAAAACGGAGTTTTTGATACCGTTCTTTACGAGGGTAATTTATTAACAAATGTTTATAACCGTATAGTTCGTTCGTGTTTTTATACGGTTCAAAAGCATTTTAACGGTATTTTGCCAAAAGGTACGGTAAGCGAAGAAATTAAAAAATCCGTAGAAGAAACGGTTTTGGAATATGAAAATTTAATGTACACATTTAAATTCGATAAAATTTTCGAGCTTTTAAATATTGCATTAAGAGACACCAACAAGCGTTGGGCTACATTAAGCCGCAAAGCCGACAGCGAAAACGACCTTAACCTTTTATCTCAGCTTTTAATAGATTCTTTCCACACCGTAAGGGTTATGGCAACTTTGCTTCATCCTTTTGCTCCCGACGGCTGCGAAACCGTAAGAAAATATTTAAAATTAAGCGATGACATTTGGAGTTGGGATAATATTTTTAAAACCATAGACGAGCTTTGCGAAGAAAACCATAAGTTTTTGGAATTGGCTCCGAAAACCGACTTTTTCTTAAAACACGAAAACCAATTAAAATAAAAACAAAAATAAAAAGCGCAGATATAAAAGTATAATGATTATTACAAACAGTACTAATTGTTATACTTTTTGTATATTGGGAAGATAGGGTTATTAAGCTTTAAGTTTTAATTTTTACTGTTTAAAGCATAAAAAGAAAAACAAAAAACAAATAAAGAAAAAAAGAAAGTGATTATATGAAAGCTATTGACGTTTACAATTGTTTGGAGAAATTGGTTCCCGAAAAAGAAGCCATGCCCGGCGACAATACCGGTTTTTTAGTAGGAGACAAACAAAGCGAAGTAAAAAAAATATTAATATGTTTGGATATAACTACCGAAATTATAAATAATGCGGTAAATACCGGCGTAAACTTAATAATAACGCATCATCCCGTAATTTGGGCTCCGTTAAAAAACGTTACTGCCGAAAGCCGTGTTTTTAAGCTTATAAAAAACGGCATATCCGTAATAAGTTGGCACACAAATTTGGATATGGCAAAAGGCGGAGTTAACGATTGTTTGGCCAAAGCTTTAAATCTTAAAAACATAAAGGTTTTAGATAATTACGAAATAGGTTTTTGCAGCCGTATAGGAGAATTGGAAAAAGAGCTTTCCCCTTACGAATTTGCAAAATTTGTTAAAGAAACTTTAGGCGGAAACATAAGATATACCGAAGGGAAAAAATTAATTAAAAAAGTTGCCGTTTGCGGCGGAGCCGGAAGCGATATGTTTATTCCCGCAATTCTTTGCAAAGCAGACGCTTTGGTTACAGCCGACATTAAACATTCTATGTTTATAACCGCCGGCGAAAAGAATTTTACATTAATAGACGCCGGACATTATCACACCGAAAAGCTTATTTTAAATCCTTTGGCAGAATATCTTAAAAATAATTTAGGCGGCGAAGCGGAAATTTCGGTAACTTTTTCAACTCCCATAAAAACTTTATAAACCGATTTATAAACCAAAACGGTTAAAGCTCATACGGGCGGCAGCCCCCCCAAAAAAACAATTTTGTTTTTGGGGCAAAAGCAAAGCTTTTGCCCCAATATTGCACCAAAATATTGCCAACTTAAAATTTGCAAAATACAATTTATTTTTAAGGAAAAATTTATGATATATTGTATAATGCCAAAAAAGCGCAAAACGTTTGCTAAAAAAATAACCAAAAAAACATTAACCTATACTTTTTTATTAAATAACGAATCTCCCAAGAAAATACCTTTTACGGTTTTTTATTGCTCAAAAAATAAGAAAAGCATATATCCTTTTAAAAAATTAAAGCAAAAATATAAAATATCTTTTGCGGTTATGCCAGAAGAATTTAACAATAATACGTTTGTTAATCCTTTTCCGGTAAATAATTATATAATAAATAAAATTTCAAATATTTATAAATTCAACAAAGGAAAGGACATAACGTTTATTAACAAAAACGGAGAATATTTGTATTTGCTGTTTTATTTGCTTAAATACTATAAACAAATAAACATTTACACTTTAAATTTAAAGCTTTTTAACGATTTATGTATAAAAAGCTTTGATTTGTACGGAACAGAGCCCATTTTAATATCATCTTATTACGAAGCCCTAAACCGCCCGAATTCCGTAAATTTGGATTGCTCCGATATATTTGTACCAAACGGCATAAATTCGTTTTTACGGCAAAATTTAAAGGGCATCTCCCCCATTCAACTTTCTGCCGCAATAGAAAACGAAATCAATGCGGAATTATTGTGTTGCAATATATAAAAAACCTGTTAAATAAGCCTTAAAATTTTTCTGTTTTTAAACGCTTTTTTCTTTTAAAACCACAAATTTGCGCAAAAAAATTTAAAATTTAAAATAATAATAAAAAAATTTAAAATTTCTCTTGACAAGCCTTGCTTTGGTTGCTATAATATTAAAGTCGCGTTAAGAGCTATTAGCTCAGTTGGCAGAGCACTTGACTTTTAATCAAGGTGTCCGGAGTTCGAATCTCCGATAGCTCACCAAGAGTGAAGACAGTGTCTTCACTCTTTTTTATTCTTTTTTTATAAATTACATTGTTTTTTATTTAAAAAGTATTTGTAATTGTTAAAAAAGCCTTGATTTTTTCGGCGTTTTTTTATATAATTAAAACACGCTCGTAAAAATCAAAAAAATAAAACCAAAAAATTCAAAACAACAAATTAAATTCGCCGGTGTGATGGAATTGGCAGACGTGACGGATTCAAAATCCGTTGGTGGCAACATCGTGTGGGTTCGAGTCCCACCACCGGCACCAAACTCAAAAAATCCGAACTTTTTGCAGTGTGTAAAAAAGTTCGGATTTTTTTTATACTGTATTAAAATTTATATGCAGCCGTATTGTATCACTTCTTATTTTTTATTTTTAAACATTCTTTTAACCGATTATTCTTTCAACCTTCGGTTGCGTAAATCTAAACGGATATGTTATACTCATTTTAAAGACAAGGTTTTATAATATAATCAGAAAGCGCTTTCTAATAAAAAATGAGGTGAAGCAAAATGTTAAAAATCGGAGCAAAGATTAAAGCTTTAAGAAAAGCACAGGATATAACCCAGGAAAAACTGGCTGATTATTTAAATATTTCCTACCAGGCGGTATCTAAGTGGGAAAACGGTCTTGCTTTGCCTGATATAACGCTTATTCCCGCTTTGTCAAATTTTTTCGGAGTTTCTTCCGACTATCGGCTTGAAATTGATACAGAGAGCTCAGACAAGGTTATTGAAAATGTACTTAATGAAGTATTTTATTTAAAGCATATTGCAAAGGCTAAAGAAGGTATTGCGCTGATAGAAAAAACGTTAAAAACCTACCCTAACAATCACAAATTGCTTGCAGAATGGGCGGAGCTTCAAGTACATACATTTGAACAGAAATGTGAAAAAGAAAAATGGCTGAAACAAATAGAAGATAAAACCAATATTGTATTGCGTGATTGCACGAATGATTATTTGCGATATAAAGCAAAATTGGCGCTGACTTTTGCTTATTCTTACTGCGGAGAAAGAGTAAAGGCCGAAAAGCTTTGCAACACTTTTCCCGATGAAGCTTATTCAAGGGCAGAAATGTACTCCATGATTGCTATGCCTAAAGAAAGAATTAAGTATAAGTACCACTGTATCGGCGGAAATATTGAAAAATTACTTTCGGATATTTTAAGTATTGCAAAACATCATTACTGCTTTGCAGATCCGAAAGATGCCATACCGGTTTGCAATATAGCGCTTAATATAATAAATTCTATCGGTAACGAAGGCTTTTTAATTGTTTTTTCGGCAGAAACGTATAATGATCTTGCAAATACATACGCCAAATTAAAGGATAAAGAAAATGTTATCATAAATATCAAAAAAGCATTTGAAGCATATTTGTCAATAGATTTTCTTGCCGCTAACGGCGACTATCGCTATGCCTCGCCATTGTTAAAAGGAGAAATTTTTAACAATAAGAAAATTGAATACTATGCGCCTCTTTCTGCTACAGAAGCCTACATTCAAAGAATTTCCAAAATACATTCGTATGATTGGCTGAAAAATGACCCCGGCTTTACAGCGTTACTAAAAGAAATGAAAGCAAAGGCCATTCCTTATAAACTCCAATAAACCCGACTGTAACCGGCACTGAATATCGGGAAAAACAAACCGTTTTTTGATAAAATACAAACAGACAAGGAGGGATAACGTGGATTGGATAAAAGGCTTGCAGAGGTCTATCGATTATATTGAGGCGCATTTAACCGAAACGATTGACTATGAAGCAGTTGCGGCTCAAAGCTTTTCGTCAAGCTATCATTTTCAGCGTGTGTTCAGTATTCTTTGCGGATTTACCGTCGGCGAATATATTCGAATCCGCAGATTATCGCTTGCCGGCACGGAGCTTGCCGCAAACAAATCAAAAATAATTGATATTGCACTTAAGTACGGATATGAAAATCCGGACAGCTTTGCAAAGGCTTTAAAAAATTTCACGGTATATTACCGTCCGAAGTTAAAAAGGGCGGCAGTAATTTAAAATCATTTTCCCGTCTTGTTTTAAAAATTTCTTTGGAGGGCGGAACGCTTATGGATTACAAAATTATTGAAAAACCCGAAATGATATTAACAGGCTACAAGGTGCATTTTACCGGCGTGCCCTACGGTGAGGAACGGAAAATCCAAGAGGGCAAATTGTTTGAAACCACAAGGGCAAAGCAATGGCTTTTACGGGGAGCAAAAGGTGCGTCCGGCGATACGGGAACAGATACATGCCTTATAACTAATATTTCGGATAACGGGTACGATTTTTATTATGTTGCCGAGCTTGAAAAATATGAGCGTGAAAATATGTATAACAGTGCGGTTACAGGTTTTGAATATATGAGGGAATTCGGTTTTGAAAATATAACGGTTCCAAAACATACTTATGCCGTATTTACAACCGTAAATCAGCCGTCTCCCGTTGAAGAATATATTGATATAAGGAAACGAATTGTATCGGAGTGGTTGCCTGCAAACAATTTTGAAATTGCAAACGCACCCGAAATTTCAGTTTACCATTGGTTCCCAAAAAATGAAAGAGAAAAACGGTTTATTGAAATTTGGCTGCCGATAATTCAAAAATAACATTTTGCCGCCCATATTCGTGGGCGGCAGCATAGTAAAAATCTTTCCAACCGCTGGTTGGAGCAATCCAATATCTGCGTTATTGATTAAAGGCATAGCGATATTTACAATATAAGTGTAGCTACAAGAAATAATTTAGGAGGGCAAAAATATGGAAAGCTTAAAGCTTTATGACACCATTTCATTTT
>CADBQU010000007.1 GCA_902796905.1 Oscillospiraceae bacterium | reverse complement strand
TATGAAGTCGAGGAATGCAGGAATACTGCCGTATTTCAAATGACGAGACAAAATAATCGGACAAATTTTCCGCTATGGGAAGCATTGTACCCTGATTGTATTGTCTATTTTATTTATTAAGTTTATTTTGTATAACATTATACAAATGCTCTACGGACTGTTCCAAGCTTAGTTCTGTAGTGTCTATTATAACCGAATCTTCGCACGGCTTAAGCGGTGCTATTTTTCTGTGGCTATCGTTGTAATCGCGCTCTTTTTGGTCCTTTAAAACTTCCTCGTATGTTACGTTTTGTCCCTTTTGAGTTAATTCAAGCCAACGCCTTTTTGCTCTGCATTCGGCAGAAGCCGTTAAAAATATTTTTATATCCGCATTGGGCAAAACTACCGTTCCTATATCACGGCCGTCCATAACAACAGAATTTTCTTTTGCAATACTTTGCTGCATATTAAGCAGGTATTTTCTTACATTCGGCAAAGCGCTGCTGCTTGAAGCGGTCATAGATACATCGGGAGTTCTTATTTTATCGGTAACATCCGTTCCGTCTAAAAAAACTTTTTGTTCGCCTTTAACAAACTTAAGCTCTACTTTTGTGGTTTTTAAAATTTCTTCAACCGAATCGTTTTCAATTTTTACTTTTTTTGCCAAAAGCTTAAGCGCAACGGTTCTGTAAAGCGCACCGGTATCAACATAAATAATGCCCATCTTTTTTGCTACCGCACGGCTTATTGTGCTTTTGCCGCTCCCTGCAGGTCCGTCTATTGCTATATTAATTATACCGTTTTTATTTGTTTTATCTACCGTGTTTTTTATATCCTTTTTATTTTGCTCCATTTTTCCGCCCCGTTTTTTATTATTGTTACTTAAATTTTGCTTTGTCAGTTTTACCTATACTATAATATTACGGGCGTTAAAATCGCTTTGCGATTTTAACGCCGAAAAATATGTTTTTCGGCTTGAAAACAAACGAAGTTTGCCTAACGCCCGTAAAAGCCGTTTAAACTTTTTGGCTGTTCTTTTTTATTATGTGGGTTTGTTTTATTCTTGTTTATTTTTCATTCTTTCGCAGAAGACCTGCCGGCTATATATCCGCTTGAAAAAGCAATTTGCAAATTATATCCGCCCGTATAAGCGTTAACATCTAAAACCTCTCCCGCAAAATAAATGCCCTTTACCAATTTGCTTTCAAAAGTTTTTGGATTTATTTCTTTTACATTTACTCCGCCTTTGGTTATTATTGCTTCTTCTATAGGTCTAAAACCTTTTAAATTAATTTTAAAATGTTTTAGCGCAAAAGTTAAGCTTTTACGCATTTCTTTTGTAAACTCGTTTATTTTTTGATTTTTGTTTATATCGGCTTGTTTTAAAACAAAAAGTCCCAGTTTGTAGGGCACCAATAATCCTATAATATTATGTATTTCTTTGTTAATATTGTTTTCAAAATCTCTTAAAATACGTTTTTCAAGCTGTTCTTCATTAAGTCCCGGTTTTAAGTCAATTTTACCGTAATATTCTTTTTTATTAAAATTTAAATTACATGATGCCGAAAGCACCAAAGGACCGGAAATTCCGAAGTGGCAAAAAAGCATCTCTCCCAATTCCGAAAAAACGGGTTTTGTTTTTTGCTTTTTATCGGATTTTTTATTTCCGTTGTTTTCTGCATTTACATTGTTTGTTACCGTACTTTTTTCGTAAACCGAAAAAACAACATTTTTTAAAGAAAGTCCCGAAAGCTCTGAGCAAAAAGAATCATCGGATTCTAAAGGAACCAAAGCCGGACTTATGTCCGTTACCGTATGTCCCAGTTGCCTTGCAAATTTGTATCCGTCGCCTGTAGAGCCGGTTAAGCTATAGCTTTCACCTCCGGTACAAATAATAATTCCGTCAAATTTTTCGGTTTTATTTATAACCAAATCTTTTGAAATATCCGTTACTTGTTTTTTTATTATTTTTACATTGTGTTGTTTTGCGTTTTTTACCAAAGCGTCTACAATAGTTACGGCTTTATCGGTATTCGGGAAAACCCTTCCGCCTCTTTCAACTTTTAATTCAACGCCTAAATTTTCAAAATATTCAAAAGTATCTTTACACGAAAATTCCGAAATAGCCGAATACATAAATTTTGAATTTGTAACAACATTATTTAAAAACGTTTGATTATCCGCAATATTTGTTACATTGCATCTGCCTTTACCGGTAATCATAAGTTTTCGTGCCGGGCGTTCGTTTTTTTCAAAAACCGTAACATCGGCGCCGTTTTTTGCAGCTTCCGCCGCTGCCATTAATCCGGCGGCCCCTGCTCCCACAACCGCAATTTTTTTCATTTTGTTTTTCCGTTTCTGTTTTTTATAAGGCGAAAGCCCCAAGCCCAAAGGGCTTGGCAAAAGCTTTGCTTTTGCGCCTAAAAACAAAAATTGTTTTTAGGCGGGCTTTCGCCGTTAGTTTAAACTATTTTTAAAGCTTTGCTTTTTGTTTTGCTTATTTTTTGTAAAGAATTTTTTTAACAAAAGGATGAATTCTCACCAAATATTCCGAAGCCAGTTTTGCCAAAAGAATATCGTACAAAATAAAAACCGCATTAAATAAAATAACGGTTGCAACCAAAATTAATTTTGTAGTATCCGCTTCCGTAAATGTAATGCCGGTAACAAATTTAAGCAATAAATAGCAAATAGCCATAAGCCCGTTAAAACATATTATTTTAACAATAAAACACAGTATGTTGTTTTTAATTTTTTCAAGTATACATTTTAAAACAGGGTAAAATCCAAAAAAACAAATGTATATAAATTTAGCCTCGCTTTCGGCAAAAAGCATTATAGGAACAACCGATACCAAATAACATGCAAAAGCCCATTTTTTATCTGTTTCTATAAGCGCCGCCATTATAAAAAGTCCTGCTATTGCCGGCACGGAATATGTAACATACGGAAAATACGCCGCCATCATTACAACCGTAGCCAACGCCGCCAAAATAGCACAAAGCGTTATTTTATTACTTTTTTTCATTTTAAAATTTTTAGCTCTTTCGTAATTTTTATTTTTGCGTTTTATTCTGTACAGTACTGTCTAACGCCCGTAATATCCGTAATATTTTATATATTGCTTTTTGCAGCCGCTTTAATTAAAACAATGTTAGCAACATCTTATTAAATCTCCGCCCATACATTCACAGCAACAGTCGGCGCACCATAAAGAGTAACAAACATCACAAGCGGAGCAACCGCCCATATTTCCCTGGCTCCTGTAAGGATTTCCCGCCTGGTTAAACTGTCCTTTTTGGTTGTTCATTCTTGCAAAAGCCTCTCGGTATTCCGGATTTTGCGGATCCATACGGCAAGCATTTGAAAAACTTGTATAAGCTGCGTCAAACCAACCTCTTTTATACATAACGCTTCCGTTTAAAAAATACCATTCGGCATTTCTGTTTTGAATGGGTACGGCGTCAAGCTTTTCCAAAGCCAATTCTATTTGATTGGCGTTTATTAAATCTCTTATTTCCGGAAATTGCGTATATCCGTTAAAACCGCCGTTATTAACGGTTTTATTTTTCCTTTTGTGCTCATTCATAATTTTATCGTACGCTTCGTTTATTTCCGCCATTTTTTCTTCGGCTAAATCCGAAAGCGGATTATCTCCGTAATTATCGGGGTGATACTTTTTTGCAAGAGCCCTGTAGGCATTTTTAATTTCTTCTTCGGAAGCATTCCTTGAAATGCCTAAAACCTCGTATGGATCTCTCATTTGTTTTTCTCCTTTTTAAGTAATTCAATTGCTTTGGGCATTCCCAAATAAATAATATTGCCCAATATGTTTTTATATTTGTAAATTGTTAAAAGTTCAAAAGCTTTAGAAGCTTCTAAACTGCAAAAAAGCAAAGTGTTTTTCAGCCTTTTAAAAGCATATTCCGTTTCCGGTTTAAAATTCTGTTTTTTAAATTCGGCAATAATTATAGGGTTAAATCTGTTTAATTTAAAATCTTTTTCTATATCTGCCAAACAGTCGGTTAAATATATCCATTTGCCTAAATTATATCCCAAAACCGAAAGCGCTTTTTTATTAAATTCGTCCTTTGCCAAAGATGAAAAAACTTCTTTCATCATAACAGCGGTAGGCTCGGCCGCAAAATCTATTATGCTGTCATCCGATAAATTATCTTTTATAAATTTATTTTTTACGTTATTTTTGTTATTTTCGTTATTTATATTTATATTATTGATATTTAAACCGTTTTTGTAAGTTTCTTTTTTACCGTGCTTGTTATCTTCTTTGTTATATAAGCCTTTTTTTAATTCAACATTTTTAAATTCCAAAATTTTATTTTCGGCTTCAAACTGCATATCTATATATTTTTTAAATGTTTTGTTTAGTTCCGGATATTCTTTTGCCGCTTTTTTATAATACGGTTTATGAAATGCGCAAAGAATTTTATAAAATAACTTTTTTATGCCTTTTTCGTCTTTTATATTGTCTTCAAATTTAAAATACAGTAACAAAGCGGCGCAAGCGGCAGAAAATTCAATTTCTTTATTTCCGCTGTATTTTTTACCGTTTTTATTTTCTTTGCCGTCCGTTAAAAAATTACACTTTTTTAACGGATTATAAACACATCTTCCTTTTTTAATTTCGTTGCAGCCGTCGCTTAAACTTAAATTAAGCAACCCTAAAAAAGTAAAATCGTAGCTTAAAGTAAACCTTGATATAACGCCGTATTTTTTGCCCAAAGTTTTACACAAAGAACAATAAACTGCTTTATATATATCATATTCTTTTATTCTGAGCTCCGATTTTTCGGCAATTATATAACCAAACAACCTTTTTCCACCTTTTATTGTCTTATAACTGATTTTACTATATAATTATAATTTTTTTATCAAAAAATAATGAATAAACTTTTAACTGAACGCCCAAAAATATATTATATTAATATATCTCTTTATATACTTTCTTTATATAGAATACTGCGGCGACGAGCCAAAAGCCCTTTGGGCTTTTTAAAATTAAAGCCGCGGCTTTAATTTTACCCAAAAAACAAAAATGTTTTTTGGAGGCTCTTCGCCGTTATTTTATCCTATATCCTTTTCAGTTTTTTCGCTTTCCCGTTTTTCGCTTTCGGTTTTTAAAACCCTTTGTTAACCCTTTGTTTTTTAAAGCTTTGATTTTAAAAATTTTCCGGTATAAGATTTTTCGCATTTTGCTATTTGTTCCGGTGTGCCTACAGCCACTATTTCTCCTCCGCGGTTTCCGCCTTCGGGGCCCAAATCTATAATATAATCGGCGCACTTAATAACATCTAAATTATGCTCAATTACAATTATGGTGTTTTTATTGTCGACTAAAAGCTGCAAAATCTCCAAAAGTTTTTGCACGTCGTAAGAATGTAAACCGGTGGTGGGTTCGTCTAAAATATATACTGTTTTACCGGTGCCCCTTCTTGCAAGTTCGGTAGCAAGCTTAACCCTTTGGGCTTCTCCCCCCGAAAGCGTTGTACTGCTTTGGCCTATTTTAATATATCCCAAACCTACATCGCACAATGTTTTAAGCTTTTTATAAATTTTAGGTACCGATTTGAAAAATTCAGCGGCTTCTTCGGCTGTCATTTCCAAAACATCGTAAATATTTTTATCCTTGTACTTTACTTCCAAAGTTTCGCGGTTATAGCGCTTGCCTTCGCATACTTCGCACGGAACGTAAATGTCCGGCAAAAAGTGCATCTCTATTTTTTTAATACCGTCTCCCTCGCAGGCTTCACATCTGCCGCCTTTAACGTTAAACGAAAACCTTCCCTGGGTATATCCCCTCATTTTTGCGTCTTTTGTTAAACTGAACAACTCTCTTATATCGTTAAAAACGCCGGTATAAGTAGCCGGGTTTGAACGCGGAGTTCTGCCTATGGGCGATTGGTCTATATTAATTACCTTATCTATTTGTTCTAAGCCTTTTGCCCCTTTGAATTTTCCGGGTATTTCTTTAGAGCGCATTAACGTAGCCGATAAATGTTTATAAATTATTTCGTTTACCAACGAAGATTTTCCGCTGCCGGATACGCCTGTTACAGCCACAAAAAGGCCCAACGGTATTTTAACGTTTATATTTTTAAGGTTGTTTTCTTTAGCCCCTAAAAATTCTATATATCCGTTATTCGGTTTTCTTATTTTTTTGGGTACCGGAATAATTTTTCTTCCCGAAAGATAGTCGCCGGTAACGGAGTTTTTATTTTCGGCTACCTCCGAAGGTGTTCCTGCCGCTACTATTTCTCCTCCGTGAACTCCGGCAAACGGACCTATATCCACCAAATAATCAGCGGCTCTCATAGTATCTTCATCGTGTTCCACCACAATTAAAGTATTGCCTAAATCTCTAAGCTCTTTTAACGTTTCCAAAAGCTTTTCGTTATCTCTTTGATGAAGTCCTATGCTGGGTTCGTCTAAAATATAAAGTACTCCCGTAAGCGAAGAACCTATTTGTGTTGCAAGCCTTATTCTTTGGCTTTCTCCGCCCGAAAGCGTTGACGCCGAACGCGAAAGCGTTAAATAATCCAAGCCTACATTTGTTAAAAACCTAAGCCTTGATTTTATTTCCTTTATAATGGGCTTTGCTATCATTAAATCGTAGTCCGAAAGCTTTAAAGAATCAAAAAATTCAAAGGCTTCGTCAATACTCATAACCGTAATATCGTAAATGCTTTTTTCGCCCACCGTTACAGCTAAGGCTATTGGGTTTAAACGTTTTCCTTTGCAGTCGGGACATTCGCACGCCACCATTATACTCTCTATTTCTTTTTTGGAATATTCGCTTTCGGTATCCCTGTATCTTCTTTCCAAATTTGGAATTAAACCTTCAAACGGAGCATTGTATATTCCGCCGCCCCAATCGCTTTTGCGCACCATTTTAATTTTTTCGCCGTTGGTGCCGTAAAGTATAGCTTGTCTTGCTTTTCCCTTAATTTCCGAAAAAGGAGCGTTAACGTCAAAACCGTATTTTGCCGCCAAACCGTCATAATACATACCCGCAATGGAATTTTTGGATTTTACGCCGTTCCAACCTCCGCCCCAGCCAAAGGCCTTAACGCATCCTTCCATTAAAGATTTGCTTTCGTCCGGTATAAGCAGTTTTTCGTCTATTTTATAAAATTCTCCCAGTCCGCTGCAGGTAGGACAGGCTCCGAACGGATTGTTAAAAGAAAAAAGCCGCGGTTCTAATTCCGGCATATTTATATTGTGTTCCGGGCAAGCATAGTTTAAAGAAAATTCTATTTCGGTTTCTTCGCCCTTTAAAACCGTTATTAAGCCTTTTGAAAGACCTGCCGCGGTTTCTACACTGTCGGTAACCCTTGCTTTAATTTCGGGTTTCATAATCAATCGGTCCACAACAACTTCTATATTGTGTTTAATGTTTTTTTCCAATTTTATGGTTTCGGAAAGGTCGTATATAATTCCGTCTATTCTTACTCTTGCGTATCCCGATTTTTTTATCTTTTCAAGTTCTTTTTGAAATTCACCCTTTTTACCTCTTGCTATGGGAGATAAAATTTGAAAACGCGTACCGTTTTCAAAATGCATAATTTTATCCACCACTTGATCGGTGGTTTGCTTTTTTATAACTCTGCCGCAAACAGGACAGTGCGGAACGCCTATTCTTGCATATAACAGCCTTAAATAATCGTAAATTTCCGTAATGGTTCCAACGGTGGAACGCGGATTTTTAGAGGTTGTTTTTTGGTCTATGGATATAGCCGGACTTAAACCGTCTATGCTGTCCACAGCCGGTTTTTCCATTTGTCCCAAAAACTGACGGGCGTAAGAAGAAAGGCTTTCCATATAACGCCTTTGCCCTTCGGCGTAAATCGTATCAAAAGCCAACGAAGATTTACCGCTTCCCGAAAGACCCGTAAATACAACAAGTTTATCCCTGGGTATTGTAATATCTATATTTTTTAAATTGTGCTCTCTGGCGCCTTTTATAATTATTTTATCGTTTGCCATTTATTCGCCGTCCACCCGTAAATTTAATTTTCCTTTAAATTTTTAAAAATCTAAAATATCAAATGAATATAATCATCTGAATATAATCATCAAATAAATATATAAAAATATATAATTTTTAAAATTATAAAACAACTTTTTAATCCAAAGTATAAAAATCCAAAATACAAAACGCAAAGTATAAAAAAGCATAAAATTTATAAATATGTAACTTATATTATATTTTACACAAATTATTTTACTTTATTTTAATTTAAATGTAAATATAAAATTCTCGCTTGCCTAAGCAAAGCCTTCAGCCTTTATTTTTTAAGCTCCGCTATTTTATCCCTTAAAAACGCCGCGTGTTCAAATTCAAGCATCTTTGCGGCGGTCTTCATTTCGGCGGTAAGCTTTACAATAAGCTTTTCTCTTTCTTTTGCCGTTAGCTTCACTTTTTTGTTGCCCTTAGAAGTAAGCTTTTCTTTAGGCGTTAATTCTATAATTTCTCTAACATCTTTTACAATTGTTTTTGGAACTATATTGTGTTCTTTATTATACTTTTCCTGTATGCTTCTTCTTCTTAATGTTTCCTTAATAGCCCTTTCCATAGAAGGCGTTACGGTATCGGCATACATTATAACTTCTCCGTTTGCGTTTCTTGCCGCTCTGCCTATGGTTTGAATAAGCGAAGTTTCGCTTCTTAAAAAGCCTTCCTTATCGGCGTCCAAAATAGCCACTAACGATACTTCCGGTATATCCAACCCTTCTCTTAAAAGGTTTATTCCCACCAAAACATCAAACTCTTTAAGCCTTAAATCTCTTATAATTTCCATTCTTTCTATGGTATCGATATCGTAATGCATATATCTTACTTTAATACCGGCGTTTTCCATATATTCCGTTAAACTTTCGGCTTGTTTTTTAGTAAGCGTAGTAACCAAGACCCGTTCGTTTTTATCGGCTCTTATATTTATTTGGCTTATAAGATCGTCAATTTGTCCTTCAACCGGTTTTACGGTAATTTTCGGGTCTAAAAGTCCCGTGGGTCTTATAACCTGTTCCGCAATTGCCGCCGCCTTTTCTCTTTCAAATTCTCCCGGTGTAGCCGAAACAAATATAGTTTGATTTAATTTTTTATAAAATTCTTCAAATTTAAGCGGACGGTTATCAAAAGCCGAAGGCAAACGAAAACCGTAATCAACCAAATTTTCTTTTCTTGCGCGGTCTCCGCCGTACATTCCCCTTACCTGTGGAATGGTAACATGGCTTTCATCCACAAACAATAAAAAATCTTTGGGAAAATAGTCTATTAAAGTAAAAGGAATACTTCCGGGTTTTCTGCCCGATAAAACTCTGGAATAATTTTCTACTCCCTTACAGGTTCCTATTTCCCTTAACATTTCAATGTCGTATTCGGTTCTTTGTCTTATTCTCTGCGCCTCTATAAGCTTACCGTTTTCGTTAAAAAATTTAACTCTTTCTTCCATTTCGTTTTCTATATTTTTAAGCGCCGTTTCCATTTCGTCCGGCGGTACTATATAGTGCGAAGCAGGGTAAATGGGAGCATGACCCAATAATCCCTTAAGTTCGCCCGTTAAAACGTTAATTTCCGAAATCCTGTCTATTTCGTCCCCGAAAAATTCAATTCTTATAGCCGTATCGTGGGAATAAGCCGGAAAAACCTCTACCGTATCGCCTCTTACTCTAAACTTATTTCGTATAAAATTCAAATCGTTTCTTTCGTACTGCAAATCCACCAGTCTTTTTAAAAGATGTTCTCTTTTCATCTCCATACCCGGCCGCAAAGAAATAATCATATTGCGGTAATCTATAGGGTTGCCCAAACTGTATATACAGGAAACGGACGCCACAATAATAACATCTTTTCTCTCGCTTAAAGAACATGTTGCGCTGTGCCTTAATTTATCTATTTCATCATTTATTGCAGAATCTTTTTCTATATAAGTATCGGAGCCCGGTATATATGCTTCCGGCTGATAATAATCATAATAAGAAACAAAATATTCCACCGCGTTTTCGGGGAAAAATTCTCTAAACTCACTGCAAAGCTGTGCGGCAAGGGTTTTATTGTGGGCTAAAACCAACGTCGGTTTATTTACCTTTTCAATAATATTTGCCATAGTAAAAGTTTTGCCCGAACCCGTTACGCCCAAAAGCACCTGTTCTTTTAAACCTTTTTTTATTCCGTCGGTTAATTTTTCAATGGCCTCCGGCTGGTCGCCGGTGGGTTTATATTTTGAATGTAAAATGAATTTATCCATATTTTACTCCGTTTTGAATTAATTTAAATTAAAATTAAAACACTTAAAATTCTTATTTTTATTATACCAAATATTTTTTAAAAATAAAAGGCTTATATAAAAGGTTTATATTGCATTGCGGCAACGAGCCCCAAAACAAAAATTGTTTTGGGGCAAAAGCCACAGCTTTTGCCAAAGCCCAAAGCCTTTTGGCTTTGGGCTTTGGCTCGTTGCCTTAAAAACAAAAAACCGCAGCCTTTTTACAAATGCAATAAGCTACGGTGTTTTGTTTTGGAAGTAAAAGAACGCAGTAATACTGACGTATTACAAGTAATGCGACAAACTAAACGGGAACATATTCCCTTTCAGGAACTGTTGTACCCTGATTGCTTTGTCTAAAATTTTACTTTTAAAAAATTTTTAAGCCTTGTGCCGCAAGCGGTATTGTTTTGGGGTAATGTTGTACTTTTCTTTAAACTTTCGGCAAAAAAAGCTGTTGTTTTCATATCCCACGGAATTTGAAATTTCAAGCACCGGCAAAGAGGTTTCCTTTAACAAAAACAAGGCTTTTTCCAATCTTTTGGTTTGCAAATATTCCGTAAAAGATTTACCCGTAATGCGCTTTACCAAAACACCGGCGGAATTGTAAGAATAATTTAATTTTTGCGCCAACTGTTTTAAAGATGCTTGCTTTAAATTTTCGTTTATAAAATCCGTTATTACTTTTAACTGTTCGGCGCTTTTTATATCATAATTATTTTTACATTCCTCCATTTGCGGCATTAAACTCAAAACTTCTTCCATTGCTGGAATTGAAGAAGACGCTCCCGATTTAGACACGGCAATTGCCGCGGCAGCCGAAGCTTGTTTTAAAATTTCTTTTATAGGCTTACGGCAAAACAACCCCGCAACAAAATATCCCGTAAAAGTATCTCCCGCGGCGGTAGTATCTATCGTTTTAACCGCAAAAGCATTTTGATAAACCTGTTTTTTGTTATCAATATAAACGGCGCCTTTTTTGCCCAATGTTATAACAATGGCAGTATCGGGTAATTCTTTTTTTGCTTTTTGTAAACAATCTGCTATGCTGTTGCCTTTAAGAAGCTTTTTTGCTTCGTTTTCATTCATGATTAAATAAGCAATTTCCGAAAGCTTAATGTTATAAAGATTTTCACATATAGGCGAAGGGTTAAGTATAACTTTTAATTTTTGCTTATAAGCTTTATGAACTATATATTCCAATTCGTTTACTTCATTTTGCAAAACCAGCAAATCTCCGGCGTTAAAATTTAAAAGAATTTTGTCGATATATTCTTTGGTTATACCGTGGTTGGTACCGGGATAAACTATAATTGCATTTTCCCCTTCGGAATTTACCTGAATTACGGCATGACCGTTTTTATCTTTGACCTTTTCGGTTAAAGATATATCCACTCCGTTTTCTTTAAGCGTTTTTAAAAGAAAATCTCCGTCGCTTCCCACTATTGCCGCATGGTAAACTTTTGCCCCCGCGCGAGCCGCCGCAACCGATTGATTAAGACCTTTTCCGCCCGGAAAAATATCAAGCCTTTTGCTTTTCTCTGTTTCGCCGCCTGTTACTATATGATTTAAACTGTATACATAATCTATATTGCAAGAACCGATATTTAATATTTTCATATTTACTTTTACCTCTTTACTTACACCGTACTGATTTTAATATTATCATAATAAAAACAATAATTAAAGGACTTATTTTATTAAAAATAAGTCCTTTAACACTAAAATGTTTTTAAATAAGATACCTGAATTTTTTGCAAAAATAAAAAACAAATAAAATATAAAAATATAAATATATTTTTAAATAATACTTTATTTTTTGTTTTTTTTGTTGTATAATAAAATTACTAATAAATTGGAGGAATTAAAATGCCATTAGTAAATACTAGAGAAATGTTTAAAAAAGCCTATGAGGGCGGATATGCAATAGGAGCTTTTAATGTTAACAATATGGAAATTATCCAAGGTATTACAGAAGCAGCCAAAGATTTAAACGCTCCTTTAATTTTACAGGTTTCGGCAGGCGCCAGAAAATACGCCAACCATACCTATTTGGTAAAATTGGTAGAAGCTGCGGTTGAAGAAACCGGCTTACCTATAGTTTTACATTTAGACCACGGAAACAGTTTTGAATTATGTAAATCCTGTATCGACGGCGGATTTACTTCCGTTATGATTGACGGTTCTCATTTAGATTACGAAGAAAACGTAGCTTTAACCAAAAAAGTTGTAGACTATGCTCATCAATTTAACGTAACGGTTGAAGGCGAATTGGGTCAGCTTGCAGGTATTGAAGACGAAGTTAATGTTTCGGCGGAAGATGCAAACTTTACCAACCCCGATCAGGTTTACGACTTTGTTACAAGAACCGGCGTAGACAGCTTGGCTATTGCAATAGGCACCAGCCACGGCGCATACAAATTTAAACCCGGTCAAAAACCTCAGTTAAGATTTGACATATTAGAGGAAGTTTCCAAACGTTTACCTAACTTCCCGATAGTTTTACACGGCGCTTCTTCAGTTGTACCGGAATTTGTTGAAATGATTAACACTTACGGCGGAAAAATGCCCGACGCTATAGGTATTCCCGAAGAAATGTTAAGAAAAGCCGCAACAATGGCAGTTTGCAAAATAAACATAGATTCCGACCTTCGTTTGGCTATGACCGGCGCTATAAGAAAACACTTTGCAGAGCATCCCGATCATTTTGACCCCAGACAATACTTAGGCGACGGCAGAGCAGCAATTAAAGGTATGGTTGAACATAAAATTAAAGATGTTTTAGGCTGCGAAGGCAAAGCATAATTTAATCAATAACAACCAAAAACAAAAGCTGATTTTTAGCTGATTTTAAGCGGCCGAAATATATTTTTTCGGTCGCTTTATTTATTATATTTACGGCGGTTTTTAATCAAACCTTTGGTTTGATTAAACGGCGAACTCGCCGTTTAAATGGTTTTAAACCATTTAAAAACCGCAAAACAACAAATTTAATTTACTGTTTGTTTTATTATTAATATTTGTTAATATGTGCCGCATACAAATTAAAAGGAGATTTTATAATCGGAATTTTTCCGTTTTATATATTTGTATAGCTTATGATTTTTAAAACTTTTAAACATATAATTAAAAACAGAATTAAATATCAGGTAGATTTAAAAGCATACAGGTGCGTTTCTTCTACAAATGATTTGGCAAAAGAAAACAATGCCTGTTTTAATAACGCTGTTTTTGTTGCTTTGCGCCAAAAAAACGGCAGAGGCAAATTAAACCGCAGCTTTTATTCCCCTAAAGGCGGACTTTATTTAAGTATTTTACTGCATCCGCAAAAAAATATTATGGAAATGCAAATTTTAACCCAGCTTGCCGCAGTGGCAACCGTTAATGCAATAAAATATGTTTTTGATATTAATACATATATAAAATGGGTAAACGATATTTATTATAACAACAAAAAAATTTGCGGTATTTTGTGCGAATCTTCCGTTAATTTTGAAAGTACGGATTTGGAAGATTATTCTGTTGTGGGAATAGGAATAAATTTAACTGCACCGAAAAACGGTTTCCCTAAAGACATAGAAAATACCGCCGGGGCTTTATTTAACGGAAAATGCTCAAAAAAACAAAAAGGAAGGCTTGCTGCGCATATAGTAAACAACTTTTTTAAGCTTTACAATAATTTGCCCAACACCGACTTTTTAAAGGAGTACAAAGAAAAATCAATTTTAATAAATAAACCGGTAATCGTTAAAACTTTAAACGATACATTCTCCGCAGTTGCTTTGGATATAGACGAAAATTCAAATTTAATAGTAAATAAAAACGGAGAAATAATTAAATTGAATTCGGCTGATGTTTCGGTTAAACAATGCAATTAGGGTACAATGCTTTTTTAAAGAAACGGTTTTAGTTTATAGGCTTCGTATACCTTTATTTTATTGTTTAAACCAAATTTAAAAATCAGTATATACCGGTTTTTTCGGCATAAAAAAACAAGCGTTTACACTATTTCGGTAAACGCTTGTTTTTTATTCTTATTTTTTTATAAATTTTTTAAATCTTCTATGCAGTTACGGCAAATCATTCTGCCTTTATAGTCCACCAATTCGCCTTCGTTACCGCACAAAGAACATTTTTCCTGATGTTTCCTTAAAATAATAGAATCATCTTCAAAAAAGATATCAAAACTGTCTTTACCGTCTTCTATCTGCAAACGTTTTCTTATTTCTCTTGGAATTACTACTCTTCCCAATACATCTACGGGCCTTTCCATACCGGTAAGTTTCATTTTCCTTTACCTCCATTTGTTATTTTTTAACATTATAGCATTTAATTCTACAAAAGTCAATGGATTTGGAAAGAATTGTTAAAAAAATTTCATAGTTTTATGGTAATTTTTGTAAATTTTAATTTTTTATTAAGATATTGTTAATTTTTTAACTAATTTTTCGATATTTTTTTAAAAAACAGAAAAATAGTTGTTATTTTTTTAACAATCCTATTGACATTTATATTTCATATTAATATAATAGTAATAATCTTCCATATAATTAATAAGCAAATAAAAAACTTAATGTTTTTAAAAATATTTTTAAGGAGATACTTTATGTCGAGAGTATATAATTTCAGCGCAGGACCCTCTATGTTACCTACACCCGTATTGGAAACGGCAGCAAAAGAAATGTTAGAATTCGGAATAACCGGACAGTCCGTTATGGAAATGTCTCACCGTTCCAAAGAATATCAGGCAATATTTGACGAAACGGTTGCAAATTTAAGAGAAGTAATGAATATTCCCGAAAATTACGAAGTTTTAATGCTTCAAGGCGGAGCTTCCTCTCAGTTTGCAATGGTTCCTTTAAACTTAATGAACAAATCTCATAAAGCGGATTTTGTTATTACCGGTCAGTGGGCAAACAAAGCTTATAAAGAAGCCGCCCGTTACGGCGAAGCAAATATAGTAGCCAGCAGTAAAGACAAAACCTTTACTTATATACCCAAATTAAATCCCGAAACCTTTACTAAAGACGCCGACTATTTTCATATTTGTATGAACAATACCATTTACGGTACAAAATGGCATACGTTGCCCGAAACCGGTAACGTACCTTTGGTTGCCGATATAAGCAGCTGTATTTTATCCGAACCGATAGATGTTTCAAAATTCGGTATACTTTATGCCGGAGCGCAAAAAAATGTGGCTCCTGCAGGTCTTACCATAGCAATAGTAAGAAAAGACCTTATAGGCAACGCTATGGATATTACACCCACTATGTTTAATTATAAAACCCATGCGGACGGAAATTCTATGTTTAATACTCCTCCGTGCTATCCCATATATATAGCCGGTTTGGTTTTAAAGTGGATAAAGAGCGAGTTTGGCACTTTAAGCGAAATTAAAAAATTCAACGAGGAAAAAGCCGGAATAATTTACAACTTCCTTGATAACAGCAAATTGTTTAAAGGTACGGTTGTTAAAGAAGACCGTTCTTTAATGAATATTCCTTTTATAACAGGCAGCGAAGAATTGGACGCAAAATTTGTAAAAGAATCCAAAGAAGCTGGTTTTGTAAACTTAAAAGGCCACAGAACAGTAGGCGGTATGAGAGCTTCGGTTTATAACGCAATGCCTTTGGAAGGCGCAAAAGAATTGGTTAAATTTATGGATAAATTTGAAAAGGAGAACGCATAATGGAGCAAATTAAAACCTATAACAAAATAGGAAAATGCGGACTTGATATTTTAAAAGAAGAAGGTTTTGAATGTACGGACACAGCAGAAAATCCGATAGGTGCCGTAGTTCGTTCCGCCTCTTTACACGAAACGGAATTTCCCTCTTCCCTTTTAGCTATAGCAAGAGCGGGAGCCGGCACAAATAATATACCGCTTGCCAAATGTGCCGAAAAAGGAATTGTTGTTTTTAATACTCCGGGTGCAAACGCAAACGCAGTTAAAGAATTGGTTTTGGCAGGTTTGCTTATTTCTTCAAGAAGAGTGGTACAGGGTATAGAATGGGCAAAAACCTTAAAAGGCAAAGGAAGCGAAGTAGGTCCTTTGGTTGAAAAAGGCAAAAGCGCATTTGTGGGACCCGAAATTAAAGGTAAAACCCTGGGCGTTATAGGCCTTGGCGCAATAGGCGTTTTGGTAGCAAACAGCGCAAACGCCTTAGGAATGCACGTTTTGGGCTTTGACCCGTATTTATCGGTAGAATCGGCTTGGAGCTTAACCCATTCTGCCAAAAGAGCCAAAGACCTTGAAGAAATTTATAAAAATTGCGATTATATTACAATTCATGTTCCGCTTAATGACGAAACTAAAGGTTTTATAAATAAAAATACCATAAGCCTTATGAAAGACGGAGTAAGAATTTTAAACTTTGCCAGAGGCGCTTTGGTTAACTCGGAAGATTTGCTTGAAGCTTTAGACAGCGGAAAAGTAGCTTCGTATGTTACTGATTTCCCCAGCGATGAAATTATAGGTAAAGACGGAGTTATAACCATTCCCCATTTAGGTGCTTCCACACCCGAAAGCGAAGATAACTGTGCCAATATGGCAGCCGAAGAATTAGCGGATTACATTAAAAACGGAAACATTAATCATTCGGTAAATATGCCCAGTATAAGTTTGGCCCGTCAGGGAAATAAAAGAATTTGCGTAATTCATAAAAATATTCCCAATATGATTACTCAAATAACTTCTGCATTAAGCGGAATAAATATTGAAAATATGCTTAATAAATCTAAAGGAGAATATGCCTACAGTATGCTTGACGTTGCCGATTGCGACGACGAAAAAGTTAAAAAAGCTTTGGAAAGCATTGAAGGCGTTATAAGAGTAAGGATAGTTTAAATGAAAAAATACTATTCAAAACACAACAAAAAAAGAAAAAATAAAAAAAGCGGCGGCAAATCCTTTTTTGGGTTTGCTGCCGTTTCGGTGCTTTTAATTGCGGGAATTATTGCGTTAATAATATTTTTAACTAAAAAATCACAAGCAAAAAGCGCACCTAAAAACACAAATTCCGTTATTATGGTTTCAAGCTTGTTAAGTAAAGGCTCAAATTCAAACTCAAACTCAAATTTAAACGGCAATAACAGTTATGGCTATAACACGGGCAACACCGTAAGCAGCACCAACGCCGCTGCCGTAAAAAACAATAATTACCCCTTAACGGTTGTTAATAAAAACAACCCGTTAAATGCAGGTTATGTACCCTCTTTAGGCAACATTACGGCACAATATACCAACCCTTTGGGTCTGCAGTTTGATAGCCGAGCTATTTCTTACTTAAATAATATGCTTTCGGCAGCGCACCAAAAAAATATAAATTTAATGGTTATTTCCGCCTATTGCCCTTACAGTAAACAGCTGGAGCTTTATAACGACGAAGTTAAAAACCAGCAAAAATCCAACCCTAATTTTTCTAAAACCAAAGCCGAAGAAGAAGCGGCTAAAATAGTTGAAAAACCAACCACATCCGAAATGCAGTTGGGACTTTCGGTTTATTTTAACGAAAAAAGCACTTCTTTTGAAAAAACCGACGAATTTAAATGGCTTAAAGAAAATGCCCAAAATTACGGCTTTGTTTTAAGATACAGCAGTAACAAAACAACAATTACCGGCAAAGAATATATGCCTTACTGCTGGCGTTTTGTAGGTACGGAAAACGCAAAAAAAATGAACGAAAAAAATCTTTCTTTAGAAGAATTTGTAAACAGTTAGACAAATTACATTAATGTTGATAAAAACAAATCAGGAAATTTGAAAAAGCCGTAAAACCAAACAAATAAAAGAGATTGCGGAGGCAACAAAAAATCAAATTTGATTGATACGAAAAATTTAAGAAGCCTGTAAAGTTTAACGGATAGAAGAAATTACGGATACACTAAAAAATTCAGTTAACAGAAAAAGTTTAAGAAGACCGTAAAGTTTAACAAATAAATAAAATTACGAAAACATTAAAAATTCTATTGATAAGAAAAGTTTAAGAAGACTGTAAGGCTTTACGGATAGAAGAAACTGCGGAGACAACAAAAAATCGAATTTGGTTGATAAGAATAATTTAGGAAGACCGTAAAACTTAACGGATAGAAGAGATTGCAGAGACACTAAAAATACGGAGGCATTAAAAAATGGCAGTTGAAGCATTAAAACTTATTCCCGCTACTAAAGATTATATTTGGGGCGGAACAAAACTAAAAGAAGAATATAACATAAAATCCAGCTTAGAAACAGTAGCCGAAGCCTGGGTTCTTTCGGCACATAAAGCCGGAGAAAGCATAGTAGAAAACGGAAGCTTAAAAGGAAAAACTTTAAGCGAAGCCATAAATGCTTTGGGAGAAGACGTTTTGGGAAAAAACGCAAAAAAATTCCCGTATTTTCCTATATTAATAAAGCTTATAAACGCTAAAGATAATTTGTCGGTACAGGTACATCCGAACGACGAGTTTGCATTAAAGCACGAAAACGAATTCGGAAAAACCGAAATGTGGTATATTTTAGAGGCGGAAGAAAACGCATTTATTTATTACGGATTTAAAAAAGACATTACAAAAGAAGAGTTTAAAACCGCTATAAAAAATAACACTTTGTGTGATATATTAAATAAGGTTTATGTTAAAAAGGGCGAATGCTTTTTTATTGAATCCGGAACAATACACGCAATATGCAAAGGTATTACCGTTGCCGAAATTCAGCAAAACAGTAATACAACATATAGGGTTTACGACTACGGAAGAAGAGATAAAAACGGCAATTTAAGGGAATTGCATATAGATAAAGCGTTAGAAGTTACAAATTTAAAAGCTTTAAAAAACAAAGACTTTTTGCCAAAAGGCAATGTTTTGTGCGACTGCAAATATTTTAAATGCGAAAAGCAAGATATTAACGGCAGTTTTAATGCTTATGCAAACGAAGATTCTTTTTTAAGCATACTGGTATTAGAGGGCGAAATTTCTTTTTTAAATGTTACGCTTAAAAAGGGCGAAAGTGCGTTTATTCCGGCAAATACGGGAGAATTTGAAATTAAAGGTAACGCCAGCATAATTGAAAGCAGGATTTAATTAATGAGTACACTTAATATAGTATTGGTGGAGCCGGAAATTCCTCAAAATACCGGCAATATAGCAAGAACCTGTGCTGCTACCGGCGCAAGGCTTCATTTGGTGGGACCCATGGGCTTTACCATAGACGATAAAAAGCTTAAACGAGCGGGATTGGATTACTGGCATTTGCTTGATATTACTTACTACGAAAATTTGCAGGATTTTTTTAATAAAAACAGCGGAGATTTTTACTTTTTTACAACAAAAGCCCAAAATGTTTATTCGGATGTTGCATATCCCGATAACGCATATTTGTTTTTCGGTAAAGAAACAAAAGGCTTGCCGGAAGAGCTTATTATTAAAAACCGTAAAAACGCGGTAAGAGTTCCGATGATAGAAAATGCCAGAAGCTTAAATCTTTCAAATACGGTAGCCATAGCCTGCTACGAGGTTTTGCGTCAATGGGAATTTCCGGAACTTAAAAATAACGGTCAGCTGCATAATTACCGCTGGGAAGATGTTTAGATAATTTAGAATAATTTGATTCTGTTTTTTTGGAACACGGATTTCTCGCATTGCCCAAGGTTTATAATAGGTTTTAAAATAGTATATATGGGGCGGTTTAGGCAAACCGAAGTTTGCCTAAACGCCGAAAAAATTTTTTTCGGCGTTTAAAAGGCTTTGCCTTTTAAACCGCCCGTAACACAAATTTAAAATAAATGTAAAGGAAATTTTATGAAATACGATAAAGAAATTTTAAATAAAATTTACGAAAAACAAAAAAAGCAAAAAAATGGATATATAAGACCCGGTTCTAACGGTTATATGTTTTTTAAGGTTATGGTAATAATAAGCTTTGCCGTTAACGCTTTTATAAGCATATTTTCGGATTTATCTTACTTTTTAAGGAATTTTGTGGCTTTAACCCCCGGTTCGGGCGATGCCGAGCTGCTGAAAACCATAAAGCAAAATTTAATTTACATTACCGCATTTTTACTTATTTTTATTGCTTCTTTTGTTTTAATTTTATGTAAAAAATATATTGCGGGATTAATTACAAGCAGTATTTCAAGCATAGGGCTTATGATATCCTTTGCAAAAATTTTAAGTAATCATTTAGAAGTTTACGGTTATTTATATTATATTTTAAAACACTTAGGACCTTTAACCGTTTATTTAATATTTACCGTTTTAATTTGTATATTCGGTATTCGCGCAAATATAAAAACAAAAAAAGAATATTTGGCTTTTACCGATAAAGATTATAAAAAACAATTTTAATTTTAAAAGTTTTTACTTTGCCGAAATTCAGGTAAAGTAGAAACTTTTTTATTTTATTATTATTTGCGGTATGTTATAATTAATAAAAACTTTACCTAAATTTTACAAAACCACGCTATTAAATATTACCGTTAAGAATTAATATTTAAATATAAACTATAAACATATATGATATAGGTAAAACTAACAAAAAAGGAGAAAACGTATGATTTATTTGGTTGAAGACGATAAGGGCATTAGAGATTTAATGGTTTATACGCTTAATGCTTCGGGATTGGAAGCTAAAGGCTTTACTTCGGCAGATGAATTTTATACGGCCTTAAAAAACAATATTCCCTCTTTGGTTTTATTGGACATTATGTTACCCGGAGAAGACGGAATTACAATTTTAAAAAAATTAAGAGCAAATAAATTAACAGAAAATATTCCCGTTATTATGGCTTCGGCAAAAGGTACGGAATACGATAAGGTTATAGGCTTGGACTTAGGCGCAGACGATTATTTGGCAAAGCCGTTTGGTATGATGGAGATGGTTTCGAGAGTAAAAGCCGTTTTAAGAAGAAGCAATATAAACAATAAAACCGCAAAAAGCAGCGTTTTATCTGTAGGCGCGGTTAAAATAGATTTGGGCCGACACGAAGTTTCGGTAAATGAAGAACCCATAGAGCTTACATTTAAAGAATTTGAGCTTTTAAAACTTTTTATGCAAAATCCTTCGTTGGTTTTTTCAAGAGAAAACCTTTTGCTTTCGGTTTGGGGAGATGACTTTTTGGGAGAGACACGAACCGTAGACGTTCATATAGGCACTTTACGGACAAAGCTTAAAGAAGCGGGAGATTATATAAAAACCATCCGCGGCGTGGGGTATAAATTTGAAATACCCAAACAATAAATAAAGTTTTTTAAGCTTAAAGTTTAAAGCTTTTTAAAAATATAAATATATTTTTAAAAAAATAAAAAAATTAAAAATTGAGATATAAAAAGAAAAGGATAGGAAAAGATATGACCAAAAAAATTTTTAAATCTATTTGCGTTGTTGCTATTTCGGTTTTTTTGGCGTCTTTGGTTATAATAATGGGCGTTTTGTACGAATATTTTGCGGCAGAACGCAGCAAATCTTTAAAATCGTTAACGCTTCTTACCGCAAGCGCAGTAGAAGAAAGCGGACCGGAATATTTAAAAAACTTAAATATTCAAGACTACCGCATAGCCTATATATCTTCCAACGGTACGGTTTTATACGATAACAAAAGCGATGCCAAAAAAATGGAAAACCACCTGCAGCGCGAAGAAGTTAAAAAAGCTCTTGCTACCGGATACGGCGAAAGCGAAAGATATTCCACAACGCTTACCGAACGCCAATTATATTCGGCAAAAAAATTAAGCAACGGAAACATTATACGTTTGTCGTGTTCGGAATACACCTGGCTTACATTGCTTATAACAATGTGCCAGCCGATAATTGCAATTATAGCCATAGCAGTAGGTCTTTCGTTGTTTTTGGCTTTTAGGCTTTCTAAAAAAATAGTTGAGCCCTTAAACAATTTAAATTTAGACGACCCTAAAAAGAATAATACTTACGAAGAGCTTACACCTTTAATTGACCGTTTAACAACGCAACAGCAGTTGCTTAAACAGCAGGAAAAAGAATTAAACCGTAAAAAAAGAGAATTTGAAACCGCCACAAAAAATATGTCCGAAGGAATAGTTTTACTTAATAAAAACGGTTCGGTTTTAAGTATTAACAATGCGGCGTGCAACATTTTAAATATAAGCGGTTATTGCGTAGGTAAAGATTTGGTGCTGTTTTTAAATAATGCCGAAATTAAAGAGCTTATATTAAAGGCGCAAAACGGCAAACACTGCGAAAGCAATATATTAATAAACAACAACAGTTATTTATTTAATACCAGCCCTATTGTAACCGATAACGCCGTAGTGGGTATTGCGCTTATAATTTTAAACATTACCGAAAAAGAAAAATCCGAAAAAATGCGTAAAGAATTTACGGCAAATGTTTCTCACGAGCTTAAAACTCCGTTGCAAAGCATATTGGGATACGCGGAGCTTTTAAAAAACAATATAGCAAAGCCAGAAGACCGCAGCGTTTTTATTGATAATATATACGGTGAAACCAAAAGACTTATAGCGCTTATAGAAGATATTATAAATTTATCATTTTTAGATGAAAACGCAAATGAGCAAAACAAAGAAAAAATAAACTTATATAAGCTTTGCCAAGAAAACATTAAACTGCTAACTCCAAAGGCAAAAGATTTAAATGTAAGTTTTAATCTTACGGGCAAAAGCACCTACATTATAGGCGTTAAACGGTTGGTAAACGAAATTATATATAATCTTTGCGACAATGCCGTTAAATACAATAACCCCGGCGGCGAAGTAAGCGTTTCGGTTAAAAATTTAGAATCTACGGTTGTTTTATCTGTTAAAGATACCGGAATAGGAATTAAAGATTCCGACAAAGAACGCATTTTTGAGCGTTTTTACCGAGTAGATAAAAGCCGTTCCAAAAAAGTAGGCGGAACAGGCTTAGGACTTTCAATAGTTAAACACGCAGCCATAGCAAACAATGCAAATATTACCGTAGAAAGCGCCTTAAACAAAGGAACCGAAATTAAGGTTATATTCAATAAATAATAAATGATAAATAAGTAAGTAAAAATATATAAAACACTCATTGCAATAAAAATTGCGGTGGGTGTTTTGTTTTTATATCGGCGGCTTTAAAAGGTAAAGCCTTTTAAAGCGCCAAACAAATTTATTTGTTTGGCGCTTTACAAAACCCTTGGTTTTGTAAAAGCCGCCGCAGTATATAATTAATTGCCAAAACATAAATTTTAAAAGTGTAAAATTTTAATAAAGCAATTATTTACATTAATTAATTTTACATTGTTTTTACAAAACCCTTAATAAAACTTTATATACATTTTATATAATAGCATACAAGGAGTGTGCGATTAGTATGACAATTTTTGATTTTTTAAATCTTTTAGGCGGTTTGTGTTTGTTTTTATTCGGTATGAATTTAATGGGCGAAGCCTTAGAAAGAAGAGCCGGCGGAAAATTAAAATCTTTAATAGGTAAAATAACTTCCGGTAAGGGAGCCGGTTTTTTAACGGGACTTGGCGTTACAGCCATAATTCAAAGCTCATCTGCCACAACGGTTATGGTGGTAGGTTTTGTAAATTCCGGTTTAATGACGCTTAAACAGGCAATAAACGTTATTATGGGAGCAAATGTGGGAACTACCGTTACCAGCTGGATATTATCTTTAGGCGGTATAGACAGTAACAATGTATTTGTAAAAATGTTAAAGCCCTCTTCTTTTACTCCTATATTGGCACTAATCGGAATTATCTTCTATATGTTCTTTAAATCCTCCAAAAAGAAAGATACGGGCTGTATACTTTTAGGCTTTGCCACACTTATGGTAGGTATGGAAAGTATGACTGCCGCGGTTTCGGGTCTTAGCAATGTTCCGGCTTTCAAAAATATGTTCTTAATGTTTAAAAATCCTGTTTTTGGTGTTTTGGTAGGTGCATTGCTAACCGCAATTATTCAATCAAGTTCGGCTTCGGTTGGTATTTTGCAAGCCCTTTCCGCCACCGGTCAGGTATCGTACGGCGCCGCAATTCCCATAATAATGGGTCAAAATATAGGAACCTGCATTACTGCCGTGCTTTCGTCCATAGGCGCAAACAAAAACGCCAAACGCGCAGCTTTTGTACATTTGTCTTTTAACTTTATAGGCTCGGTAATATTAATAACCGTATTTATGTTAGTTAAAGTACTTTTGGCTCCGGTTATTTTAAACCAAGCCGCAACCCTTTACGGAATTGCAATTGTCCATTCAACCTTTAACATTTTATGCGTTTGTATTTTAATGCCCTTTTCTTCCCTTTTAGAAAAACTTGCAAACAAAATAATAAAAGAGGGCAAACCCGAAGAGGAAGATGTAGAAACATTGGACGAGCGTTTGCTTTCCACCCCTACGTTAGCTTTGGAGCAATGCAGAAATACCGTTTTAAAAATGGCAAAACAATCTAAAACCGCTTTGAAAAATTCGCTGCAAATATTTGTTAATTACAGCGAACAGGAAGCGCAAAAAATACAAAAATGCGAACAAAAATGCGATAAGTACGAAGATATTATAGGCACTTATTTAATAAAACTAAGCTCCGAAAGATTAGAGCAAAACGAAAGCGAACAATCGGCGGAACTTTTAAAAATTATAGGCGATTTCGAACGAATTTCCGATCACGCGGTTAATATAACAAAAAATGCCGAAGAATTAAGAAATAAAAATTTAACGCTTACAGAAGAAGCGGCAATTGAATACGAAAACATAGCCAACGCGCTTAACGAAATAGCAGACCTAACATTTAGTGCATTTAAAAACAACGATATTAAAAAAGCGATAAAAGTAGAACCGTTGGAACAGGTTATAGATAAGCTTAAAGAAAAAATGCGTTCTCAGCATATTATAAGAATGCAAAAAGGAGAATGCAGTATAGAAACGGGATTTATATGGTCCGATTTATTAACCAATTTAGAAAGAATCTCGGACCATTGCTCTAATATAGCAGGATGTATTATAGACACGAAAAATCACAATTTAAATCTTCACGAAACATTAAATGCCACAAAACAAAAAAGCAAAACCTTTAGTGCTAACTTTAAAGCTTTTTCGGAAAAGTACGGCATATAGTAAAAAATAAACATAAAGCAACCGTTTAAAATTTAAGCGGTTGCTTTTTTAATATTCTTTTATTTTCTTTTGTATTTTGTTTTTTAGCTGAATTCAATTTGTAAACATTGTAAACAATATAATAAACACTAGACACTGTATTAAAATAAACTAAAAAAATCACGGTATTAAAAATACCGTGATAAAACTTAAAGTTAATTTTTTAAAATAATTTATTATTTAACCAACTGTTTTTTTGCAACAAATGCGCCGGCTAAAGTTAAAGACATAATGCCGAATAAAACCAAAGCAAAGCTATCACCTGTTTTAGGAGAAACATATTCGTTTACTTCAATAGGTTTTGTTTCAACACCGTTATAATTTGCACAAATAATCAAACCGTCTGTTAAAAGTTTAACCGTAGCTTTTGAAGAATTAGCGTCGCCCGAAACAAATTCATAATCGGTTCCCAATACTGCCAACTGTTTGTTTGCGGTATAGAATTTCCAACCGTTGAATGTTCCGTTTTTGCTGTTGCTCATTAACTCAATAGTACCGTTAGCCAAAACTTTTTGTGCAACAGGCTGATTTTTTGTGCCGTTTACAATAGTTACTTTAAAATACTTTTCGCCGGAAGGACTGGTATAAGCCATAGCTGTTGTAGCTAAGGAAAATACTAATACAACCGCAAATAAAACTGCAAGGATTTTTTTCATTTGTTTTTCCTCCCAAAATTAATTATTAAATTACATAATTAATTATAGCATATAAATTTAAAAAATCAATACATATTTTATTTTTTTACAATTGTACTAAAAATACGATTGATATTTTGTGTATTAATAAGTATAATAATATTATTGATATATATAATTATTAGTATTATTTAATTAGTATTTAAAGGAGCTTTTTTATGGATTGCAAAAGATTTTTCGGCAATGTTAAAAATAAACGTATAGCCATTTGCGGGATAGGCATAAGCAATACTCCGTTAGCTTTAAGATTTTTGGAACAGGGAGCTCATGTTTTTGTTTGCGACAAAAGGGACAGAGAAGCCATAGGCGAATTGGCGGACCGCCTTGAAAAAGCCGGAGCGGAATTAAGGCTGGGCGAAAATTATTTAAGCAATTTGGAAGTTGACGTTATTTTCAGAACTCCGGGTATGAATTTTAATATGCCGGAACTTAAAAAAGCCAGACGTAACGGAATAGCCGTTACCAGCGAAATGGAAGTGTTTTTTGACCTTTGCCCCGCCACTATTTTTGCGGTTACGGGCTCGGACGGAAAAACCACAACCACCACGCTTATTGCAAAAATGCTTGAAGCCGACGGCAAAAAAGTTCATTTGGGCGGAAATATAGGCAGACCTTTGCTTCCTCAAATAGACGATATTAAGCCGGACGATTTTGTAGTGGCAGAGCTTTCAAGCTTTCAGCTTATATCTATGCGCAAAAGCCCCGATGTTGCGGTTGTAACAAACATAGCTCCTAACCATCTTGATGTTCATAAAGATATGCAGGAATATATTGACAGCAAAAGAAATATTGTTTTGCACCAAAACGCTTTTTCGAGAACGGTTTTAAACTACGACAATGAAATCACGCACGGTTTTTCCAAAGATGTAAGAGGACAGGTTTTAGGCTTTAGTATGAAAGAGCCCGTTAAATGCGGCGCTTACTTAAACAACAGCGACGGTTTTCTTTATATGACCTACCGCGACATAAACGTTCCCATAATGAGAAAAGATGAAATTGCCGTTATAGGCGAACATAACGTAGCTAATTTTTTAGCGGCTATTTCGGCTGTATGGGGTTATGTAAAAGTGGATTCCATTAAAAAGGTAGCGCATGAATTTACGGGTGTTGAACACAGAATAGAGTTTGTAAGAGAATTAAACGGCGTAAAATATTATAACGATTCTATTGCAAGCAGCCCCACACGAACCATTGCCGGATTAAAATCTTTTAAAGAAAATATTATTTTAATAGCCGGAGGATACGACAAACATATTCCGTTTGAACCTATGGTTCCGTATATTATAGAAAAAGTAAAATGCTTAATTTTAAGCGGTCCTACCGCAGAAAAAATAGAAACGGCTTTAAAATCCAGCCCCGATTTTAAGGGAAGTCCTAAAATAATACATGTTAAAAATATGGAAGAAGCCGTAGCCGCCGCACATAAAGAGGCGGTAAGCGGAGACATAGTAACGCTAAGCCCTGCCTGCGCCAGCTTTGACGCATATCCTAATTTCGCCATAAGAGGCGACCATTACAAAAAACTTGTGCAAGCTTTATAATTTATAATATTTTAAAACTTATAATTATAATTAATTACAATATTTTTAAAACTTACAATTATAATCTCTATAATCTTAAACTTAAAATTATTAAGGAATAAAAATGGACGATAAAAAAATTTCGGAATTAAACGAATTGCTACGGCAATTATCTAACGGTACTTGTTTAGGAAACATAAACACTTTAAAAGGCGTAATAAAAAGCTATTTACCCAATGCCGATATAAAAACCGTAAACGAAAACGTTTATTTTAACATTAAAGGCAACGGCAACAAAACTTTAATGTTAGACGCGCATTTAGACCAAATAGGTTTTGTTGTAACGGATGTTTGCGGTGAATTTTTAAAAGTATCTTTTATGGGCGGAATAGACGACCGAACTTTGGCTACAAAACGGGTTACGGTTTTCGGCAAAAACAAATATGAAATCTCCGGCGTTTTTTGCTCTACCCCGCCGCACCTTAAAGAAAAGGAAAGCAAAACCGAATGTTTTATAGACACCGGCATTAAAAATGCTGCGGAATATATCTCGGTTGGGGATTTTGCAGCTTTTAAAGAGCCGTATATTAATTTAAAAAACAATTTTGTTTGCGGGCAAAGCTTGGATAACCGCGCAGGCGTTGCCGCCGTTCTTTTTGCGGTAAAACACGCAAAATCTTTTAAAGATAATATTTTGGTGCTTTTAAGCAATCAGGAAGAATTAGGTTTAAGAGGAGCCAAAACTTTCGGCTTTTTAAATACTCCCGATGAAGCTATTACTGTGGATGTAAGCTTTGGCAACCAGCACGGAATAAGCAACCATATACTTGCAAAATTAAATTCCGGCGCTTTAATAGGCGTTAGTCCCATATTAAACAAAAATTTAACTTCGTCGCTTTTAGAAACGGCAAAAACAAATAAAATCAAATATACTTTTGAGGTTATGAACGGCAAAACTGGAACCAACGCAGATGTTTTATCCGTTACAAAAAACGGAATTAAAACAGCTCTTATATCTATCCCTTTAAGAAATATGCACACCGCTGCGGAGGTTGTTTGTTTAAACGACATCTTAGCGGTTTCGGACATTATTAAAAATTATATAGAGTATTAATTTTAAGCGGATATTTTGCCGCGGTTTTTGCAAACCAAAGGTTTGCAAAAACGCAAAATTTATTTTGCGTTTAAAAGGCTTTGCCTTTTAAAACCGCGGCGCAAGCCAAAAAAAACATAACAAAAATTTTAAAAAAGATTTTTAAAATATTAAAGGAAATAACAATGGAAAAACTGAAATCTTTATTAAAAGACCTTTTAAATTTAAACGGTGTTTCGGGAAATGAAGAATCGGTCTCGGAATATATAATCAACAAGCTTAAATCCATTAAAAACGTTACATTCAGCACCGATAATTTAGGGAATATTATAGTTTTAAAAAAAGGGACAAATAATAACAACAATAATAACAATAGCCAAAACAGCAAACCCTTAAAAGTTTTGTTTGACGCCCATATGGACGAAGTAGGCGTTATTGTAACCGGTGCCGACAGCGAAGGTTTTTTAACATTTTCTACTATAGGAGGAATTTCTCCCGAATCGCTTTGCTGCGCAAAAATAAATCTTAACGGCGTTTTGGGTGTTATAGGCACAAGACCTTTTCATTTATTAAGCGACGAAGAAAAAAACGCCGATTTAAAAAAACAAGAATTTTTTATTGATATAGGCGCACTTAATAAAGAAGAAGCCGAAAACACAGTGCCTATAGGCACTGTGGGAACCTTTATTCCAAACTTTGATTATTTTGGCATAAATTCTTTAAAACAAAACGATGAAACAAAAGCCGAAATTAAAGAAAATACAAAAAAAGACAAAGTCGAAAATGAAGATATGTTTATTTCAAAAGCCATAGATGACAGAGCAGGCGCAGCGGTTTTATTAAGGCTTTTAGAGGATGATTCTTTATACGATTTTTATGTTTCTTTCAGCGTTCAGGAAGAAATAGGTTCTTTAGCGGCAGGTGCCGTAAGTTACAGTGTTAATCCCGATATAGCCTTTATTATAGAAAGCACAACCGCCGCGGATATTTTAGGTAACGAAGGCAGCAATAAAGTTTGCGTTGTGGGGAAAGGGCCGGCAATAAGCTTTATGGACCACAGTTCGCTTTACAACAAAAAACTTTACAATTTGGCATTTAAACAAAATGTTCCCTGTCAGCCAAAAAGCTTTGTTTCGGGCGGTAATAATTCAAGTTCTTTCGGTCTGTATAATCCCGCAAAACTTTTGGCAATAAGTTTGCCTACCAGATATTTACATTCAAAAAACGCCGCGGCATCTTTTAACGATTTAAAAAATTTATATTTTTTAACCAAAAAAATGCTTTACGCCGTTAATGAAGAAAATTTAAAAAATCAATAAAATAAAAAACACAAAAGAATAAAAAGTTTAAAAATAAAAGCTTATAATTATAATAAGCTTATTATAAAACTTATAAATAAATAAAAATAAAAATAAAAATAAAAGCAAAAATTTAAACTTATAAATTATTTTAACTGAATTATTTTAACTTGAAAGTGATAAAGAATAATATATGCAGGAATTTTTAAATTTAAACAGTGAAGTTTTAAAGGCAAAAAACAAAGTCGAAGAAAAAACAAAAGAAATTTTTAAAAAAATAACCGACACGGCAGAATACAACCAAATAAAAGTTTTAAATGCTTTCAGAGAGTATAAAGTAAGCCAGCAGCATTTTATTGCCACCAGTGGCTACGGTTATGACGATGTAGGGCGGGATACTTTGGATAAAATAGTTGCCCGTTGTTTTAATAAAGAGGACGCTCTTATCAGGTTTTCATTTGCAAGCGGAACCGCCACAATAGCGGCAGGCCTTTTTGGAGTGCTTCGTCCAAACGATAAAATTTTATTTTTGGCAGGAGACCCGTACGACACTCTGATGGGCGTTTTGGGGCATAAATCCAAAACCGAAGGCTCGCTTACCGACTTTGGCATAAAAGTAGAAACGGTAGATTTATTAAATAACAATAAATTTAACGAAGAAGAAATTTTAAACAAACTAAAAAGCAGCTTTTACAAAGCCGTATATATTCAGCGTTCAAGGGGCTATACCGTAAGACCGGCTTTTACGGTTAGCGAAATAAACGATATTATTAAAAAAGTTAAAGAAATTTCTCCCAATACATACGCTTTGGTAGATAACTGCTACGGCGAATTTGTTGAAAAAGAAGAGCCGGACGCAGATTTAATTATGGGCTCGCTTATAAAAAATCCCGGCGGAGGCATAGCGCCCGCCGGAGGATATTTAGCAGGCACAAAAGAACTTATAGAAAAATGTGCCGCAAGGGTAACGGCACCGGGAGTAGGCCGTGAAATAGGAGCTTCTTTAGGCCATAACAAAGAACTTTATATGGGATTTTTAAATGCGCCGGTTATAACGGGCGAAGCGTTAAAAACCGCGGTTTTTGCATCGGCTTTATTTAAAGAATTAGGCTTTGAGGTAAGCCCCGAATACAACGAAAAACGTTCGGATATTATAGAATGTATAACTCTTAACAGCGAAGAAAATTTACTGGAATTTTGCAAGGGTATTCAATATGCTTCGGCTATAGACAGTTTTGTTACGCCTATAAGCGCGGATATGCCGGGCTATGACGATAAAATAGTTATGGCGGCAGGAGCTTTTACCATGGGCTCAAGTATAGAGCTTTCGGCAGACGGTCCCGTAAAGCCTCCGTTTGTGGTTTTTTTACAAGGAGCATTAAGTTACGCAATAGGAAAATTCGGAGTTTTAAAAGCAGCAAACAATATTGTAAATAAAAATAAAAATAAAAAATAGCGTTTTCGGCGCCGCATAAATTATGCTTCGCATTAATTTATGTTAAACCCTTTGGGTTTAACCGGCAAACCAAAGGTTTGCCGGCGGCGCCTTACCAAAATTTGTTTTTAAATCTTAAAACCTAAAGCCTAAAATTCAAAATTTAAATCTTAAAATTTAAGTAAAAAATTTAAATTAAACAAACTTTCGAAAATTCAAAAAATTAAAAAAATCAAAATTTTTTGAAAAATAAAATAATTTTTTAAAATTTAAAATAAAAATAAAACAAAAAGGATGATGAAAAAATGTACGGAGATTACATAGATACAATAGGATTTTTACAGTCTAAAGACCCTGAGCTTGCCAGTTCTATGCAAAAAGAATTTTTACGTCAGCAACATAATATAGAATTAATTGCAAGCGAAAATATTGTTTCCCCTGCTGTTATGGCGGCAATGGGCAGTGTTTTAACCAACAAATACGCCGAAGGATATTCCGGCAAACGTTACTACGGCGGATGTGAATTTATAGACGAAATAGAAACGCTTGCAATAAACCGCGCAAAAAAATTATTCGGTGCAGAACACGCAAATGTTCAGCCTCACTCCGGTGCTCAGGCAAATATGGCGGTGTATCAGGCTTTATGTAATTTAGGCGACACCATTATGGGTATGGACCTTTCTGCCGGAGGACATTTAACTCACGGAAGCCGCGTAAACGCTTCGGGTAAAAACTATAACTTTGTTCCTTACGGCGTAGATGAAAACGGATACATAGATTATAACGGAGTATTAAAAACCGCTAAAGAAGTTAAACCAAAGCTTATTGTGGCAGGCGCTTCGGCTTATCCCAGAAAAATAGACTTTAAAAAGTTTAAAGAAATTGCCGATGAAGTAGGAGCCTATTTTATGGTTGATATGGCTCATATTGCAGGTTTGGTAGCCACCGGTATGCACGAAAGCCCCGTTCCGTACGCAGACGTTGTAACCACTACAACCCACAAAACTTTAAGGGGACCCAGAGGCGGTATGATTTTATGCAAAGAAGAGTTTGCCAAAAAAATCAATTCGGCAATATTCCCCGGCACACAGGGCGGACCTTTAGAGCATATTATAGCAGCCAAAGCCGTTTGTTTTAAAGAGGCTTTAAGCGATGACTTTAAAGAATACGGCAAACAAATAGTTAAAAATGCAAAGGTTTTAAGCGAAGAGCTTTTAAAAAGAGGCGTTAATTTGGTATCGGGCGGAACAGATAATCACTTAATGCTTTTAGATTTAAGAGGTTCGGGAGTTACCGGAAAAGAACTTGAAACAAACCTTGATAAAGTAAACATAACCGTTAATAAAAACGCTATTCCCAACGACCCCGAAAAGCCTTCGATTACAAGCGGTATAAGAGTAGGCACTCCTGCCGTTACCACCCGTGGTTTTAAAGAACCCGAAATGGTAAAAATTGCAGAATTTATAGCTTGCGCCGTAAAAGACTTTAACGCAAACGAAACCGAAATTAAAAAAGACGTTGCCGATATTTGCGGCTCTTTTCCGCTTTATAAATAATTTTATATTAACTATAAAAATTTGATTATAAAAAACAAACGGATTGGTATTTTTTATGTACCGATCCGTTTTTATTTTTTGTATTTTTATTTTTTATATCGGCGTTAACGGCAAAGCAAAGCTTTGCCCAAAAGCCGCAGGCTTTTGCCAAAACCAAAGGTTTTGGGTTAACGCCTAAAATTACATTGAATTTTATAATTTTTTTATTTGTTTTAAGTTTTTTAAATAATAACCGCAAATGTTTTTTATTTCCTTTTTATTTTTTGAGTTGGTTTTATCGTATATGCCAAAAACCGTAAAACCCGCTTGTTTTGCAGCCGTAATAACCTTTAAATCATCATCGAAAAAATAAATATCGCTGTTGCAAAAATTTTTGTTTAAGCTTTGCTTTAGTTTTTCGGCAATAAGCAAATACAATTCTTTTTGGGTTTTACCGTATTCAAAATCTCTTGATGACCAAATAAAAGAAAACAAATTAAATATGCCGTTCCGTTTTAAGCATACTTCTAAAAATTCATACGGAGCCGAAGATAAAATATATAACTTTTCGCCTTTTTTGTATAATTCTTTTAACGTTTTATATACTTTTGGTTTTAATAAAATATTGTAGGTATATATTTTTTTAAGCTCCAAATAAATATCCTGCAATATTTCATTTTTACTTTTGTTAATTCCCAAAAGCATAAAATATTCGGCAGTTTTTTCAACGCTTAAAGGTATTATTGTTTTAATATTTTTTTTATTGCTTTTTATACCGTTATTTTTTAAAACTTCGGTCATTGCCTTTTTCCAATAAGGCAAACTGTTTGCCAAAGTTCCGTCAAAATCAAACATATAATACTTTTTAGGCATAACCTTTTTAATTTCTTTCTTCTATTTCCGTAATAAGTTTAACTCTATTTTCGTGTCTTCCGCCTTCAAACTCGGTATTTAAAAACTCATCCACCAACATTTTAGCGGTATCTACACCTACAACTCTGGCACCAAAAGCCAAAATTTGCGCATTGTTATGTGCACGGCACATTTTTGCGCTGTAGGCGTCGGAACAAACGGCAGCCCTTATGCCATTTACTTTATTTGCCGCAAGAGAAATCCCAATTCCGGTTCCGCAAATTAAAATACCACGGTCCGCCTCTTTATTTTTTATCGCCATTGCCACTTTTTCGCCGTAAACGGGATAATCGCATTTTTCGCTTGAATGAGTGCCTAAATCCAACACTTCGTAACCTTTTTTCTTAATATGCTCGGCAATAATAAGCTTTAAATCGTATGCTGTGTGGTCGTTACCTATAGCAATTTTCATTATATTTCCTCCTGTTTTTGTTTTTAATATTCTACTCTTAATATTATTAATTTTATTAATATTGTTTTCGGGTTAATATTATTTTCTATTTTCGGTTTTTATTATTTTTTAAATTATTTCTTATTATTATTTTTTTAAATTTTAATATTAATGTTTATACCGTTGCCGCTTATGATTTAATTTAATAAATTTTCGGTGGTTTGTGTAGTATAGCCTGCTATTTGAGTGTAAAAATATGCGTTTAAAATAGAATTTACCACGCTGCCGCTGTATTTACCGAACTGTCCGTGTTCTATTAAAACCGCTACCGCTATTTCGGGATTATCAAACGGTGCAAAACAAATAAACACCGTATGGTCTTTTTTGCCCGTTACCTGCGCCGTACCGGTTTTACCGCCTATTTTTATGGGATAATTTTTAAAAAGCGTACTTCCGGTACCGTCTTCCGTAACCGAAAGCATACCTTTTTTAACGGCGTCCAATACTCCGCTTTTAAAATTGATTTTTTGCATAACCACAGGTTTATTATCTAAAACCACTTTGCTTTGTTCGTAGTTTAAAACCTTGCTTATAAGCGTGGTTTTATATCTTACTCCGTTGTTTGCTATGGTGGAAGCATAAGTTGCCAACTGCAATGGAGTAAATGCGTTATCGGACTGTCCTATAGCCGCCTGAACCGTATCGCCGTCGTACCAAAATTCTTTTTCATCCGGACCTGCCAATGTTCCGGCACTTTCTGAAATTTCAATACCGGTTTTCTCTCCCAAACCAAAATATCTGCAATATTTGTTTAATTCTTTTATACCTACTCTTCTGCCTAACTCGTAAAAATAAATATTACAGGATTTTGCAATAGCTCTGTTTAAACTTATATATCCGTGATGTCCCATACATTTTGGTTTGTAAACCGGAAAAAAGTCATAAATTCCGTTACAGTAAATTGTATCGGTTGTGGTTATTTTATTAAGCTGCAAAGCTACTGCGGCAACCGCCGGCTTAAAAACCGAACCCGGAGGATACGCACCGTTAAAAGCACGGTTAAAAAACGGTTTGCCTGTTTTATCTTTTTGCAGTTTTTCAAGTGTTTTTTCATCATCTAAATCGGCGTATGTATAAGTGGGATTTGTAGCCGCCGCCATAACGCCGCCGGTTTTAATGTTCAAAACCACCGCAGACGCCGCATTAACATAAACTTTATCCGCGTTACATTTTTGTATAACGTCTTTTAAAGCCTTTTGCGCCGCTATTTGAATAGTTTTGTCTATTGTTAATTTTACCGTATTGCCCGCCACGGGAGCTTTTGTAACTTCGCTTGAAAGCACCTTGCCGGAAGCGTCTAACGTGTAGGTTATTTCTCCGTCTTTTCCTCTTAAATAATCTTCACTTTGCGCTTCAATTCCGCTGACGCCTACTTTATCGCCGTACGAATAGCCATCGTCTTTATAATCGTTCCAGGTTTCTGCATATATCGGTCCTACGCTTCCCACAATATGCGGAGCTACGGAATCTTTTGAATATTCTCTAAACTGAGATACCTCAACCATAACGCCTTTTAAATAAAAGCCCGATTCCGAAACCTCTGCCATAACTTTGGGCGTTACGTCCTCTGCAAAAGTATACGGATAAGATATTGAAAAATCCGCAGCGTCCATAGTATATCTTACCCCCGCTATTCTTCTTTGCATAGCGGGGTCTTTTCCCTGTAAAACATATTTTTCAATTAATGCATCCATACAGTTACCAACAGTGGCATAATCGGCTAATTTTAAATTCTTTTTAAGCTTGGCCACCGCAGTGGATTTATCTGTAAAAGAAAACTTTCCGTTAGAGTATTTAATGGGTAAATCGTCATTCCACGATAAATTGTTATTGCTTAACAAACGCATTAAGGTAACTATTGTATTATTTAAATTATCTTTATCTATATATGCGCTGTAAAAAACTATATTATATCCTTCGCGGTTTGTAGCCAGCGGTCTGCCGTAATAATCTACAATTTCCCCTCTGGGAGCTTTTATTGCCGCAGTCCTTATACTTACACCCGAAGCCTGAGCTTTATATTCGGCGGAATTAAAAATTTGAAGCGAAGCGCTCCTAAAGGTATATAAAACTAAAACCACCGCCAAAATTACTGCTAAAATGCGGTAGCGAGTATTAAAGTTTTTAGTTTTTTTAATGGGTCTTCTCAAAATTCATACCTCATAAAAGTTTAAAAATTCAAATTATATTTTTTATTTTTTAAATTCGCCTTTAAATTATACTTTTAAATTTAATTTTTTATTTTAAATTCTTTATTTTAAATTTGTCTATGCAAAAACATAAAATCCTTTTTTAGAATTCAGCCTATAGGCAAGTGAGAATAATCCAAACCAGCCGCGGTTTTGCTCGCCGCCTTTTAGATTGCGGCTTTGCGTTCATTTTTGCAAGGCGCCGGCCTTGCCGCAAATTTCTCGCTTCGCCGAATAAAATTAAAGCGCCGGCTATCTGTTGCAGCACTTATAAAACCATTTAAATAAATAAAAGAAGGGAATAATAAAAACCGATGTATAAACTGCGCCGGGCAAGCTTATTTTTAACAAATAATATAATTTATACTGCTCGGCAGATAACGCTATTAAAAAAAACCAGTTTGAAAAATAATATAAAAGCGAACAAATTAAAGATAATACCAATGCCGCTTTTAAATTAATATTTATAACATACGAAGCCATAAGACCGGCAAAAACAGCTATTACCATTACCGAAAACGTACTTAAAAAATTACTGCCGACCGTAACGCTGTCAAGCAAAAATCCTACAAATAATCCGTAAAAAAAGCCTATCCACTCTTTATAAAAAATACATAAAGCCACCAGTGCCGGAATAATAAGCAACGGCATAGCTTCGCCTATTTTTAATGTCAACCCCGGTATTCTGCCCAATAAAAACACAAAAAACAAAAATAAAGCCAAAGCAGGATAAACTATTACGGAATTAACTTTTTTAATATTTTGCATACAATTTATTCCCCTGATTATTTATCCGTTTATTCCCCGGTTTTAAGAATATTTCCCTGTCCGTTAAAATACGTTAATACCATAACGTTACTTATTTTATCAAAATTTACTGCGGTATCTATAATTCCGTAAACCGCGGAATTATATTCTTCCCTGTGCAAGCTTTTTAAAGTGCCTATTAATAAACCTTCGGGAAAAACTCCGCCGCCGGATGTAACTATCATATCGCCTACCGCTACGCTTGAAGTACGCGAAAGATTTTTTATGCGGGTATTTCCGCTTTTGGCGTCTTCGGCGTTTCCGGTTACAACTCCTATATCTTTTGTACGGCGGTCAAAAGAGCCGCATGTAAGAGATGGGTCTAAAATTGTTGTTACTTTACTGTAACTTGAGTAAACCTCGCTTACATAACCCACAAGTCCTTCGCTTGTTATTACCGGGTCATACTTGCTTATGCCCTTTAAACTGCCTGCGTCTATTAAAAACGATTTATACGGGTCGGAGGCATTTTTAGAAATTACGCTTGAAGGTTCAAACTGAAAATCGGGATTTTCGTCTTTTATACCCAAATATTTTTTATAAAATTCGTTTTCCTGTTTTGTTTTATCGTAATCTATAAGGTCGCTGTTTAAGTTGTTTATTTTTTCGTTTAAAGAAGCGTTTTCCAAAGCTATTTTATCGGCATTGTTAAGCTTGTTAAAAAAGTCCTGAACCGAAGTTCCTATATTATTTACAAATTTTTGAGCAGGATTAACCACAGCCCCTATAATACTGCTTACAGGAGAAGCTATGCCGCCTATTATTGTAAACACTATACTTAAAGCTACAATTATGCTTACAATACCAACCATAATTTTAAATTTTCGGCTTCTAAAGAAAAAACGCACTTTTTATTCCTACCTATATCTTTTTAAGTTTCTGAAAGTATTGCCGGTAAATTCCGCGGTTTCAAGCCTTTCGTTAGTTCCCAAAACCACGCAATCCATGGGGTTGTCGGCTACAAATACCGGCATTCCGGTTTCCTGCTGCATAAGTTTATCCAAACCTCTAAGTAAAGCTCCGCCGCCCGTTAAAGTAATTCCGCTGTCCAAAATATCGGCAGATAATTCCGGAGGAGTTTTTTCCAAGGTAAGCCTTACGGCTTCTATAATTTGCAATACGGTATCCGACAACGCTTCTCTTATTTCTTCGGCGGTTATAATAATGTTTTTTGGAAGTCCGTCCAAAAGGTTACGGCCTTTAATTTCCATACTTCCTTCATTTTCGTAAGGCAAACAAGAGCCTATTTCTATTTTAATTTGCTCCGCCGTTCTTTCGCCTATTAACATATTGTGTTTTTTGCGTACGTAGTTTACTATATCTTCGTCTAATTTATCGCCCGCTGCGCGAACCGACTGCGCCGTTACAATATCGCCTAAAGAGCAAACGGCAACTTCGCTTGTACCGCCGCCTATATCCACTACCATACATCCTGCCGCCGCGTCTACCGGAAGTTTGGCGCCTATGGCAGCCGCCATAGGTTCTTCTATTAATTCCACAGCCGTAGCACCCGCTTGCTTTGCGGCGTCGTAAACCGCACGCCACTCAACCTCGGTAACGCCTACGGGTATGCAAATCATAACTCTTACCCTTTTATATAACGTACCCCTTAAGGCTTTTCTTATAAATTTTTTAAGCATGGCCGCAGTAAAGTCAAAATCGGCTACAACGCCGTCTTTTAAAGGACGTACCGCGCCTATAGAACCCGGAGTTCTGCCTATCATATCCTTTGCTTCTTTTCCTACGGCACGAACTATATCGTTCCTAACATCATACGCTACAACGCTGGGTTCTCTCATAATAATGCCTTTACCCCTAACGCAAATAAAAGTATTTGATGTTCCAAGGTCTATGCCCAAATCTCGTGTAAACACGGCAGTCTCTCCTTAATAATTGTTATTTATTGTGTTAATTGTACTTATTGTACCGATTATTTATGCTTTTTGTTTTTTGCGTTTGCTGTTACTTTTTTGCTATTGCAATTTCTGCTGTTGTATTTATTGTTTGTACTAAGGGCGAACAGCCCAAAGCCGTTTTACGGCTTTTACAAAAGCCTTGGCTTTTGTTCCGAAAACAAGCATTTGTTTTCGGAGGGCTTTTCGCCCGTATAATTACATATATTTTTATGTTTTTTAAACTTAACAATATGCAAAAAACACACTGTTTTTTATTTTTAATACAGTATCTGTTTATTATACTAAAAAAATAAAATTATCTCAATATAATTTTGTTTTTTTTAAAGATTAAAACTTACGGAATTGCCGGTTTTTTTATACTGCGTGTATTTAACTCCGGCTGCGTCAAACATCCTTTTAGAAGCTTTAACGCCGTCTGTATCTGCATATTTATCTTCTAAATATATTATCTCTTTTATTCCTATTTGTATAATAGCTTTTGCACATTCATTACACGGAAAAAGGGTGCAGTAAACTCTGCAACCGGATAAATTTCCGCCCCTGAAATTTAAAATGGCATTTAACTCGGCATGGCAAACAAAAGCATATTTGCTTTTAAGCACATCGCCTTCCCTGTCCCATGGGAATTCATCGTCGGAACATCCCTTAGGCATACCGTTATAACCTACGCTCATAATTCGGTTTTCATCGTTTACAATGCAGGCTCCTACCTGAGTACCAGGGTCTTTGCTTCTTTTAGCCGAAAGCAAAGCTATGCCCATAAAATATTCGTCCCAGTTTATATATCCTTCTCTTTTCATCTTTACTTACCGTCCCGTCCAAACCGTAAAAAATAAAAATTAATCCAGTAAAAGCTCTTCAAGCTCTTTTGCGGTTTTTGCAATATATTTTGCTCCGTTTAAAATAAGCTCTTCCTTTTCTCTGAATCCCCATAAAACGCCTATGGGAGCAGCGCCGGAATTTTTACCGGTTTTAATATCTACGCCGGAATCTCCAACAAAAGCGCACTCATTGGGTTTAACGCCCAATTTTTCCATAACCATTAATGTTAAAGTGGGGTCGGGCTTTGCGGGTATTCCGTCCCTTTGACCTTCTATAATATCAAAGTAATTTCCGTAAAGTTTGGTTACAACCGTACTTGCCATAGAATTAACTTTGTTTGTTACAACGGCAATTTTAACACCGTTTTTATGTAATTTTTGTATAAGCTCCGGCATACCTTCGTATGCTTTTGTGTAATCGGCAAAATGTTTACCGTAATATTCCAAATAATCCTGTTTAACCTTTTCTATATTTTCTTTTGTGGCGTTTTCCTTTAAAGCTCTTTCAATCATTTTTTCGGTGCCGTTACCCACAAAAAGCCTGTACTCTTCTACGGTAGGCTCGTAAAATCCCAACTTTTTAATACCGTAATTAACGGCATTTTTAAGGTCTTCCAAACTGTTTGCAAGCGTACCGTCCAAATCAAACACAACTGCTTTATATTTCAAAAAAATCACTGCTCCTTTAAATTCAATCAATTATGCCAAGCCCCAAAACCCGAAAAAACTTTTTCGGGTTTTGGCAAAAGCCAACGCTTTTGCGCAAAAACAAAAACCTTGTTTTTGTTTTTGGGGCTTGGCAGCCGACAAGTTTATACTGTTTTAATTTTTTGCAAAAAACAATACAAAAACAATATATTGTTTGCCGAAAAATACATAATTATATTATTTTTTATAATTATACTACGAAAGAAGCAAGGCTTCAATAAAAAAATTTAAAATTTTTCTTGCATTATTATAAAAAAAGTGATATTATAATATGGCTATTGAAAATTAAGGAGGTGCCTAAATTGGCAAAATGTGATATATGCAGCAAAGAAGTTAAATTCGGTATTGCTGTTTCTCACTCGCACAGAAGATCCAACAGAACATGGAAACCCAACGTAAAGCGTGTTAAGGCAATTGTAAACGGAACTCCTAAAAGGATTAATGTTTGCACACGTTGTCTTCGCTCCGGTAAGGTAACAAGAGCTGTCTGATTAATAAAAAATGCAGCCGGTAACGGCTGTTTTTTTATTTTTTTATTTTTTAAAAAAATAAAAAATCGGTTTTTAAACTTTTATATTTTTTATGTTTTTGTTTTTATTGCTTTTAGGAGTAAATCTTTTAAACCCCAAAACAAAATTATATAACATATAACGCATATATCCGCTGTATATTCGGTTATATATTTATATTACATATAAAAATGGTTTATTTTGCGTTTTTTACTCTTGACAAACCATTTTCCATTAGATATAATAATCTTTGCGACATTGGAGTGTATTATGGAATTAGATTTAAGAGAAATTTCACGAAAAGAAAATTCCGAAATGCCTATTGATTTAAGCGTAGACTTAAGCGGCGAAGAAATAGACGGTATTTTTCCGCTTAAAAAACCGGTTACATTAAAGGGTGTTATTAAAAATTCCGCCGATGTTTTAAAATTAAATGCAGTTTTAAATGCGTTTTATTTAAAACCGTGCGACCGTTGCTTTGAAGAAACAGAGCAACAAATCACATTAAATATTAAGCGTGTTTTTGTAACGCAGGAAGAAAACGAGAACGACGATTATATTTTAGTTCCCCTTCTTAAATTTAATGTTGACGAATTTTTAAGAAGTGAAATTATACTAAACCTACCCACTCTTCATCTATGCAGTCCTGACTGTTTGGGTATTTGCTCCGTTTGCGGCAAAAACTTAAATAAGTTTAAATGCGACTGCCCCAAATAAAAAGGAGGTGCCTAAATTGGCAGTACCAAAAAGGAAAGTTTCAAAAGCCCGTCGTGATAAAAGACGTTCAAATCTTTGGAAATTAGAAGCCCCCACATTAGTTAAATGCGATCGTTGCGGCAGCTATAAAAGACCTCACAGAGTTTGCCCTGAATGCGGATACTACAAGGGACGTGAAGTTGTTAAAAAAGTTGAGGACTAATTTTAGTATTAAATTAACATTAGGCCCCTAATAACACAAAAATCGGTAAAGAGGGTTTAATACCCTCTTTATTTTTTTGAAATAATAATTACATCCACACCGCATATTTTTATTTTTATTTATATTTTTGTTTATATTAATTTGTTTATAATAATTATATTAATATGTTTTATTTTTAGTAGTATGTAGGTTTTTAATTTTTAATTAAGGCTTTATTTATTTATTTTGGTTTGTTTTGATTTGTTTTGATATATTTTTTACGAACGGCGGTGATTAAAACGGTAGAAATTAAAGACATTTTAAAAGGTTCTCCTGCAGATAAATGCAAAAAAATTAAAAAATACTATACTCTTTTAAAAATTAACGGAAACGAAATTATGGACGTTTTGGACTACAGCTTTTACGCCGAAAACAAAAACCCCGTTTTATTACTGCAAAACCCATTAGGCAAAAAAATAAAAGTTAAGGTTAAAAAAGAAGAATCGGAAGATTTAGGTCTTGTTTTTGAAACCTATTTAATGGACAAACAACATTCCTGCAAAAACAAATGTATTTTTTGCTTTATAGACCAACTGCCCAAAGGCTTAAGAAAAAGCCTTTATTTTAAAGATGACGATTCAAGGCTTTCTTTTTTATTCGGCAATTACATAACCCTTACAAATATAACCGAACACGAAGTAGAACGCATTATTAAAATGCACATAAGCCCCATAAATATTTCGGTGCATACAACAAACAAAGAGTTAAGATGCAAAATAATGAACAACCGTTTTGCGGGCGACGCTTTAAAGCATTTATACAGGTTTAACGAAGCCGGAATAAAAATTAACTGTCAGCTGGTACTTATGCCCGGAATTAACGACGGTCAAGAGCTTAAAAAATCTTTAACCGATATTTTGGGGCTTAAAAACGTTCAAAGTGTTTCCGCCGTTCCGGTAGGTTTAACCAAATACCGCCAAGGCTTATATCCGCTAAGACCCTTTACTTCGGCAGAAGCCAAAGAAGTAATAAGCATTATAGAAAGCTTTAACACCGAGCCCAGAAGGGCGTTTGCCGGAGACGAATTTTATATAAAGGCGGAGCTGCCTTTTCCAAAAGCCGAATTTTACGGAGATTTTTTACAGCTTGAAAACGGAATAGGTATGAGTTCGCTTTTTGAGGACGAAACAGAAAAAGCCTTAAATATGGCAGAAGAATTAAAAAAGCCCTGCAAAAAATCGGCGGCTACCGGCGTTGCGGCTTTTCCTCAAATAAAAGGAATTGTTGACAAAGCAAAAGCAAAATGGCATAATTTAGATTGTAAAGTTTTTGAAATTAAAAATGACTTTTTCGGGCACAATATTACCGTTTCGGGCCTTATTACGGGTAAAGATATCATCAATCAGCTAAAAGGCAAAGATTTAGGCGAAATTTTAATTTTACCCGATAATATGCTAAGAAGAGAAAAAGATATTTTTTTAGACGATACCACTGTAGAACAGTTGGAAACCGAACTTGACGTTAAAATTAAATTTGTTTCTTTAGACGGTTTTGAATTTATAGACTCACTTTTACTTTAGCAGTTAAATAAAGGCTTTAGTTATTATAATACAAAAGCTTTATTTATAAAAATTATCAAAATTATAATATACATAAAAATTATATATAAACATAAAAACAAAAATTACAATTAAAGAATCACAAACAATTATAAAATATAAAAAACATGTACATAAAGTTACTTAAGAAAGGAAAACAAAATGGCAAAACCCGTTATTGCTGTTGTAGGAAGGCCTAACGTTGGCAAAAGCACGCTTTTTAATAAACTTATAGGCAAACGCCTATCTATTGTTGACGATACTCCCGGCGTTACCAGGGACCGTATTTACGGCGACGCCGAATGGCTGGGACACAAAATGCTTTTGGTAGATACCGGCGGTATTGAACCCGAAGGCAAAGACGTTATACTTAAAAAAATGCGAGAACAGGCATTGCTTGCAATTTCCACCGCTAGCGTTATAATATTTGTAACCGACCTTACAACCGGTCCGGTAGCTACCGATTACGAAGTGGCCGATATGCTTAAAAAAAGCGGAAAACCCATAGTTCTTTGTGTTAACAAATGCGACAGCATAGGCGCTCCCTCCCCTGAATTTTATGAGTTTTATAATTTGGGGTTGGGCGATCCTATTCAAGTATCTGCCGCACACGGACACGGTACGGGAGATCTTTTGGATGAAGTTATAAAAAATCTTTCCAAAGAGGAACTTGAAGCAGAAGACGAAGACATTATAAATGTTGCCATAATAGGCAAACCCAACGCCGGAAAAAGCTCTTTGGTTAATTTTATTTCCGGAGAAGAAAGAACAATTGTAAGCGATATTGCCGGCACCACGCGCGACGCCATAGACAGCCGCATAACATTTAATAACAAAACCTATAATTTTATAGATACCGCCGGGTTAAGGCGCAAAAGCAAAGTAGAAGAAAAAATTGAAAAATTCAGCATTATAAGGGCTAAAATGGCTGTAGAAAGAAGCAACGTTTGTATTATTATGATAGACGCTGCCGAAGGCTTTACCGAACAGGACAGTAAAGTTGCGGCTTTGGCAATAGACGCCGGAAAAGCTTGTATTATAGCGGTCAATAAATGGGATTTAATAGAAAAAGACGGCGGAACCATGGACTCTTACCGCAAAAAATTAATGGTTGACTTTTCGTTTATGAGCTATGCGCCAATAATTTTTATTTCGGCTAAAACCGGTCAACGCATAAACCGATTGTTCTCTTTAATAGATTATGTTTACGAGCAAAACAATTTTAGGGTTTCCACCGGTATGCTTAACGACCTTTTGGCAGACGCCACCGCAAGAGTTCAACCCCCAAGCGACAAAGGCAAACGTTTAAAAATATACTATATAACCGAAGTATCCGTAGCACCTCCCACATTTGTTTGTTTTTGCAACAAAAAGGATTTATTCCATTTTTCTTATCAAAGATATATTGAAAACCAAATAAGAAAAACTTTCGGTTTAGAGGGCACCCCTATTAGATTTATTATAAGGGAACGCGGAGAAAAACAATAAAATTACCAAACCGTATTGTAGGGTTTTAAATCAATAAAAATAATTTTTACGCCTAAACCGAATTTATCCGCATAAAAATTATTACTAAAACAATAATGTAAGCCAAAAAACATTTTTATATTAAATATAATTATTTTTTAAGCTTTAGGCGAAAACTTTTTACCGTTTTTAATTTTTACCGTTTTTAAGGAGAAACGCAAGGTATGTATATAGTTTATATAATTTTAACCGCAATACTTGCCTATTTAATAGGCAGTGTAAATTTTGCCGTTATTTTTTCAAAATCCATAGCAAAAAAAGACGTTAGAAATTTCGGCAGCGGAAATGCCGGAATGACCAATGTTTTAAGAATTATGGGAAAATCTTTAGCCGCATTAACATTTATTTGCGACGTTTTAAAAGGTTTTTTTACTTCTTTTGCGGGATTTTTAATTTTCGGTGCTTTATATAAAACATATCAAATAGATTTGTTTTACCCGTTATACGGCGGATATTTTTGCGCCGTATTTTGTATGGTGGGACATTTTTTCCCTTTGTTTTTTGAATTCAGGGGCGGAAAAGCCGTAGCAATGACCTTAGGCGTTTTAATTGCTTGCAATTACCCTACGGCAATTTGTGCTTTATGCGCCTTTTTAATAGTTACGCTTATAACAAAATATGTTTCCGCCGGTTCTTTATCCGCTGCAATTTCACTTATAATATTTACTCCTATTTTTAAAATGAACGCATTTAATATGTTTTTAAGAAACGAGCCTTTTGGGAATACGGTTATTACAACACTTTTAATTTCCATAATGTCGGTTTCTATAATAATTAAACATAAAGATAATATAAAAAGGCTTTTAAACGGAACCGAAAAGCCTGCTTTTAAAAGAGGTGCAAAAAATAAAAATGGCTGATATTACTGTTTTAGGAAGCGGCGGCTGGGGCATAGCTTTAGCTTTAACATTATATAAAAACGGAAACAATGTTATTTTATATACAAAGTTTAAAGAAGAAGCCGACGAGCTTAACAAGTTTAGAGAAAGCAAGCTTTTAAAAGGAATAGTTATTCCTAAAGAAATAAAAATCACAACCGATACCTCTTCTTTTAATTCTGCCGATATTTGCGTTATGGCAGTGCCGAGTTTTGCCGTAGAAGATATTGCAAAGCTTTTAAAAGAAAAAGAAAAGGGTATAGTTGTTAATGTGGCTAAAGGGTTTGAGCCCAAAACGCAAAAGCGTTTAAGCGAGATTTTAAAACAGTATATAAAAGTTCCCGTAGCTGTTTTATCGGGTCCCAGCCACGCAGAGGAAGTGGCGCGTAACGTGCCTACAAGTTTGGTTGTAGCCTGCGAAAAACAAAGCGTATGCCATACCGTAACCGAAACTTTTTCAAACGAAAATTTAAGAATTTACGCAAACGATGACATTTGCGGAGTAGAATTGGGCGGAGCTTTAAAAAATATAATAGCCGTAGCCGGCGGATTTATAGACGGTTTGGGGTTAGGAGATAATACCCGCGCCGCACTCATTACCAGAGGTTTAACCGAGATAGCCAGGTTAGGCGTTAAAATGGGTGCAAAGCAGGAAACTTTTTCAGGTCTTTCCGGGTTAGGCGATTTAATTGTTACCTGTACTTCGGTACACAGCCGAAACCACCGTTTCGGAGAAAAAGTTGCCAACGGATTATCTGTAGCGGAAGCTTTAAAAGAAGTAGGAACGGTAGAAGGCTACCACGCGGCAAAAATAGTTATTAAAATTAAAGAACGGTACAATGTTGAAATGCCCATTTGCGAACAATGCTTTAACGTTATGTACAAAAACGAAAATGTTAAAGACGCAATTAAAAGCCTTATGAAACGTCCGCAAAAAGACGAACACGAAATTTCGTGGATAAAGGAATAAAACAAAATTAAAAAGGCAGTAAAGATTTTTAAGTCTTTACTGCCTTTTTGTATGCCGAGGGGCGAAGCCCGCAAAAACCAAAGGTTTTTGCGCAAAGCTTTAGCTTTGCCCAAAGGCTTTCAGCCTTTGGGGGGCTTCGCCCCTATACCCCTATTAAATCTCTTTGCTTCTTTTGGCTATTTCTTCCGAAAATCCGCTGCAAAGAGTAATTAACCTATGTATATCGTTTATGGCGTTATCGTCCATACCCGAAATTATCCAATCTATAACGCAACCAAAAAGCGAAGCCTTTAAAATATTTAAAAACACATCACGATCTTTGCTTTTTTCTTCCCCGAAAGTATTGGTTAAATATATTTTTACAACATATTCGCTAAGCTCCATGGTAAATCTTATAAAAATATCTCGGTTTGCCGAATTATATAAATGATAAACGGCTTTTTTGTTTTCTTTGGCAAAAGAAAAAGCAATATCTATAGCCATACTTAAAGAATTTATTGTATGGCATTTGCTTACTATGTTATCTGCTTCTTCCTTTACTATTTCCTCTATAACAGCCGGTATATCCTGATAGTGATAATAAAACGAATTGCGGTTTATCTGACATCTTTCCACTATGTCTTTAACGCTTATTTTATTTATGGGTCTTTCGTTTAAAAGTTCCAAAAGAGATTTTTTAATTGCGTTTTTTGTTAAATTAGTCATTTTCCACCACCGATAAATAAAGTTTAAAATTAAAGAAAATATTCTGTTAAAAACCAATAAGAACTTTGTTTCCGTACGGCGCCATCCGTTTTTTAGGCTTTGCCTAAAAATGGTTTTTGTAATTCAATGCAGCAGACACGGCGAACGCCGTAAAATGCAAAGCATTTTTAAATCAAAGCTTTAACTTTGATTTGTCTGCGAACATTTAATCACAAAAGCAAAGCGTAGCTTAAAACGGCACAGCCGTTTTAAAATTCGTAAGAATTTTGCTTTTGGTCATTCAATGGAGCAGACGCAACGAATGTTGCAAAAACCGAAGGTTTTTAAATCAAAGCTTTAGCTTTGATTTGTCTTGCGAACATTATATTTTAAAATCAAAAGCCAAAGGCTTTGGGCAGCGTAAGCTGCATTTTTTGCTTTGCAAAAAACGATTTTAAAATTTCAATGGAGCAGACGGGACGAAGTCCTAAATGCAAAGCATTTATAAATCAAAGCTTTAGCTTTGATTTATCTGCGAACATTATATTAAAAAACCAACGAAAAAAGTTTCCGTACGGCGCCAGCCGTTTTTTAGGCTTTGCCTAAAAATGGTTTTTGTAATTCAATGGAGCAGACGCAACGAATGTTGCAAAAACCGAAGGTTTTTAAATCAAAGCTTTAGCTTTGATTTGTCTGCGAACATTATAACATACTTTAAATTTTTTTGCACTAAAATTTAGACATTTTTCAATGTTTGCCTAAAAATTAAACACTCGAAAGTTTTTGCCTATTATATTTTTATTACGAATAAAATATAATCTTTTTTGGAAAATAAATACAAGGGAGTGATTTTATGAGCAACGATAAAAATGTAAAAACCGCAAAAATTTCTTATATTGCGGCAAGCTCGGCTATAACTTTAATGGGACTTTTGCTTTTAATTTTTCCTACGTTTTTTTCTAATTTAATAGGAATTATAAGCGGCGTGGTTTTACTTATCTTCGGAATTGTAAAACTTTACGGCTACTTCAGCAAAGACCTTTACAGTTTGGCTTTTCAACATGATTTGGCTTTTGGCATTTTACTTATAATTTTGGGAGCCGTACTTTTATTTAATCCCATAAAGCTTTTAAACTTTATGTATATTGTTTTCGGTCTTTTGGGTTTAATTGACGGTTTGCTTAAAATTCAAACTTCTATAGACGCCAAAAGATTTGGCTTAAGCGCCTGGTGGGTTTCTTTTGTTTTAGGCTGCATTGCAACCGTGGCAGGCATAGTTTTAATTATTTGCTATGCAAAAAGCAGTTCCGTACCTATAGCGCTTTTGGGCATTATTTTAACAATTGAAGGTATTTTAAATATGTGTACCGTAATTACCAACGTTAAAGGTGCAAAACCTTCAAAAAAAGTTGAAACTTATTTTAAAGATACAGACGAGGAGGATAAAGATTAATAATGAAGTTAGCAAAATCCATTGTTAAACACAAAGTTCTTATTTTGGTATTAACTTTAGTTTTGCTTGTTCCTTCGCTTTTTGGATATTTAAGCATAAGAATTAACTACGATATGCTTACTTATTTACCAAAAGATATGGAAACGGTAAAGGGTCAAGACGAGTTGATGCAAGAATTCAAAAAAGGCGCATTTGCCTTTATTGTTGTAGAAAATATGTCTGATAAAGACACTAAAGCAATGATAGAAAACGTTAAAAAAATAGACCATGTAGATACGGTTATAGGCTATGATTCAATAGCAGACCTTTCTTTCCCGAAAGAAATGCTTCCGGAAAAATTTTATAAAGCATTTAATACCGATAAATCTACGTTGGTAGCGGTTTTCTTTGACAGCTCTACTTCGGAAGACGCAACGCTTAAAGCAATTAAAGATATTCGCGCCACAGCCGGAAAACAATGCTTTGTTTCGGGTATGTCCGCATTGGTTAACGATTTAAAAGACCTTTGCGAAAAAGAAGAGCCTATATATGTAGGCATAGCCGTTTTATTGGCTTGCGCCGCTATGATGATACTGTTAGACAACTGGTTAATTCCTTTTATCTTTTTGGCGTCTATAGGTATGATGATACTTTTAAATTTGGGAAGCAACTACTTCTTGGGCGAAATATCATACATAACCAAAGCGTTATCGGCGGTTTTACAGTTAGCCGTTACAATGGACTATTCAATTTTCCTTTGGCACAGCTACAACGAAGAAAAGCTTAAGTATCCCGATAAAAACGAAGCCATGGCGGTTGCAATTAAAAAAACCTGGAACTCTGTTTTGGGCAGTTCCATTACAACGGTTGCCGGCTTTATAGCTCTTTGTTTTATGAGCTTTACATTAGGTAAAGACTTAGGTATAGTTATGGCAAAAGGCGTTATATTGGGCGTTTTGGGCTGCGTTACGGTTTTACCGTCGCTTATACTTATTTTTGATAAGCCTTTATCAAAATTATCTCATAAATCAATTATTCCCAATACACACAAAATGTCTAAGGGCTTGGTTAAAATCTTCCCTGTATTTTTAATAATATTTGTTTTACTTATTACCCCGGCATATTACGGATACAGCAAAACAAACAGCGAAGTTTACTACGATATGGGCCAATGCTTACCCGAAGATATAGATGTTGTAATAGCAAATTCCAAATTGTCGGAAGAATTTGATATTGCCTCTACACATATGGTTTTGGTAAATTCAAGCTTGCCTACAAAAACCGTTCATAATATGATAGACGAAATGGAACAGGTTAAAGGCGTAAAATACGTTTTAAGCTTAGAATCCGTAATAGGTTCAAGGGTTCCCGAAGAAATTTTACCCGACAGCGTAAGAACCGTATTAAAAAGCGATAAATGGGAGCTTATGCTTATAAATTCGGAATATCATGTTGCAAGCGACAATGTAAATAATCAAATAGACAGTTTAAATTCCATAATTAAAAAATATGATAAAAGCGGTATGCTTATAGGCGAAGCTCCATGTATGAAAGATATGATAGAAACCACCGACCACGACTTTAAAGTTGTTAACGCCGTTTCTATAGCGCTTATCTTCTTAATAATTTTACTCAACCAAAAGAGCTTATCTTTACCGTTTATTTTAATTTCGGTAATAGAACTTGCAATATTTATCAACTTGGGACTTCCCCACTATATGAACCAGCAGCTTCCGTTTATAGCGCCTATATGTATAAGTACCATACAGCTTGGTGCCACGGTAGACTACGCTATACTTTTAACCACGCGTTACAAAGCCGAACGTGTTAGCGGATTAGATAAAAAACAAGCGGTATCCGTAGCATTGGGAGCCTCAATCCCCTCTATTATAGTAAGCGGTTTAGGTTTGTTTGCGGCAACATTCGGCGTTGCGGTTTATTCGGATATAGACATTATAAGTTCTATGTGTATGTTAATGGCAAGAGGCGCCGTAATAAGCATTATTTGCGTAATATTCTTCTTACCTGCGCTTTTGATTTTGTTTGATAAAGTTATTATTAAAACCACTTTGGGTATGAAAATTAAAAGCACAAGCAATTCAAGCAAAGGTTCGGCAAAAAAAACCTACGCAACTACAGGCGCAGATGCAAATGCAGAAACCACAAACGATAATTCTGAAATTGACCGGGCTTTAAACAATGCTTTCGGCAAAACCGAAAACAAAAAAGAACCCGTAAGCAATGCAGTTAATACCACAAATACACAAAACTCACAAAATAATGTTTTAAACGAAACCAAGGAGGAAGATTTAAATGAAAAATAAAACCTTAAAAATTTTATCTGCTACTCTTTCGGTAACGGTTCTTTTAAGTTCGTTAAGCGCCGGAATTTTGGCACAGAACAGTACCGAAACCTCTAAAAAAGCAACTGCCGATACCAAAGTTGCCGCAACCGCAACCGAAAACGACAAATGCGAAAAAGACGAAACGGTTTATGTTTTGGCAGGCGCCGACGGCAGCGTTGAAAAAATTATAGTAAGCGACTGGATTAAAAATTCGGTTGCAAACGCCAAACTTAACGATAAATCCGAACTTACAAATATTGAAAATGTTAAAGGCGACGAAAGCTATACCCTTAACAAAGACAATATGAAGGTTTGGGACGCTAACGGAAAAGACATTTACTATAACGGAAATATAGAAAAAGAGCTTCCCGTAGACCTTTCGGTAAGTTACAAATTAAACGGCAAAAGCATTAGCCCCAAAGAGCTTTTGGGCAAAAGCGGTAAATGCACCATAAGATTTGACTATAAAAACAACCAGTACGAAAACGTTACCGTAGACGGCAAAAAAGAAAAAATTTACGTTCCGTTTGTTATGCTTACCGGTATGCTTTTAGATAATGACAACTTTAAAAATGTTGATGTTTTAAACGGAAAAATCATTAACGACGGCGACCGCACGGCGGTTTTAGGCGTAGCTTTTCCGGGACTTAGCGATAACCTTAATTTAAACAGCTCCGATTACTCCATCCCCGATTATATTGAAATTACCGCAGACGTAGAAAACTTTACTTTGGGCAATACGGTTACAATAGCCACAAACGAAGTGTTCAGCGCGGTAGATACTTCCAAATTTGATTCTCTTGACAGTATTGCGGATAAAGCCGACGCTCTTTCAAGCGGTATGAATAAACTTTTAAACGGCAGTTCTTCGCTTTATAACGGTTTAAATACCTTACTTTCAAAAACAGACACTTTAATTTCGGGCGTAGACGCTATTTATAACGGTTTAAGCGAAATTTCTTCTCACAGCTCCGAATTAAACGCCGGTGCCGACACCGTTTACGGCTCTATTCTTTCAACAGTAGAAAATCAAATTAAAGCAAATAACATAACTATAGATTCTTTAACAAAAGATAATTATAAAACCGTTTTAAACGGACTTATTAATAATCCTACCGAAACCCAGCAAAAACAGTTGGTTTCAATAGCTTCGGCTAAAGTAAACGATACCTTAAAGGCAAAAGGCGTTCCCGAAGACCAGTACGATACGGTTAAATATATGCTTTATGTTTACGGCAAACAAGGCAAAACCACCGAAGAAGCTTTGCCCGAAATTTCAAAACTTTTAACCAGCGCCGGCACCGTACAAAAAGTACCTAATTTAACCGCAGGCAATCCGGCATTATATAATGCGGTTTTAGCTCAGGTTAAAGTTCCTGCCGTAGCCGAAAGAATAACCTCCGTTGCAATTTATCTTGCAAGCACCAAAGGCGGAGACGCACAAAATTATGTGTCCGCAGCGCAAACAATGGTTACGGAAGCTTCCAAGTACAGCCAGTATGCTGCCGAAGCCTCTACCGCACAGGGAAAAGCCGCAATTAACGGCTTAATGTTAAACCTTGCAAAACAAACCCTAAAACCGCAAATAGATTCTGCCTTAGACCAATTAAATAAATACAACCGGTTCTACGAAGGCATTTTAAGCTATACCGCCGGTGTAGAAAAAGTTACACAAGGCACAAAAGAGCTTAAAAGCAATTTACCTGCTTTAAAAGAAGGCGTAGGCGAATTAACATCGGGCAGCTTAAAGCTAAGCGACGGATTAAAAGAATTAAACAATCAAGGTTTGGAAAAAATAGTTTCTTTGGTTAAAGGCGATTTGGCCTCGGTTGTAACACGCTTAAAAGCCACGGTAGATGTTTCCAAAGATTATAAATCCTTCTCCGGAATATCGGATGATATGGACGGCAAAGTAAAATTTGTTTACCGTACAAGCGCAATAGAATAGTTTGTTTTTTAAAAACAAATTTAGGCTTTAAAAACTTTGGCTAAGGCAAAAATTAAACTTTTGCCTTAGCCAAAGCAATCAGGGTACAACAGTTCCCTAACGGAATATTTTCCCGTTTTGTTTGTCTATACTATTAAGGCACAATGTTTGTATTGTATTTAATAATAAGTGAAAATTAAAAAATTTTTAACATATTATTGTTGATTAACCTTTTAAATTATGATAATATAAATAATAGTGTTAATAGGTGAAATTTGGTTTTAATTTAAAGTTTATACAGTTTTAACCTTTTGCCTATTTGCCTGCCAAAATAAATAATTTAATTATAATGGGAGGAAAAAATTATGATTAAAAATAAAACCCTTGCAGCATGGATTGAAGAGATGAAAAATCTTGTTAATCCGGACAATGTTGTTCTTATAACCGGCAGTGAAGAACAGCTTGAAGAATTGCGCAAAGAAGCAGTAGAAACCGGCGAAATGATTAAATTAAATCAGGAAAAATTACCCGGCTGCTATTTACACAGAACCAAGCCTAACGATGTTGCCCGTGTAGAAGACCGTACTTTTATTTGTACTAAAGACAAAGAAACCGCAGGTCCTACCAACAATTGGTGCGACCCCAAAGAAATGTACGAAAAACTTTACAACATTGCAAGAGACAGCTACAAAGGCCGTACAATGTATATTATCCCCTATTCTATGGGTCCTATAGGTTCTCCTATTGCCAAAATAGGCGTTGAAGTAACCGACAGTATTTATGTTGTTTTAAATATGGCTATTATGACCCGTATAGGTCAAAAAGTATTGGATACTTTAGGCGACAGCAACGATTGGGTTAGAGGTTTACATGCAAAATGTAACGTAGACCCCGAAAACCGTTACATCTGCCACTTCCCCGAAGACAATACCATTATTTCGGTAAACTCTGCATACGGCGGAAACGTTCTTTTAGGCAAAAAATGTTTTGCTTTAAGAATTGCTTCTTTCCAGGGCTGGAAAGAAGGCTGGATGGCAGAACATATGCTTATATTAGGTCTTGAAAATCCCAAAGGCGAAGTTAAATATATTGCGGCAGCATTCCCGTCTGCTTGCGGTAAAACAAACCTCGCTATGTTAATTCCTCCGGAATATTTAAAGAAAAAAGGCTACAAAATTTGGACTGTAGGCGACGATATTGCCTGGATGAAAATCGGTCCCGACGGCAGACTTTACGCCATTAACCCCGAAAACGGCTTCTTCGGCGTAGCTCCCGGCACCAATGCTCATTCCAACTTTAACGCTCTTGAAAGCACAAAGAAAAACACAATATTTACAAACGTTGCATTAAATTTAGACGACAATACGGTTTGGTGGGAAGGACTTGACAAAAATCCTCCTAAAAACGCTCTTAACTGGAGAGGCGAACCCTGGGATTACACCAAATATGACAAAACCAAAAAGGTTGAAACCAGCGCAGCTCATCCCAACTCCCGTTTCACAGCTCCCGCAAAGAATTGTCCTTGCTTATCGGATGAATTCGATAAAGGTGCGGGCGTACCTATCTCCGCAATCATCTTCGGCGGAAGAAGAGCAAAATGCACTCCGTTGGTATATCAATCCAAAGATTGGGTTAACGGCGTATTTGTAGGTTCTACAATGGCCAGTGAAACCACAGCCGCAGCTGCAGGCGCAGTAGGCGTAGTAAGAAGAGACCCCATGGCAATGCTTCCGTTCTGCGGCTACAATATGGGCGATTACTTTAAACATTGGCTTGATATGGGCGAAAAATTAGGCGATAAGGCTCCTAAGATATTTAACGTTAACTGGTTTAGAACTGATGACGAAGGCAACTTTATCTGGCCCGGATTCGGCGATAATATGAGAGTTTTAAACTGGATTATCGACCGTTGCGAAGGCAAAGCAAACGCAAGGGAAACCGCTATAGGCTATATTCCAAATGCAGAAGATATAGACCTTACGGATTTGGATATGTCTATTGATACTTTAAAAGGCATTTTGGAAGTTGACAAAGATATCTGGACTAAAGAAGCTGACGAAATTGAAGAGCATTACAAAAAATTCGGTAACAAATTACCCGAACAGCTTCGTGAACAGCTTAACAATTTAAAAGCAGCTTTAAAATAAGTTTAAATCTTTAGGCAAAATAAAACTTGAATAAAAAGTGAGGACCGGAAGTTTTCCGTGTATCCTCACTTTTTTGTTTTTTAAATTTTAATTGCATTTTTAATACAAAAAACGTTAAAATTTATTTTGTTAAAGTTCCGCCGTCGGTTTTTAATAAAATTAAAATATCCTCTTCTTCGCCGGTTTTACAATTTATATAAATCAACATATCTTCGCCCAATTCGTTTTTGGTTAAAAATTCGTAAGTGAATTTTTCGCTTTCGCCGGCATCGTCCGAAGGTATTACGGCAAGCTTATAAGATTCTATATTTAATTTACTCGAAAGCTTTGCTTGGGCGTCGGTTACAGAAATTTGCGGGTTTTCAAAATTGCGGGTTTTATGATTAAGCAAAAAGGTACTGCCGTCAAAAAGCACCGTATTGCCGTTATTTAAATCTATACCCACTTTAACCAAATCGGGATAATATATAACATCGTCTTTATAATAAGCAAAATTAACGGTGCATATTCCGTTTGAAATTGAATAATAAGACTGTTTAAAGCTGTAATCAAAATTATTTTTTAAAAATTCAAGAGCTTTTCTTACGGCTTCGTTTGCAGATATTTTACTTTCGCTTTGAGTAACGTTTTTTCTTAAATACATTAAATATCCACCGTTTTTTGTAACCGTTACCGTACCGCCGGAATAATTAAATCTGTAGGCGCTTAAATTTCCGTTTTCTTCGTAGGTTTTGCTCAGCTCGCTTTCTTTTACGCCCGCAGCCTTTGCCGCTGCGGCTTTTGCAAATTCCAAAGAAACTTCTTTAACACCGCTTAAAAAAACAGATTTTTTATTCAATAAATGTTCTGAATACGGACCGTCGTAAATTAAAGTGGGATAGCTTTTTAAAGTGTCGTCGTTTTCGTTTAAAACACCGCTTAAATTTATAATACTGTTTTCGTCAAATCCCTCTATGCTTAAATCCATATTTTTTATATTATCGTTATAATAATTCATATTATTGTGTTCGGCCTCGGCGTTTTCCAAACGTTCGAAAATTTTTTCGGAAACCGCGCTTAAAGAAGCTAAATTTTGCTGTTCGGAACTGCTTATATCTTTTTTTGCCGCGGCTTTTTTAGAAAGATAAAACGAAAAATCTCCGGTTTGGGTAAAAAACTTTAAAATGGCGCTGCTGCCTTTGTTTATAGGCAACGAAGACAAATTGGTTACCGCCGCGGAGCTTTCGGTTATAATTTCGCACGCGTAATTGGCAAGCATATTGCTATCGGTTGTATACATTGCCTTTTTTAAAGCAAAATTAACGTTTTCGGCATTTTCGGTAAGCCCTACGAACGCTCTGCTGTAAGTGTTATAATTTTCTATTTGCAGCATTTTTTTATCGTGGCACATTTTTATAATAAAACCAAAAGCCACCAAAATTAAAGCCACGGTAAAAGAAACTATTTTTACTATGGTTCCCTTAATTTTTTCTTCCCTTAATTTTTGCGTATTTTTTTGCATAGTATCTCTCCTAAAAATATAAATTAAACGCCTGAAATTTTAATATAAATTTTTATAAATCCTTAACATATTTTTTCCTAAAAAACGCGGTATATTCTTAATAAATAGGTATTGATAATAAAATAGCATTAAAAATTAAAAAAACTATTGCATTTTAAAATTTGTTGTGGTATTATAGACAGGCACGAAAAGTGTACGCGCCGGTAGCTCAGTTGGATAGAGTGTTTGGCTACGAACCAAAAGGTCGGGGGTTCGAATCCCTTCCGGCGCACCAAAAAAGCGGTAAATCTCATCAGAGGTTTACCGATTTTTACTTTTTTATTTTTAACTTTTCACTAGGCAAGACTTGAACCTGCCACGGTTTCGC
>CADBQU010000006.1 GCA_902796905.1 Oscillospiraceae bacterium | reverse complement strand
TATGAAGTCGAGGAATGCAGGAATACTGCCGTATTTTAAATGACGAGACAAAATAATCGGACAAATTTTCCGCTATGGGAAGCATTGTACCCTGATTGTATTGTCTATTGCCTTTTAAAAAATAATTTTTTGGTTTTAAATAGGTAACCTTTAATTTTAAGGTTTAACATATAGCTTAAATTTATTATGTGATTGTACTGTCTATTTTATTGTTTAATTTTATTGTATTTTCGGGTGGAACGGCTTTCCCTGCAAAATAAATAAGAAAGTGAATAGAAAAACAAAAACAGATTTGAGGCAATACCGTTAACCGATAAATGAATATCGGAAGATTTTTTAAGAATAAACAGCATTATTTGCGGTACCGAACAAAGCGAAGCGCTTAAAGCGGTTAAAACCGCAAAAAGCATAGTTATAATACGCAAACGCGAATTATCTATAGAGCTTAACAGTTTGCCGTGAGACAAGAAGAATACGGTAGCGCAGCTAAGCATCAGAATTTCGTAATTGCTGCTGGTTGTATTAGACATACCCGTATAGCAAACAAATGTTACTATCAGCCTTATTAAATAGCAAATAACGGGAACTACAAAATATTTGTATTTTGGTTTTTTGCCTAAAAAATTGTTTACGCCGAAATAAATGAAAATTAAACCCGAAGCCACAATAAGCGCTATTCTTACAAAAGCCAAAGGTTTTGAAACGGTTTCGGGAAGCTTTACGCTAAAGAAGGGCTCCACCGCCAAAGAAAGGCCGAAAAAGATTTGAATTATACCGAACTCAAAGGACGGAGCCGGAAGCCTTACGGCAATATTTTTTGAAATTATGCTTAATAAACCGCAGACTATGCTAAAAGCCAAAATTATGTATGTAAAAACCACTCCCAAATTAGTGCCGCTTGTATAAAAGTCCGTAGTAGGGTCTATTAAAAACAAAAGCTGCAATGTCCTTAAAGTATTAACTACCAAAAGGGTTAACAGGAAGTAGGCAATATACAGTTTATTTTTCATATAATCACCTAATAAAAATTATATATTTTTGCGGGTTGTTTGTCAAGTTAAAAGAAAAATGAGAACTTTAAGCGGCAAAGCAACGGTGTGGCTTTGCAGCGGCAAAAACGCCCAAGGCGTTTTGGCCGAAACCTAAAAGGTTTCGGCTGAATTACGAAATTTATTTCGTAATTTGCCGCCGTACAAAAAAATAATATTGAATATAAATAATTATAATGCTATAATTACATATATTAATTGTATTAATTAAATTGAGGTATTATTAATATCGGGGGTAATAGTTTGAAAAACGCAATTGTGGGACAATCCGGAGGACCGAGTACCGTTATAAATTCTTCCTTGGCAGGTGTAATAGCAGCCTGCAAGCAAAATAAAGATATCGGTAAAATTTACGGTATGAAACACGGAATAGAAGGATTTTTAAAAGAAGAAATAATAGATTTTGATTTTGCGGATGACGAAACGATAAAAAAATTAAAAGCAAGTCCGGCTATGGCTTTGGGCAGCTGCAGATACAAATTGCCCGAAAAAGGCGAAAGTATTAAAGACTATGAAAAAGCAAAAGAGCTTTTTAAAAAGTATAATATAGGATACTTTTTTTACATAGGCGGAAACGATTCTATGGATACCATTTTAAAGCTGCACGAGTTTTTTGAAGATTCGGACATTCACTTTGTAGGAGTTCCTAAAACCATAGATAACGATTTATGCATAACCGACCATACTCCCGGTTTTGGAAGCGCCGCAAAATATTTAGCTACTACAATGAGCGAGCTTATAACCGATACCTCTATTTATGATGTTAAAAGCGTTACCATAGTGGAAATTATGGGCAGAAACAGCGGCTGGCTTACCTTGGCGGCTTCTATGCCTAAAATTTTAGGCGGAGATAAACCGGATTTTACCTATCTTCCGGAAGTGCCGTTTAACGAAGAAAAGTTTATAAGCGATGTTAAACAAAAATTACAAACCGAAAACAGTATAATTATAGCCGTAAGCGAAGGGATAAAAGACGAAAGCGGAGAATATGTGGGTTCTTCTACCAAAAGCGGCGCCACGGATATTTTCGGACATAAGTATCTTTCGGGTGTCGGCAAGTATATGGAACATTTGGTAAGAGAAAAAATAGGATGTAAGGTTAGAAGTATTGAACTTAATTTAATGCAGAGAGCCGCAATGCATTTATCCAGCTTATGCGATATAACCGAAGCTTATGACGTTGGTTTTAAAGCGGTAGAAATTGCAAAGACCGAAAGCGGAGTTATGGCGGTTATTTTAAGAACGGGGAACAATCCGTACACTTATAAAATAGGCTTTGAAAAAATAGAAAAAATAGCCGATAAAGAAAAGCTTGTGCCAAAAGAATGGTGCAATTTAAACGATTTAAAGGTAAAAGAAGAAATTAAAGAATATATTTTGCCGTTGATGAAAGGAAATCCGGAGCTTTATTACAACGAGCACGAAATGCCTTGTCATATTTCTTTTATTAAAAATAAATAAATAAAAATAAATAAAAAACGATAAACAAAAGCCGCAGAAAACCTGCGGCTTTGTATTTTAAACATATTTATTTAAAATATCAGTGATTTTTATTTTGTTGAAAGACCGAAGCTGACGGATAAAGCTGCGTCAACCTTATTCATAGAAGTTTCGTCTAAATCGCCCATTTTTTCTCTCAATCTTTTTTTGTCTATGGTTCGAACCTGTTCTAAAAGTATGATGGAATTTTTTTGAAGTCCGCTTTTTTCGGTATTAACAGAAATGTGCGTGGGAAGTTTTGCTTTTTCTTGCTGGCTTGTAATTGCTGCTGCAATTACCGTGGGGCTGTAACGGTTTCCAACGTCGTTTTGTACTATTAATACAGGGCGAATTCCGCCTTGCTCGGAGCCCACCACAGGACTTAAATCAGCGTAATAAATCTCTCCGCGTTTAACCGTCATTTTAGAAGTTCCTTTCTTTAAATCCTCTTACAGTGATATTTTTACCTGATTTTTTTAGTTTTAAACATTCTTTTTAAAGCCAAAGGCAAAAAAATACATTCGGCTTTAATATATTTTATGTTTTCTGTTTTTATTGTGTTAAAATTGATTGACTAAATATAAAATTTGGTTTAAAATAATAATAGTATATGTAATACCGATATTAACGGGATTTAATGTAATTTAATGTAATTAATGGAATTTAACGGAATTTATAAAAATATTATAAATTTGTTTTAAATAAAGAAAGGGAAAAAGGTAATTAAGTATGGATGAATACGGAAATGACATTATAACTTTGCAGGATGATGACGGCAAAGATTATACTTTTGAAATATTAGACGCAATATCTACGGATGACGGCAGATATATTGCGATGCTGCCGGTTTTTGATACTCCCAAAGAACAGTTGGATTACGACGGCGATTTAGTTATAGCAAAAGTAGCCGAAGATGAAAACGGCGAAGAATTTGTAGAAGAGATTAAAGATGACGACGAATACAATACCGTTGCGGATTTATTTATTGAAAGGCTTTCGGAGCTTTACGATATAGACGAACAATAAAAAATATTGTTGCATATAATTTATAACTTATAACTTATCAATGTCAAAATTTATCAATGCCAAATTGATATTGTTTTTATACTGATTTAACAATATTAAATTTCCTGCCGCTATCGCGTATAATGCCAAATAACCCTACAATCTTTTTTAATTCAGAACCTATATTTTGCAGTGGGTCCGGCAGACCTCCCGATTTTGGTTTATTTAAACCGATTAATCGGAAGAAGGGAGCACAAAGCTGCAATGCGGTTACTCGGAATTTAAAATTTAAATAAACTTTGTTTATTTTGTTTTATTTTTCTTTTTTATAACCTTAGGTTATATAAGGCGTTTTACGAAGCGGCGGGTTTTTATTTTAAGTTTTATATTTTTATATACAAACGAAGAACATATTAAATTTTAAGCGGTACTAAGGCGGTTTTAGGCAATCCCGTGGATTGCCTAAACGCCAAAAGCAAAGCTTTTGGCGTTTAAAAGGCAAAGCCTTTTAAAACCGCCGTAGTTTTTGCGAGAGGTGTTTTTTATGAAATATAAAAATACTTTGCTTGTAGCCCAAAATATAGAAAAATCCGTTTTGTTTTACAAAACTGTTTTGGGACTGAGAGTAAAATCTAATTACGGCGAAAATGTGGTGCTTACGGGCGGCATATCTTTGCAAAGCAAAAACAGCTTTGAAAAATTTATACCTAAAGAAGATTTTAAAATAACTTTAGGCGGTAACGACAGCGAAATTTATTTTGAAGAAAATAATTTTGAGGCTTTTTTAAAAAAGCTTGAGCTTTTGCCTATAAACTATGTACATCTGCCTTTAGAACATGCTTGGGGACAGAGAGTAGTAAGATTTTACGACCCGGATATGCATATAATTGAAGTTGGCGAAACTTTAAAAGATGTATGCAAAAGATTTATAAAAAAAGGCTTAACTGTAGAAGAAGTGTCAAAAAAAACGGGAATACCGGTAAAAAACTGCAAAAAATGGTGCAAATAACTTGACCTTTTTAATGTTTTGCTTTATAATAAATTTAACAACTTAGGTATTAATATTAATACTAATTGGGGTGCTGATAAAGTTCGGCTGAGATGGTTTAAAACCAAACCCTTATACCTGATGCGGATAATGCCGCCGTAGGAAAAAGAAGTATCGTCTTTTACGGCATCCGTATTATTTGCGGATGCCGTTTTTGGTATAGTTGTGGAAAGGAAAGAAATATGAATAAAAAAACAGTAAGACTTGTTGAAAGCGCTCTTTGTCTTGCAATTGCGGTTGTTTTGGAACTTGTTTCTAAAATGATAGGTTTGGAATTGCCTTTTGGCGGTACAATTACCATTGCAAGTATGTTGCCGATTGTTTTAATAGCTTATAAATACGGCGTTAAATGGGGGTTGTTGTGCGGATTTACTTATTCCATATTGCAAATTTGTATGGGCTTAAAAGTGGTTTCGGCTATGTTTTTGCCGGGAGAAGGACAAATGGCTGTTTGGCAGGCAATATGCATTTGCTTGTTAGATTATGTAGCGGCATATACCGTTTTGGGCATAGGCGGAATTTTTAAAAACAAATTTAAAAAAGCGGCTCCGGCGTTGGCATTGGGCGTTTTGGTAGCATTAAGCGCCAGATATTTAATTCACGTTATTTCCGGCGCAATATTCTACGGTTCGTACGCAGAATGGTTCTTTACGCAGGAAGGTTTTTACGCTATAGGAAAACAAATAATGTCCAGCTTCAGCGGAACAGGCTTGGCTATTATTTATTCGTTATTCTATAACGGACTTTATATGATACCCGAAATTATTATAACAACCGTAGCAGCTTTAATTATAGGCAATGTTCCGGCTATAGTAGGCAAAAAAGAAAAAGCCGAATAATTAATTTTTATTTTTGTAAAACCTAATAAAAATTTCAGTATTGTGTTTACGAGGATTTTCGTAAGCACAATATTTTTTATATGTTTTTATTGTTTTTATATATCTTTATTATTTTTATATATTTTTTACTTTGGTTTGGTTTTTTATTTTTGTATTTTTATATTTTGTTTTAAAAATGTTGACTGAAAAATATATAGATGTTACAATATTAACGATATTTATTTATATTATTTTAAAGTTAAGGAGTTTTTAATTTGGCTACAGTAAAACCTTTTAAAGCGTTAAGATATACGGAGTTGGCGGGGGACCCCAAAACCTACACCTGTCCGCCTTACGATATAATTTCGGAAAGCGAAAAAAAAGAATATTTAAACAATAATCCTTACAATGTTATAAGGCTTGAAAAGCCCGAAACAGGGGAGGATATTTACAAAACCGCAAGCGAGACGTTAAATGATTTTTTAAATAATAATATTTTGGCTTTGGATAAAACCGAAGGCTTTTATATTTACGAAGAAGAGTTTTTATATAAAAACAAAAAATACAATTTAAAGGGTATTATAGGCAGAGTGCATTTAGAGGAGTTTTCTAAAGGCATAGTTTTGCCGCACGAAAATACGCTTTCGGCTGCCAAAGAAGACCGCTTTAATTTAATGAAAGCTACAAATTGCAATTTTAGCCAAGTATATTCTTTGTATTTTGACGAAGGCAAAGAAACATTAAAATTTGCCGAAGAAAATATTTCGGAAAAACTTTGTGAATTTAAAGACAACAGCGGAATTATACACAGATTATACAAGGTAGAAAACACCGAAAAAATAACGGAAGATTTTAAAGACAGAAAATTATTTATTGCCGACGGACACCACAGATACGAAACCGCTTTAAGATATAAAGATTATAAAAAGACCGAAGGCTCGGAATATATTATGATGATGTTGGTTCCTATGGAATCTGACGGATTAGTTGTTTTGCCTACCCATCGCGTAGTACATTCTTTGGAAAACTTTAATGCAAACGAAGTTTTGGATAAATGCAAAGAGTATTTTTATATTGAAGAAATTGATGATTTTAACAAAGCTAATAAGGCTTTGGAAGAAAAATATTTAAACGGCAAAATTTCTTTTGTGTTTTATTACGGTAAAAAGTACTGTTTATTAACTTTAAAAAATACCGCAGATTTGGAAAAGGTTACAAAAACGGAAGTTAAGGCTTTAAGAGAACTGGATGTTTCGGTTTTGCATTCTTTAATTTTAGAAAACATTTTAAAAATAGACAAAGAAAATTTAGCCAAACAAATTAACTTAACTTATGTAAAAGCGGCGGAAGACGCCGTAGATATGGTTAAAAACGGTGCTGATTGTACATTTTTGTTAAATCCGACAAAAGTATCGCAAATAGCCGAAGTTGCAAAAAACGGCGCAAAAATGCCTCAAAAATCAACCTATTTTTATCCTAAGCTTATAACAGGTTTGGTAATGAATAAATTGGATTAATTTTTGCGGCGAAAACGCCGAAGGCGTTTTAAAGCAAAAACAAAAGTTTTTGCTTTAGTACCGAAATTTAATTTCGGTACTCGCCGCAATATATTTATGTTTTTAAATAAAAAATAAATATTCTCCTTAAAGCTGTAAATAATAAAGTAAAAGGAGGAATAAAAATGCAAAAACAAAAAATGAATTTTGTTAAGGGTATGGGTATAGGAATTGCCGTTGGAGCTGCAGCGGGAATTGCCGGTAAAATGGTTATTAAAAATAACCGTTCCGTTGCCAAAAGTACGTCTAAAGCCTTTAAAGCTGTCGGCGATTTTGTAGACGGAGTGCAGTCCATTATAAAGTAAGTGTTGCTTATAAAGGGACGAATTGCCCGATAAACAGAACAACATTTTTTAAAAGACAAAATATTTAAATAACAATAAAAACAAAATCACTTAATAAACTTAAAATGTTATTAAGTGATTTTGTTTTAAAACATATATTATATATTGTCTATTTGACAAAAAAAATAAGATATGTTAAAATTTAAAAAATAAAAGGGAGGAAAAGGGAAGTAAAAAATGTTTAAAAAGCTTTTTATTCATAAAACACATAACAGTGTAGTACAACTTTTCAGGTCCGTTATTTCCGGAATGTCTTCCACTTTTATAGATGTTATATCCCTTGCTCTTTTTGTTGAAATATTTAAGTTTAATGTTTCGGTTGCTACTGCGTTGGCTTTTATAATAGGTATATCCGTTAACTATATATTAAACAGTTTTTGGGTTTTCAGCGCCGATAATTTAAACAGCCGTATTAAAGAAATAACCGAATTTATATTTGTAAGCGCCATAGGTCTTTTGCTTAATATGCTTATAATTAATATTTTTGACAGATATTTAAGCAAATTTAAAATCTTCGGCAATTTAATTCCGCCCGATAAATATTATTTGGTTGGTAAGGTTTTAGTTGCAATGATAGTTTTTTTATGGAACTTTTTTGCAAGGAAATATATTATTTACAATGAAAATTTTTTAAATAAAGTAAGAAAAAACACCGAAAAGCAAGAAGACGAATTTAATAATATAGACGAAGATATAAATTAGAATAACAAAAAAGACTTACAGTATACCGTAAGTCTTTTATTTTTATACCTTGATTTTATTGTTTATGCAAAAGTTACCGTAGCCCGCAGCCCAAAAATTGGGCTGCGGCAAAAGCTTTGCTTTTGCCGCACAAAAAACTTTTATTTTTTGTGCGGGCCCGGTTTATAATATTTGCTCTGTTTTAATTAACGATTTTCTTTACCTTTTTTATAAAGATGTTCCACCCTTTTGTTTAAATCGGGTTCTTTTAAAGAAAATTCTTTGCTGAATAAAGCGTTCGATAAATTATTTGTGGCTTCTTTTTCGTGGCCTATTAAAGCCCATGTGGCTGTTATTAAATGCGAATATTCAGGCTTAATTAATTCATCGCATACAAAAGATTGATGCGGACTGTTAACGTCTTCGCCGCAAATTTGGAAAAATCCCAATTCTTTGCATTTGTTCATCAATTTGTTTAACTGCTCTTTTGTGTTTCTTGTAGGCATAAACGTTACGGAATTAAATCCAAAATCTTTAAGCTCCGCTAAAAGCTCGTCTAAAAATTCATCTTCAAATTTTTGAGCTTTTTTATCGCCCGTTACGCTTTCTTCAATATCTCCCAAATAAGCGTACGCCGAAATAGCGCCTATGGATTTTACAAAATCAACAAATTCTTTGGCTGTGGGACATTCTTCGTCTGCCTCTATAAAAAATTTGGGAACCAAATTGCTTTTTAAAGCGCCTAACAAATTGTATTCGTAAAATTCGGCGTTTTTGTTTAAAAGCTTTTCTTCAACTTTTTTGGGTATTTCTATTAAAAGAACATTTTTTAAAAAATCTACTAATTTTTCGCCTTTTCCGTATTTTTTTATAAGCTTTAAAGAAAGAGCATATAATATATGGCGTTCTGTAATGCTTCCGCCTTCGTTAGCCATAGAGCAGGGGTAAACGTCGTTGTCAAAGCTCAACGTAATACCCGAAGCTTTTATAAGCTCGTTTATTTTATCAACCTGTTTACGGTTTCTTTCGTTGCGTTTGTTCCTAAACGGCGTAATAAAATCCTGTACTTTTTGTATGTTTTGGTGGGGTACTCCGTGGCAGGCAACATAAGCTACTTTGGTTTGGTCGGGATTGTTAAACCTTCTGCTATAAAATTTAGAGCCTACCATTTTTACCCTGGTTTCAAAACCTACGGTTGTAGCTATATTTGCTATTTTCCCGGCTTCCAAAAATTCTTCGGCACCTGCAATAGAATCGTGGTCCATAATTCCGGCTGTTTTAAGACCCGCAACATAAGCCATATATACGGCTTTTGTAGGAGAATACGGAGAAAAAGAGTATATGGTATGAATATGATTGTTTACGCTTTCGGTGTGCTTTGGTTTTGGTAAAGTACCGTTGTTATGCAAATGAATAAGTTCTTTTAATGCATTTAACCTATCGTTTTTGTCTTTTGTATTTAAATTGTTTTTTAAAGCATTAATATCCATTATTTAAGCATCTCCTGTCCGCCGGTAACCGGCAATGCCTGACCGGTTTCGTAGGTTTGGTCTATTATATACATAATGGCTTTTGCAACATCGGCAGGAAAACATCCTCTATTTAAAGGCACTAAGCTTTCGTAATGCTTTCTTACATCATCTACGGATTTTGCACCCGGCACTTTTCCGGCTTTAAAATACTGTACAAACAATCCCTTTTCCGGATCGCTCCATAAAGGACCGTCTAAAAAGTTTCCGGGGCAAACGGCATTTACTTTTATGTTAAAAGGAGCCAGTTCCAAAGCAAAGCTTTGGGTTAAGCCCAACCCGCCGAATTTGCTGCCGGCATAAGCGAAGTTTTTGTTAGAACCTTTAAGACCGGATTTTGAGTTAACTTCTATAATATCCATTGTGTAATTGGGATTTATTTCGTACTGGGCTTTCATCGGTTTTATTGCGTATTTTGAGCATAAAAAGTATGCCGTATAGTTAACGCTTGTTACAAGCTCAAACGTTTCCTTGGTCATTTCTTCCAAACTTCCGGCACGTGCTATACCTGCGTTATTAACAAACGCGTCCAGTCCGCCGTAAGTTAAAACCGTTTCGCTTATAAGGTTTTTAACCGAGTCCTCATCCGTAACGTTTGCTTTTACGGCAATTGAACTGCCGGCACCGTATAATCCGTTAAGCTCGTTTGCCATATTAACGGCGCCTTGTTCGTTCATATCGGCTATAACGGTATAAGCGCCTTCTTTTGCCAAAAACTCTGCAATGCCTTTGCCAAAGCCCTGTGCCGAGCCGGTTACTATTATTATTTTACCGTGCATTCTGCCTTTTTTTACAACGTTTGTGGCTTTTGCCCGGTAGCTTTCTACTTCCCAGTTAACTATAAAATCAACATATTCCTGTTCCATGGGAAGTTCGCCGCCGAAGTTTTGGGCAAAAATTGCAATTTTTGCCGAATCAATTAAAAGCATTTTGGAAATATCGGAATTCTTTTTATTATCCGCCACAGCAAAATATCCCTGGTTTTCCAAATATATAATTTTTGGGTTAAATCCGAATTTTTCTTTGTAGCTTTTAAATGCTTCTTTTAAATCGGTGTCTTTATTTATTTTTAAATATGTGGCTTTGCAATAAACTATGTGGTCGGGAGAAAAAGGCTTTGAAATTTTATTAAATAAATCGTTTTTTTGAAGTTCTTTATTTGTAAAGAAAGTACAAATAGAGTTTTCTCCGTAAAGCATACGAATTTTCGGCGCAATTGATTCCACTAAATCTTTGTTAAATTCGGCATTGGAAAAATCAGGCTTAATGCTTACATTTTCTTCAATTTTTTTCATAATGCTTTCCATTAAGCTGTCTATTTCTTCTGTGGTATCCGCCGCCACAAAAATGCCGTGGTTTTGTAAAAATACCGTGTTTACATCTTCACCGGAGGTTTTTTTGGCTTTGTTCATAATGTCAAAACAGGTTTTTGCCAAAATATATCCGGGTTTGGTTATTTTAATCCAAACGGCCTTCGGAAAAAGTTTCTTTACGGTTTCTTCGCCTTTTTTTGCGCAGGTAATACCGTTTATTAAAGGCGGATGTAAGTGCAAAACATACTTTTGCGGAAAAAGATTATGCAATAAGGCTTCCACACTGGGTCTGCCGCCGTTTATTTTGTCTACTCTTGCGTCCATCATATCGCAAAGAGCTTCGGCTTCGCGTTCGTCATCATTTAAAGAATATGTTTTAACCATCATACGGTTTAGTTTTTCTCTGTCCATTAAAACAAAACCGTTTTCGTTAATGGTTGCCAAAGCCGTACCGCTGCCTTTAACATATAAAATACCGTTTTCTTTAAAAGAGGTATTTCCGCCGCCGGCCAAAACGTAATTGGGGTTACTGCCGTATTTGTTAGACATATTAACTAAATTTTTTAAATCCATAGCTTATGTTACCTTTCAATAAAAAAATATAAAGTGTTAATTTTTGCTTTTTGGATTAATGCTAATTAGAATGTGCCTTGATAAATAAAACTGAATGCAGTAAGTTTATTGTTTTTTAAATATTTAAAAGTACAGTTTACAAAAGTATTAAATATTTAAAAATAAACCGTTAAATATTAAGATAAAAGCAAAAAGCATTATAATAATGCTTTTGCTTTTTTATTTTAATACAGTACATAAAATATATGTTCTGATTGTTATTTAATATATTTTATATTTTAAATTATTTTAAGTTGAATGCTACTTCTATTTCGTCAACTTCGTCTTTGGAAATTTTAACGATGTCGCCTATGCAAGCGGTATCAACAACGCTTCTTGCAGAATATTCCATAACTTCCAAACGGTCAAAAGCGTTAAGTAAGCTGGTACCTGCAACTATTACGCAATCGTTTTCTATAATAGCTACGGGGCTGTGCTCGCTTATTTCTTTAGCGGTTTTTTCGGTTTGTAAAAATGTGCATCCAAACGGGAATTTACGAACATCTCTTAACATAATGTAGCTTTCGGGAATAAGCCTTGCGTCAAACTCCGCGTCCGTTACGGCAAAAGCCATAATTGTAGGCGGATGGGCAATAATAACAGAATTGATTTCGGGATGTTGTTTGTATATTTCTTGGTGAAGTAAAACCGAACGGCTGGGTAAAGTGCCGGCTTCTTTATATCCGTTTTCAATCCTTACTAAATCTTCGGGCTCTAAGTATTTTCTGTCTTTACCGTGAGGGGTAATAACAAAATTGTTGCCGTCAAGTCTTCTGGAGAATGTGCCCTGTCCGCTTGTAAATAAACGGTTGTCATAAGCTCTTTTTATAAGATTGCACATTTCTCTTCTTATATCAAGCTCTCTTGAAGTGTAGTTTGTGGCCACAAATTCGGGAAGCTTCGGATGAGATTTTTGGTCGTAAATAGCTAAATGCTTTTCGGATAAAGCTTTAGGGGTGCCTATTCTGTGAGCCGCAATTTGAATTCTTGCAACATAATCTAAGGTTTCAAACATTGTAAATGCTTTAAATAAGCTTTCTGCGCCAATGCAAACGCCGTGGTTTTCAAGCATTACGGTGTTTACGCCCTTGTTAAATTCGTTTCCTATGTTTTCGCCTAATTTGTCGCTTCCGGGAAGAGCATAAGGAGCCATTTTAATTTCTCCGCAAACGCTTCTTGCGCTGGAAATTAAAGAAGTGTCGGGGATTTCTCTTACAATGCTGTATGCTACAAGCGCCGGGGGATGTGCGTGCAATACGGCTTTAATATCGGGTCTTGCTTTATAAACCGAGCGGTGGAAAGGATATTCGCTGGAGGGTTTGTGTATTCCTTCTATGGTTCCGTCCGGTAAAACTTTCATAATATCGGCTCTGGTTAAAGAACCCTTATCTACTCCGGAGGGGCTTATCCACATAACTCCGTCGCTGTCCATAATAGATAAGTTACCGCCGCTGGTGGTGGTCATCGCATAGTTGTATATGCGGTTCATTAGCAGAACTATTTGGTCTGCCGGGTGCATCATATCGATGTTCATTTCTTTTGGTCTTCCTTTCAAAATTAAATATATAATAAATATATAATATATTTAAAGCCTTACAAATTAAAACCTCTTTTGTTTGTTTATATTTTTAAGACTTTATTTTTGCGTTTATAGTTGCTTTGGTTTATTTTGGTTTATTTTTCTTCTAAAAGCTTAGCCATTATTTCGTAACCGTTTTCTACGTAATTTCCGGTTTCTTTAGCGGTTTTTTCGTTTATGCTGCTTACTCCCGCTTGTTTTTTGCGGCTGTCAAAAATCAAATAGGGAACAGGTTCGCTTGAATGAGTTTTTGTAGAAAGCGGAGTAGGATGGTCCGGCATAACCAAAACTCGGAAATCTTCCGAATTTTTTAAATAGTTAATAATAGGTCCTACAACCTTTTTATCAATTATTTCTATTGCTTTAACCTTGTTTTCAATTTCGCCCCTATGCCCGCATTCGTCGGGAGCTTCCATATGAATATAAACCATATCTGTGGTTTTAAATAATTCTTCGGCGCATTTTTCTTTTGCCGAAAAATCACTGTCGATATATCCGGTGGCGCCTTTAACTTCCGGCACTTCCATACCCGATAATTTGCCTATTCCTTTTAATAAATCCACGGCGGAAATTACCGCGCCGGTTTTATGGTGCAAATTATAAAAATTACTTATTTGCGGCTTTTTGCCTTCGCCCCAAAACCATAAAGAATTTGCCGGTCTTAAACCTTTTTTAATTCTTTCTTTGTTAATTGGGTGCTCCATAAGTAAATCGTAACTTTTTTTCATCATATCTATAAGCGGTTTTGCGTTTATACTGTCGGAAAGATGAGTTTTTATGCATTTTCCGCTTATATCGTGCGGTGGAGTCAACGTACCCCAATCGGTAGTTCCGTCCGAAATCACCAAACAGTGCCTGTAGCTTACGCCGGCATAAAAACGGTATTTTTCGGTACCTAATTTTTCATTTATGTAGTTTATTAAAACGGTGGCTTCTTCGGTTTTAATATCGCCTCCGCAATAATCCACCATTGTTTTGTCGCAATAATCTTTTTCATCGCTTAAAGTTACAAGATTGCATCTTAAGCAAACATCCGTATCTTTAAGGTCTATGCCCATACTTGCGGCTTCAAGCGGCGAGCGGCCGGTATAACATTCTTTAGGATTAAATCCCATAGCCGAAAGATTTGCCACGTCGCTTCCGGGTTTGTAACCTACGGGAACGGTTTTTATTAAGCCTACTTCGGCTTCTTTTGCCAAAGCGTCTATATTGGGCTTAAAAGCTTTTTCCATAGGAGTTTTGTTGTCTAATTCTTTTAGCGGTAAATCCGCCATGCCGTCTAACAGCAAAACCAAATATTTCATAAATATCACCGATTATAATTATAAAGGGTTTAAAGCCAAAAATCAACCGATTTAAAAGAAAAATTACGGTAAAAACATTAAAAAAATAAAAATAATTCTTGATTTTTATTTAAAAATCATATATAATATTTTTTGTCGTGAATAGATAAGTGTATTTTACGACATTTTAATTATGTAATATATGCAGAGATGGCTGAGCTGGTCGAAGGCGCACGATTGGAAATCGTGTAACGGCTTAAACCCGTTCAAGGGTTCGAATCCCTTTCTCTGCGCCAAACAAGCGGTCAAAACAGATGATGTTTGTTTTGACCGCTTTTTTATGGGTTTTCGGCATTTTCGGAAAATCCGTTTCAACCAAAAACAGCGTATGCAACCACCGCATTGAACCTGAGATTGTTTTGCAAAGGATTAGTTTGTCAATTGATCATATTTTTTCTGTATTCTCTCGGTGTCATTTTTACAACGTTCTTGAATTGTTTCATAAATTGAGTATCACAGCTGTAATTGAGTATGTTCGAAATCTCTGAAATTGAATAATTTGTTGCATTCAACAACTGCTTTGCATATTGTATTCTACTTAAAATCACATCGTTAATCGGTGTAGTATGAAAATATTTTTTATATAAATGTGAAAAATGTGAAATACTCAAATTGCTTTTATGAGCTAAACTTTCAATGGTATATTTTCCGGTTGGAAATTTATATATCATACGTCTTATGGTTGCAAGCTCGTTATAATAAAGCAATTTTGAATTATCGGAAAAACTGATTTCCATATATTTTTTAAAAAATGCAGTTAATAGATCGCTTAATAACGAATTGTAAGCATTTTTTATATTGTTATTGTTTAGGTTGAATTCATTACTCATAAGGTTTATAATATCTTCAAAAAAACAAAAAGACGGTATATTATAAAATTTATTGATTGTTATTCCGGATGAACGAAACAGTAAATCTTCATCCTTGTTTAGTGAAAATGATATCCAGTCATTTATATAATCATCGTCTATCGCGCCGAAAAATTGCGGAGTTCCTTTATCAAACAAAATGATTGATTTTTTATGAAGGAATTTTTTATTGCCGTTGTATAGATAATATGCATTGGAACGTATGATTAAAAAAAGATAATAATTTAATCCTTGAGGTCGCGATATTTGAAAGTTTCTGTCTTGGTGAAAATCGTATCCTATTGATATAAATTCCATTTTCTTCTCCTAATTTGCAGTATTTGATAGTTTTATAACATAATAACATCTTGAAAAAACAAATGTCAAGCATTAAAGTTAATAAAACAAGCTTGTTAGAAATATTAGCGAAAGGAAGAAAAAATGTATAAATACGGTAAAAAATTATTCAGAGGCGGAGATGCTTTTCTACTTAAGCATGAGGGTATTTATTATGTTTATTGCACAACCGAAAACGACCTGCCTGCTTTTACTGAAGAATATCCGTTCTTTGAAACATACAAAGAAAACGGCGATGATGGAATAGAGGTGCATATTTCAAAAGATTTGACTGATTGGAAAAACGGCGGATTTTGCTTAAAAAAAGAGGATGTTTTGGGAACCCATGGATTTTGGGCACCCGAGGTATCATATTATAATGGGATGTTTTATATGGTTTATACTGCGGATGAGCATCTTGCAATAGCAGTATCCGACAGTCCGGCAGGACCGTTTAAAAAATTAACAAATGATTGGTTACGAGAACTTCCCGCTATTGACGGTCATTTGTTTTTTGATGATGACGGAAGTATATATTTGTATTTTGCCGACCTGGAAAACGGTAACAGAATTAAGGTCGCAAAAATGTCTGATGATCTGACAAAAATTGAACATGAATATGAACCTGTGCTGATTTCGGCTGATAAGCCGTGGGAAACGGTTGATTGCAGAATTGCGGAGGGACCGTTTGTTTTAAAACATAACGGGGTGTATTATTTGACATATTCTTCAAATCACACCCGTTGCCCCGATTATGCAGTAGGCTATGCAGTTTCCGACAAACCGTACGGACCGTTTAAGAAGTATGATAATAATCCTATTTTGCACAAGTTTGATGATATTGTCGGAACAGGTCATAATAGCTTTGCACCGACAGAAGAAAATAACAAGTATCTGTGTATTTATCATTGCCATAGTGATAATCCCAATAGCTTTAAACCAAGACAGATTTGTTTGGCAGAGGCAAAATTTGTTGCTAATCCAAATGGTGGAGCGGATATTTTAGTTGTTAACCAATGAGATATTTATGCATCTATAATGAACATGAAAGCCAAAAATCCCCATTTGTATTAATGGGGATTTTTAATTTTTTCTTTTGTTTTTATGGATTAAAAAAGGGCATTGAAAAATCAATGCCCTTTATTTTATTCTGTTTTATATTGTTTTTAGATATTATTTTAATATTATTTATTTTAATGTTATTTTAAAAATTCCGCCAAAACCTTGTTTGCTAATCCGCCGTCGGCTTTGCCTTTTACTTTAGGCATAAGATTTTTCATAATAATACCTTTTTCTTTAACGGTGGGATTTTCAATATTAAGTTCTTTTAAAACTTCGGTTATTACATTTTTAATTTCGTTTTCGTCCATTTGCTTTGGAGCAAATTCCGAATAAACCTTAATTTTATATTCATTTTCTTCTATAATGTCGGTTCGGTTTTCGGGAGCGCTCTCCAAGCTTTCTTTCGCCTGTTTTATTTCTTTTAAAATAACAGTGTTTTCTTCTTCTTCGGTAAGGTCTGCGCGTTTGTCTATAAACTTATTTTTTAAAGCCTGCAAAAGCATAGACAATGCGTCTTTCCTTTGTTTGTCTTTGTTTTTCATAGCCTGCATCATTTCGGCTCTTACCATATCTATTTTACTCATATTTAACACTCCTTAATTTGTTTTTTGTACGGCGCCGCCCCGATTAATGCTTTGCATTAATCGGGGCAAACCCTTTGGGTTTGCCCCTAAAAACTAAAAGGTTTTAGGGCGGCGCCTTATAGTTATTTTATTATATTTTTAAGTTCTTTAATTAGCTTTTCGGCAATAATTTTGTGCCCTTCTCGTAATGGATGTAATGGTTCAATGGGTACGTATCCCGTAGCGTCTATAAAATAAATACTGTCGTTATGTTTTTCGTTATAATTTTTAATAAGCTGTTCCAATTCTTTCGGGTAACATCCGCAAAAAGCCGAAGCGCAAATAATAACAGAATTTTTATTTATACTTCTTATAACGTTTAAAAGGTTTTCGTATTCGGCTATATAAACTTCGGCAGTAGCACCTCTGTCGTTTGCACCATGGTTAATAAAAATATAATCGGGTTCTTTTTCGTAATTAACTTTTGCACCCTCAAAACAGTAAGGATAAGAAACAGCGGCTTTCGGCACTCCGCCGCAGCCTTCGTGGGTTACTCCTACGGCTCCGTAAGCAAAAGATAATTTTTTTAAATTAAATTCTTTGGCTGTTAAATAGGCATAGGTAGCGGTAGAATCGTCCTGGTAGGGACGGTTTTGTTGATCGATGTAATAAGCACTGTTAAATTCGTCAATTAAAACTCCTTCGGTTATGCTGTCGCCTACAAACTCTATTGTTTTGCGAGAGTCTTCGGGTAATTCAAAAAGGTTTTGCGCAGTGCAACCCAAAAAAGAAATTTTGCTTTGAAGCGGAAGAAAAAATCTGGACTGCTGTTCTACCGAGCTTTTAAAAATAATAGAAATTATATGTTTGTTTTCTTTATTTTCTTTTGCGTTAAATCTTAAATATCGTGATATAGGTACTTCGTAACTGCTTTCGTCATCTATTTTAACCCATAAATGAGGAAACGGAGAAATGTTGTCGTCCACAAAAAATTCAATTGAAATATAATTTCCCGTAAATCCTATTGTAATTTCGCTGCCCGGCGCAGTAGTGGTAAAAGAATTGTTGTATTCCGCAAAACGACCGGTGTATTTAATTTTAGTATCCTTGTAACCGAAAAACATGTTCATCTTCCTTATAAAATATATTTTTGTGCCGTAATAAAAATTATATATTTAAAATATAAAAACGCAACATGCATTTTTGCATTGCAAAAAATAGTTTTGAAATTTCAATGGAGCAGACACGGCAAAAGCCGCAAAATGCAAGGCATTTTTAAACAAAACAAAGTTTGGTTTGGTCTGCGAACATTATATCACAAAAGCAAAGCGCAGCTTAAAACGGCACCGCCGTTTTAAAATTTGTAAGAATTTTGCTTTTGGTCATTCAATGGAGCAGACAGGACAAAGTCCTAAATGCAAAGCATTTTAAATCAAAGCTTTAGCTTTGATGTCTTGCGAACATTATATCACAAAAGCAAAGCGCAGCTTAAAACGGCACAGCCGTTTTAAAATTCGTAAGAATTTTGCTTTTGGTCATTCAATGGAGCAGACAGGACAAAGTCCTAAATGCAAAGCATTTAAAAATCAAAGCTTTAGCTTTGATTTGTCTGCGAACATTATATAAAAAACTAAAGCCGAAAGGCTTTAACGGCAATAGCCGTTTTTTAGGCTTTGCCTAAAAAGGTTTTAGTCATTCAATGGAGCGGACAGGACGAAGTCCTAAAGGCAAAGCATTTAAAAATCAAAGCTTTTGCTTTGATTTGTCTGCGAACATTATAACACATTATATTTTAACATTCAATAAATCAATAAGGTTTTTATAACAAAAAATGCAATAAAAGTGCAAGAGGAACAGCTTGTAAAAAACTGTTCCTCTTGCTATGGCCGCAAAATTTAAATGGAGTTTTAGATAGTTATAGTTTTGGTATTTGCAAAAAATTGTAAATACCGGCCCTAAAAAGCAATAGGGTGTGGTGTATTAAAAAAGTTAAATGTTTATTTTTTAAGTGTAAAATCAAATTTCATTTCAAGCGCCGCAAATAATTTTTGCATAACATTATCGGCAATGGCGCGAATGTCCGTATTTTTAATATATGCCAAAACATTTTGCTGTTCTTTCTCGGGCACCTTATATGCTCGCATAGAAAGAGTTAAAAAGCCGGATAACTTTTTTTCAAGTGAAAAATGAATATCGCATTTTTTTGCCATATATCCGCGCATTATTCCTGCAGAGCCTATTTCCATTTCATAAAAATCGCTTTCGGAATAATTTGGAAAATACATACCGAAAATTTTATGCAGTTCAACGGCGGTATGCTGGTGGATATATTCCGAGGTTGAGGGTAACGAGTATACTTCCAAATAAATATCTCTTAAATTTTCGTTTAGTTCGGTAAGTACAAGCTGAATAGCCGTTTCGGCGGCATAGGTATAAACGGGCGGCAATTCTAAGCCTATAATATTCCTAGCGGCACCAAACTGTCCGTTAAACATAAATTCTATCAGTTCGTATAAAACGCCGTCTTTAGTGCGAAATATATTTTGAAAAGAGCTTGCCGAAACCTTGGCTTCGGTTATAATTTGGTTAATTGTGGTATTGTGATATCCTTGCTCTAAAAATAAACGAACACAAACCGAAAGTATACGCTTTTTTGTTTCTAAAGTATCTTTTCTTAAAGTCAATAAATATCCCCCACATTTATATATTTGTTGGTATATATACCAATTATACCATACTTTTTTAAAAAAGCAACAAATAAAAATAAAAAGTGCAAAAAATGCCAAAAAATGTGCTGCGGTTTTTAAAAAAGGCAAAGCCTTTTTAATTTCGAAAATTTTTCGAAATTAGGCAAACTTTGTTTGCCTTAAAAACCGCGTAAAAAAATTCCCCGTTTAATTTAAACGGGGAAAGGATAAATATAATATAAAATATAAAATATGCAGTATTATAAAATTAATAACACAATAATTACAGTTGTTTAAGGTAATTGTCCGCAAGTGTTGCAAATACCGTTTTGCAGCCGGCGTCTTTTACAAACATCATCCTGTACAAACAGTCCTTTTTATCTCCGGTTTTAAAATCGGCAACGCCTTTAATAAAGTTTAAAATGCAGTCCGAAGCGTAAGAATTTCCGTACGGAGTTAGTACTTTTATCAATTTGGTTATTTTTTCGGTATCATCATCCGCCAAAGCGCAAAGCATAGTTAAAACATTTTGAATTTTAATATATCTTTTGCCTTTTTTGGAATTTTTGTTTTTTATGGTATTGCCAATGGCGTAATACTGATTTACCGTGTTTTTTATTTCGGCATAATTGCCTAAAAAATATTCGCTTAAAGCTTTGTTATAAAGCGCGTTTGTTATAAATTGTTTCTTTTGCAAAGAAATAATAATGTTTGAGTATTTTACGGAGTTGTTAAAATCTCCTAAAAATAAATACGCTGTGGAATAAGCGCTTGTGCGTTGAAAATTTTTAAGAAATACCGAACTGAGCGCAAAATATTTTTTAGGGTCGCATTCTGAAAGTAAAGAGCTTGTTATAGGAAGAAAGACTAAATTCCATGCAAAGAAAGCTAAAACCCAAATTAAAATAATTGCGGGGATAATCCATAGCGGTTGATTTAACCCTTCTCTTATAAATAACGGTCTTCCCATTAAAATTATTTCCGAAGGGGAAGCTAAAACAATGGTAAGTACCGAAAATACAATGCATAAAACTGTAATTGTGGTTTTTCGGCTTCTTATTTTATTTATATCGGCAATATACTCATTTTGGTAAAATTCCATAAAAATCCTCCTATAATAAAAAATAAAAGCTTTTGGTTTTTGATTTGCAAGTATTATTAAAAAACAGTATAACATAAATTATTCCGGCTTTGCAACATAAAAGTAAAAAATTCTCACAATTGCTTTATCTATGTGGATTTTTTGTATAAATAAAACAATATAGAAATATAGATATTTTTGTGGTTCTTAATTCTGTGCAATAAAGGCAAATTACTTATAGTTTAATATCAAAGGGTTTTAAGTTCATACAAATATACTTTTATTAATTTATATGTTTTTAATAAAAAACAATGATATATTTTGCAGATTGTTTTTTACGGTTTACTATTTTTTATTCTTTCTAAAAATCAGCAGTAGAATATAGGCAAGCGAAACCGTGGCAGGTTCAAGTCTTGCCTAGTGAAAAGTTAAAAATAAAAAAGTAAAAATCGGTAAACCTCTGATGAGATTTACCG
>CADBQU010000005.1 GCA_902796905.1 Oscillospiraceae bacterium | reverse complement strand
TTTAGACAAAGCAATCAGGGTACAATAGTTCCTGAAACGGAATATTTTCCCGTTTTGTTTGTCGCATCACTTGTAATACGACAGTATTACTGCGTTCTTTGACTTCCAAAACAAAAAAATCTTCTCGTTTCAGGTCAAAGATTTTCGGCAACCGGCGTCTTTTAGCGGCACGGCGCCCGACCGAAGCATACCGGCGTATTCTGAGCGGAGGGCAACAAAGCCGATAATGACGCCGTTTGGCCGAAAAAACCGTTGTACCCTGATTGCTTTGTCTAGCTATTTTTAATTATTTTTAATAATATTTGGGTGATATTTTGAAAAACCTTTTAAAATTTTTATGTATACTTTCGGGAATATATTTAATATATTACGATATTTCCAAAATAGACACTGCTTTAAACAGTTCTTATCCTCCCGAAATTATAAGTTCTTATTTTTTACCGGTGGGTTTAATTTTCGGGCTTTTTGTGCTTTGCGATTTCTTTTTTAAAAAGCTTAAAAAACCGCTTTTGGTGGTTTTGGCAGTTATAACCGGTATACACTTATGCTTAAAAACCGCCGATATTGTTTTAAATATTATTGCAAATACCGTAATAAACAGCACCGCAATATTTAATATGATTACATTTATAGCGCAGCTCTTTCTTTTGGTTTCGGTATTTTTATTTTGCTTTACCGACAAAAAACAAATTTTTAAATTTTTTTGCGTTATAAGCTATTTAATAAGCGTTGCCGTTTTTGCCGCAAATTTTGTTTACTATTTTAAAAACACCGGCTTAAAATTAAGTTGTTTATTCAATCCAAAAAGTCAATGCTTTTTTATAACAAATATTATTATAATTCTTATTTGCTATTTGTTTATTTTTGTATACAAACTTTATATAGAAAATCCCGAACGGGAATTTGATATAAAAATAAATAAAAAAGCCAAAAAAGCTTAAAATATTATTTTTAAAAGGGACAGTATGCAAAACAACAAACAAAACAAAAATACGGGAAACTGTAAAAGCGATAAAAATAATAAAAATAAATTCAATAATAAAAACATCAAAAATAATTACGGCACAAACGAAAACGCCTCTTTAAAAGCTATGTTGGCAAACGCCGGTATAACCCTTAAAAAAAGTTTGGGACAAAATTTTTTAATAGAACCTAAAATTCCTTTTAAAATAGCCGACAGCATTGAAAAATCTTTGCTTAAAACTTCTTTTAACGGCAACTCTTTTAAAGAAATTCCTTTAAAAGATACTGCTTTTAAAAATGCGGAACACGAAAATTCCCACAGTGAAAATTCAGGCTGTTACGATAAAAAATCGGATGTAGGCGTTATAGAAATAGGACCGGGCGCCGGGGTTTTAACCAAAGAACTTGCAAAGCGTTTTAAAAAGGTGGTTTGTATAGAGCTTGATACCCGTATGGAACCCATACTGAACAAAAATTTAAGTGGTTTTTCAAATGTGGAATTTATTTTTAACGATGTTTTAAAAGTAGATTTAAAAAAAGTAACAAACAATTTGCTTAAAACCTGCAAACAGGTTGTAGTTGCGGCAAATTTACCTTATTATATAACTTCGCCCATTATAATGTATATTTTGGAAAGCAAACTTAATATACAAAGCGTAACGGTTATGGTACAAAAAGAAGCTGCCGAACGTATATGCGCAAAAATACCGTCGCGCAATGTGGGAGCCGTTACCATAGCGGTAAATTATTACAGCACCGCCGAAATACTGTTCGGCGTTTCAAAAAACTGCTTTTTGCCGCCGCCCAATGTAGAAAGCGCGGTTATAAGGCTTAACATACGCAAAGAACCGTTATTTTTAAATATAAACGAGCAAAACTTTTTTAAGCTTGTTAAGGCTTCGTTTATACACCGAAGAAAAACTTTGGTAAACTCTGTTTCTTCGGCTTTGAACATAAACAAAGAAATTGTTTTAAATGCTTTAAAAGCCGAAAATTTGCCCTGCACCGTAAGAGCCGAAAATTTAAGTCTTAACAATTTTGCAAATATTTCGGAATACATTTTTAAAAATAACTTATAAATAATTTATAAAAATTTTTATAAATTATTATAAAAACAAACGCAAAAACGGCACCTGCAAAGTAAAAAAACATAAACATTGTTTGCTTTGCAAAACAGTTTTTTGGCAAAATAAAAAAAATTTTTAAAATTTAAATTAAAAAACAAATTAAAGCAAAAACAAAATTATAAAAGATATAAAAATATTCAAAAGAAAAACAGAGGATGAAATTAAATGAAACCTATTTTTGAGGGAGAGGTTTTAGAAACCCTTTTAGTGCAAAACGGTATAGTTTTTGCATATATAGCCGAAAAAACAAACGACGGTAAAACCGTAGTGGCTTACAGGCACATAAATTTTGAATCAGGAAGAGTTACTACCGTTACAAAAAAAATATTTCAGCTTTCTAAGTTCGGTCCCGATTACGCCGCTTTAGAGCCGAATATAGGACATCACCTAACAACGCTTTGCGCCGAAATGCCCGAAGGTTACCGCTTTTTGGTAGAAACGGACGGAACCGCAAAAGTTATAGACATTAACGAAATTAAGTGGACAGGCACTCTTCTTTATAAAGACGAAGTTCCGTGCGCCATAAGCTATTTTAATAACTGCATTTGGGCGGTATTTAAAAAATACGGAGTTATTGTTAAATTTAACATAAACTCTTTTAGGGAAGAATTAAGAATAGGCGGAAGCCGAGGAGAAAACGGTTTTAGTCTTCCCCGCGGAATTTTTATTAAAGACGAAGACCTTTATATATCAAACGAGGGTTCTATGAAAATTTGGAAAGTTAATTCCAAAACTTATGAAACCCAAGAATATGCCGAATTTGAAGAACCGGTTTACGGATATTTCAGCACTGCAAACCTTGAGCTTGCGGTTTTAAAATCCGGTATTTATGTTTTATAATTTTTATAATTTTTACAATTTTTATAATTTTTGAATTCTTAGGGATTTTATAAATTAAAATTTAAAATTATTTTATTATTGATTTATTGATTTTTTAAATATACAGCAAAAGGACCGTATTTAATGCTTAACACTTTAATTGACACTTTACTTGATACCGTTTTGGATACTTTAAAAGCCGTTCCGCTTTTATTTTTGGTTTATTTGATTTTAGAGTATTTAGACCTAAAGCGCAGCAAAAAAAGCATAAATTACAACAAACTCAATAAATTCGGACCTATAATAGCTTCGGCTTTGGGACTGTTCCCACAGTGCGGATTTTCCGCCGCAGCAGCGGAGCTTTACAACAAAAACATTCTTAAGGGCGGAACTCTTATAGCTATTTTTATAGCCACAAGCGACGAAGCTTTACCGGTTATGTTTTCTAATATAGGCTCGGTAAAATATATTTTGCCGATGCTTTTGTGTAAATTTATTTTCGGTATAATTTTCGGTTTTGTTTTAAACTACACAATATTTACAAAGCAAAAAATTAACGTAAGCTCTACCGAAAAGCTGGAATTTAACGCTTCAAGCTGTGAAGTTGAGAGCCATCATTCTTCCCATCATCAAAACTCCGAAGACAATAAAAGCAATAAAAATAAAAAAAATGAAAAAGCGGAAAACGCAGACAATATAAAAAATATAAACTGTGCCGATAACACCGGCTGTACAAAAAATACAGATACCAAAAAAAATCATCATTCTGCCGGAAATGTATTTTTACACGCTTTATACCATACGGTTAAAATAAGTTTTTTTATTTTAATAACCATGCTTTTAATTAATGTTTTGGTAGATTTTTTAGGCAAAGATTTTTTAAGCGACATTCTTTTAAAAAACAGTATTTTTTCACCAATAATAGCAGCCGCAATAGGTTTAATTCCCGGTTGTTCCACTTCTGTTTTAATAACCATGGCGCTTATAAAAGGCAACATTACTTTTTCGGCAGCTATAGCCGGACTTTCCGCAGGTGCCGGCTTTGGCTATGTAATGCTTTTTAAAGGCAACAAAAAAAATGCCGTTAAAATTATACTTTTAACCTTTGCCGTATCGTCTGTTTCGGGAATTATTTTAAATCTGCTGGGATTTTAAATTAATTTAAATTATTTTAAATTATTTTTTTAAACTTTATTTGTTAAATTTAAATATTGCCGTATTGCTGTTAGGCGGAGCCGGTAAGGCAAAGCCTTACAAAGCCTTCGGCTTTAAAGCCCTACGGGCTTTCGGCTCCGCCGTTAAAACTTATTATCCTATTATTTTCTTACAGTTTGCCTTTACGAAAGGAAGTTTATATATGCCAATAAAAATACCCAATAGTTTGCCGGCAACGGAAATACTTTTAAAAGAACATATATTTGTTATGACGGAAAAACGCGCTCTGCATCAGGATATCCGTCCTCTTAAAATATTGCTTTTAAACTTAATGCCAAAAAAAATAGAAACCGAAACCCAAATATTAAGGTGCCTTTCAAATACTCCGCTTCAAATAGAAGTAACACTTATTAAAACCGCCACTCACAAAAGCAAAAATACATCCGAAGGCCATCTTTTGGCATTTTACAAAACTTTTAAAGACATTAAAGATTTATATTTTGACGGCTGTATAATTACGGGTGCTCCGGTAGAAAATTTAAACTTTGAAGAAGTTGAATATTTTAATGAACTGTGCGAAATTATGGAATGGACAAAAACACATGTTTTTTCTACCCTTCATATTTGTTGGGGCGCTCAGGCAGGGCTTTACTATCACTACGGTTTAAACAAACGTCCGCTTAAAGAAAAGCTTTCGGGCATTTACAAAATAAATATATTAACCGAAAAATCAAGACTGTTTCACGGTATGGACGATTTTTTATATGCTCCTCAAAGCAGACATACCGAAACTCCCAGAGAAGAAATAGCTTTAAACAAAAAATTAAGAATTATGTCCGAAAGCGAAGAAGTCGGCGTACATATAGCCGGGGACTTGGAAGGACGGCAGTTTTTTATTATGGGGCACCACGAATACGACAGCGACACTTTAAAAAACGAATATTTAAGAGATGCCGCCAAAGGTCTTAATCCAAAAGTACCTAAAAACTATTTTTTAAACGATGACCCCAACGAACCTATAGTTGCCCGTTGGCATATTTATGCCAGTACCTTGTTTACAAATTGGCTTAATTATTTTGTTTACCAAACCACTCCTTACGAAATAAATGAAATCAAAAGCGGATTCAGTTCGTTAAAATAATAAAAAATTAAAAACAAGATCTCAAAAATAATATTCAAAACAATTTAAAACATTATAAATTTCATTTTGTGAATAATGTATGGTAAAAAAATTGTGATTGTGCCTAAATAATTATAAATACAATTGTTAAATTTTAAAGAAAAATTAAAATATTAAAAATTATTAACAAATTATTCATTATTTTAAATTTAATTTTTATTAAAATATATTTATTGTGTAAAAATATTTATATACTTATTTTTTTATTTGATTATATATACTATTTATTTACAATAACTACGATATATAAGTTAACGTTTAATGGTTAATAATTACAGTTTTTATACCTAAAAAATACAGTAAATACAGTTTTTACAATATAAATAAATTTTTATTATTTTAAGGCAACCGAGGTGAAAATTTTGAATATATACTTAGTGGCCGAACAGGTAGGCTTAGAGGGTTATTGGATAACCGATATTTTAAGCGGCATTCAACGCGAAGCTTTAAAAAAGAATATTAATATTATGGATTATACCGGAGCTTTACCCGAAAACGAGACATCCCGTCCTATAGTTTTGGTTGTGGGATATACTCAAAATTGGATGGAAAACACCTGTGCGGAATTAAAGAAAAAAGATATACAGCCTATTTTGGTAAATGCAGACCATAATATTTTTGCCGAAGTTTTGGGTTCTATAGGATATGTAAGCTTCGGATTTAAACGAGCGGTATACGATGTTTTAAAATATTTAATTTCGGTAGACCGTAAAAAAATAGCTTTTTTCGGAGCTCACAGTTCCAGCTATTCGGAAGATGTTAAAGCGGATGAATTTTTGCGTCTTTCGGCTATTTTTGATTTGCCGATAACAAAAAACGATTTATACCGCGGAAATTATATAGAAGACTGTTTTAAAAGTTTTGCAAAAAACATTAAAAATTACAATGCGGTTTTTTGTTCTTCCGACGCCGCAGCGTCTTATATTATATCCAAATGCAAAGAAATTAATGTTTTGGTACCCAGAGATTTAGCCGTTATAGGTTTTGGCAACACAAAATTAAGCTTAAGGTTAAGACCTACGCTTACAACGGTTGAAAACAATTATGTTGAATTAGGCCGCCAAGCGGTAAAGCTTCATCAGCTTTTACAAAAAAATACGGATATAGACGCCGCTTCTATTTTGGTTGAATGTCCACTTTCTATAAGGAATTCCTCGCCTCCGGTAAGGAACGGATTGAATTTTTCGCCGGAAATATCCAAAAAAGAAAATGTTTACCGTGCAGACCCCGATTTTATGCAGGTTTTACGCGCAGAGGAACTTTTAAAGAACTGGGACGATATAGATAAGCAAATAGCCGCAGGTTTAAGCCACGGTAAAACCGTAATATCAATAGCCGAAGGGTTGTTTATTTCGGTCAGCGCCGTAAAATACCGCATTAAAAAAATGCTTATCTACGCCGACCTTAAAAACAAGGCAGAGCTTACAAAACTAATTAAAAAGTACAATTTGGTAGATTAAAGCGATAAATTTAAATTTATTACATCGGCGCCGGTTTTTTACCGGCGTCGGTTTTTATTTTTTGTTTTTAAAGCAATAGGGCGAAGCCCAAAAGGCAAAAGATATCTTTTGCCTTTTGGCAAAGCTAAAGCTTTGCCCCAAAAACCTTTGGTTTTTGGTGGCTTCGCCCCACTGTACAATGTATTACTTATATAAAACTTTCAACTAAAATAATTGCTTTTTTATGCTTTTATACAATAATAATGTAATATTCTAAAAAAAGTGTTGCAAACTATACTAAAAAGGTATACAATGTATTTGCAATAAAGTTATATTTATATAATTTTGCTTGTTTTTATATTTTAAAATAATTTTATATATTAATAAGGACTTGAGAAAGAATATGAAAAGATTTGTTTATGCCGATAATTCGGCTACTACCGAAATCTCAAAACCGGTTTTAGACGCCATGCTCCCTATTTTACAAAGCTGCTACGGTAACCCCAGCAGTTTATACGAAATGGGTTCTAAAGCCAAAGGAATTATAGAAGACGCAAGGGCTACCGTTGCAAAAGCTTTGGGCGCAAACCCAAATGAAATTATTTTTACATCCGGCGGAAGCGAAGCCGATAACTTAGCCTTAAAAGGCGTTTGCGAGCCTTTGCTTAAAAAAGGCAAAAACGAAATTATTTCTTCTGCTTTTGAACACCATGCAATTTTGCATACCCTTGATTATTTAAAAGGATTGGGCTTTAAAGTTATTCTTTTACCCGTTTACGAAAACGGTATAGTAAAACCCGAAGACCTTAAAAATGCAATAACCGATAAAACCGCAATGGTAAGCATTATGTACGCCAACAACGAAATAGGCACTATTCAGCCTATTAAAGAATTAGGCGAAATTTGCAAAAATGCGGGGGTTATTTTCATACCGACGCCGTACAAGCCGTAGGCAATGTTGAAATTAATGTTAAAGACCAAAACATAGATATGCTTTCGCTTTCGGCTCATAAATTTCACGGACCTAAGGGCGTAGGCGCTTTGTATGTAAGGAAAGGTATTTATATTGAACCTCTTATAGCAGGCGGCGCACAAGAACGCAACAAACGTGCCGGTACCGAAAACACAGCCGGTATTGTAGGTCTTGCAAAGGCTATTGAAATTGCAACTTCAAATATTCCCGAAAAACAAAAGAAGCTTAAAGAAATAAGCGACAGAGTAATTGACGGAGCCTTAAAAATAGAAAGAAGCCGTTTAAACGGAGACCGCACGCACAGGCTTGCCGGAAACGTTAACCTTTGTTTTGAAGGCATAGAGGGCGAAAGCCTTTTGCTTATGCTCGATTTACAGGGAGTTTGTGCTTCTTCCGGCAGCGCATGTACTTCGGGCTCTTTAGACCCAAGCCATGTTTTGTTAAGCATAGGTCTTCCGCACGAAATAGCCCACGGTTCTTTAAGACTTTCTTTTTCGGATGTAAACTCCGTAGAAGACGCAGATTATATTTTAGAGGTTTTACCTCCTATAATAAACAGATTAAGAGAAATGTCTCCTTTATGGGACAGAATTAAAAAAGGAGAGCAAAAATAATGTATACAAAAGAAGTAATGGACCATTTTACAAACCCCAGGAATATGGGCGAAATTGAAAATGCAGACGGCGTAGGCGAAGTAGGCAACGCAAAATGCGGAGATATAATGAAAATGTTTTTAAAAATTGAAAACGGTATTATTGTAGACGCAAAATTTAAAACCTACGGCTGCGCTTCGGCAATTGCCACCAGCTCTATAGCAACCGAAATGGTTAAAGGCCACAGCGTTGAAGAAGCCTTGGCGCTTTCAAATAAAGCGGTGGTAGAAGCCCTTGGAGGATTGCCCACCCACAAAATACATTGTTCGGTTTTAGCCGAACAAGCCATTAAAGCGGCACTTGAAGATTATTACAAAAAACAAGGTATAGACCCCGAACCGATTTTAGGAAAAGTTCATTCCTGTACCGAAGAAAGCTGCACTTCCTGCGGCAAATAAAAATAGGAACAAATTAAACCGATTAATAAATCCGATAAATTTAATAAAATCTCCGTCTGCGGTTATTACTTTACCGTAAGCGGAGTTTTATTTTTTACTATTTCTTTTTTCTTTCTTGTTTTTTTATTTTTCTTCATAATTATAGGATATATAAAACAAAAATTATAGTAAAATAGGTTTAGACAAACAAAATTTATATTTATCTTTTAAAATTTGTATTTGTAATTTTATATACTGTATTTATATATCATATTTGTGATTTTTTTGTATTTTTTATTAATTTTCACTTTGTTAAATTGACAACAAAGTATGTTTATGATAAAATAATAATTACACTTGTTAAAAGAATTTTTGCATAAAATATGCGCATACGGTGCTTATACGGCGCTTATATAATTAAAATTATAATCGTAATTTTAATTACAATTAACAACGAAAGGCAGATGAGTACATTGACTTATCCCGATAAAAATAAATTATTTGACATTACCCCCGAAATTAAACGTTTGGGCGAAATAGTAAAAGGAAAAAGCACAATAGACAACGATTTGTTTATTAAATACCAGGTTAACCGCGGATTAAGAGATATAAACGGTAACGGTATAGTAACCGGTCTTACTGAGATAAGCGATGTTAGAGCTTTTGACATTATAAACGGCAAAAAGGTTCCCTGCCACGGAAAATTAAGATACAGGGGCATAGATGTTGAAGACATTACCAATGCTTTTATGAGCGAAAAGCGCTACGGTTTTGAAGAAACCGTTTATTTGCTTTTATTCGGTATGCTTCCTAACCGCGAAGAGCTTAAAAATTTCAACAATTTATTGGCTTCGTACAGAACAATGCCCGAAGGCTTTGTAAGGGACGTTATTTTAGAGGCTCCTAATGCCGATATTATGAACTCCTTGGCGCGAAGCGTTTTAACTATGTATTCGTACGACAGCAATGCAAACAACAACGAAATAAGCAACGTTTTAAGGCAAAGCCTGCAACTTATTGCCTTAATGCCGCTGTTTTCGGTTTACGCATATCAGGCATACAACCACTATGTTTTATCCAACAGCCTTATTATACATAATCCGGACCCCGAATTATCTACCGCTCAAAATATTTTGCACATGCTTCGTCCCGACGGCTCTTACACCGAATCCGAAGCCAGAATATTGGATTTGGCTTTAGTGCTTCACGCAGAGCACGGCGGCGGTAATAACTCCACCTTTACCACAAGGGTTGTTACAAGTTCCGGCACCGATACATATTCTACAATAGCCGCCGCATTAAGCAGTTTAAAAGGACCGCGACACGGCGGAGCAAATATAAAAGTAGTACAGATGATTTCGGATATAAAGAAAAATGTTAAGGACTGGACAAACGAAGAAGAGTTAAAAGATTATTTAAGAAAGCTGCTTAACAAAGAAGCCTTTGATAAATCCGGTCTTATTTACGGTATGGGACACGCGGTTTACACCATAAGCGACCCCAGGGCCAATATGTTTAAAAAGTTTGTAGGCTTGCTTTCATCCGAAAAAGGCCGTACCGAAGAATATAATTTATATACTTCCATAGAGCGTTTGGCACCGGAAGTTATAGGCGAAATGCGCCACATATACAAAGGCGTAAGCGCAAACATAGATTTTTACAGCGGATTTGTTTACGATATGTTGGGATTACCGCTTGAGTTATATACGCCTATTTTTGCAATAAGCAGAATTGCCGGTTGGAGTGCCCACAGAATGGAAGAAATTATAAACAACGGAAAAATCATACGTCCGGCATACATAAGCGTTCACGAAGAGCTGGATTATGTTAATTTGGCCGACAGAAAATAATAAAAATTTTTAAAACAAAAAATTAAAAAAGTTCCGTTTAAAATTACGGGACTTTTTATTTTGCCTTTTATAAACCTTGTTTTTTAACGGTGGTTATGGTATAGTAATTTGGGATTATTTATAAATAATTTTTGCTTTATTGCGTGGCGGCGCCAATGGGCAAACTAAAGTTTGCCCGTTGGCTAAAGCCTTTGGCTTTAGCCAACAAGGGCTTTGCCCTTGTCGGTGCCGCTTATTGCAAACAACTATACTTATACCGGCGGTGATTTTTTTGGTACATATAGGCAACAGTTGGGATGAAATATAAAAGGACGAGTGGGAAAAACCGTATTATAAAAAATTGCGTGAATTTTTAAAAACCGAATACCGTACTCAAACCGTATACCCCAAAGCAGAAAATATTTTTAACGCGTTAAAATACACGCCTATCGAAAATATTAAATGCGTAATTATAGGTCAAGACCCTTACCACGAACCGGGACAAGCCGAAGGACTTAGTTTTTCGGTGCCGGACGAAATTACTCCGCCCCCTTCTTTAAAAAATATTTTTAAAGAATACCAAAGCGATTTAAATCTTCCCATGCCAAAAAGCGGTTCGCTTAAAAATTGGGCAAAAAACGGAGTTTTACTTTTAAACACCGTTTTAACAGTCAGAAGAGGAGCGGCTTTTTCTCATAAAGGAATGGGATGGGAAAAAGTAACCGACCGTATTATAACCGAAGTTAATAACCTTAACCGACCGATAGTATTTATTCTTTGGGGCAGACCTGCCCAAAATAAAGGTATGTTGGTTACAAATCCTTTGCACAAAAAAATATGCTCGGTACACCCAAGTCCCCTTTCCGCCCACGGAGGATTTTTCGGCAGCAGACCTTTTTCGAGAACAAACGAATTTTTAACGGAAAATAATTCAAAACCCGTTAATTGGGAGCTTTAAAAGCAAAAATTTTACGGGCGTTAAAACCGCCAAGCGGTTTTAATTTAAAGCCGTTGGCTTTAAATTAGGCAAATAAAATTTGCCTAACGCCCTTATATTAAATATTAAATAAATTCACTTTTTAAAACTTTTTAAAAAAGTACAGAAAGTACAGTATTTATATAATATATAATTAATATATGATACATAATACATATACATAAAAACAGGAGAAAACTATGGATAATACGACTATCGCCGCCATCTCCACTCCGTTAGGTTCGGGTGGTATTGCGGTTATAAGGATATCCGGAGAAAAAGCTATAGATATTGCCGATAAAGTTTTTAAGGGCAAAAAAAAGCTAAAGGAGCTTAAGGGCTATACCGCACAGTTCGGCCATGTTTATAACAAAGATATTCTTTTAGACGAATGTGTGGCAACGGTTTTTACGGCGCCTCACAGTTTTACCGGAGAAAACGTAGCCGAACTTTCTTTGCACGGCGGAGAATATGTAGTTAAAAAAGTTTTGGAAACCCTTTATAAAAAAGGCGCCGTTCCGGCAAAAGCCGGAGAATTTTCGTACAGAGCTTTTATTAACGGTAAAATAGATTTAACCGAAGCCGAAAGCATTATGGAAATAATATCGGCAAAAAACGAAAGAGCCTTAACCGTTGCCGAGCGCAATAAGCAAGGAGCCATAACCAAAAAAATAAATACAATAAAAAACGATTTGCTTGGCTTAATTGCTAAAATTTCGGTTTGGTGCGATTACCCCGACGACGAAAGTATGGAAATTGACGAAAGTGAATTTTTAAGCGTTTGCGAAAATATTAAAAATGAGCTTACCCGATTAATAAACTCTTTTAACAACGGCAAACTTTTAAAAAACGGAATTAACACCGTTATTGTAGGCAAACCCAACGTAGGAAAATCCACATTAATGAATATGCTTTCAAAAGAGGATCTTTCTATAGTTACTTCTATTCCCGGCACCACAAGGGACGTTGTGGAAACAACCATTAATTTAAACGGTTATACCTTTAATATTTCGGATACCGCGGGAATAAGAGAAACGGAAAACGAAGTAGAAAAAATAGGAGTAGAAAGAGCTTTAAAAAGGGTTAAAAACGCAGATCTTTTGCTTATGCTTTTTGAAACCGGAGAAATTCTTACCCAAGAAGACGCAACGCTTTTGCTTAAATACAAAGAAAAAACCGTGGCGGTAATCAACAAAACGGATTTAGAAAAAAACGGCAAAAACATTATAGAAAAAACCGAAAAAACCGAAGAGTTTTTCAAGAAAAACAATGTGCCCTATGTTAAAATTTCGGCTAAAGAAAATATAGGCGAAGAAGAACTTATAAGCGTAATTACCAAAACCTTAAAGCTTATAGATACCGACAGCTCGGAAGTTATATTGGGCTCGTTCAGGCAAAAAACCGCCGCCGAAAACGCTTTAAATTTAATAGAAAACGCTATAGGCGCAATAAAAGAAAATACCCCCGCAGACGCTTACGGAGTTTTACTGGACGAAGCTTTGGCGTATCTTTTGGAGCTTACGGGAGAAAGAGTTACAAACGAAGTAGCCGACCGGGTTTTTAAAGACTTTTGCGTAGGTAAATAAAATTTTAAAAAAATTTATTAAAAACCATAAAAGACAACATAAAATACTTTATAAAATAATATAAACAACTTATAAATAACATAACATATAAAAATCAGTTTGAAAGAAGAAAACGTTAATGGATTTTTTTGTAGATAATTACGATGTTGCGGTTATAGGCGCCGGACATGCCGGAATAGAAGCTTCTTTGGCTTCTGCCAGAATGGGATGCAAAACAATATGTTTTACCATAAATTTGGACTGGGTAGGAAATATGCCCTGCAACCCTTCCATAGGCGGAACGGCAAAGGGTCATTTGGTTAGAGAAATAGATGCTTTGGGCGGAGAAATGGCAAAAGCCGCCGACAGAAACACTCTTCAAATAAGAATGTTAAACAGGGGCAAAGGTGCGGCGGTACACTCTTTAAGGGCGCAAATAGACCGCAGAAATTACAGTACCGATATGAAGCACGTTATGGAAACCACCCCGAATTTAAGCATAAAACAAGGCGAAATCGTATCTATTAAAAGAGAAAAAGACGGCACCTATAATGTAGCCACCGCTTTGGGTGCTTTATATAACGCCAAATGCGTTGTAATTGCAACGGGTACTTTTTTAAAGGGAAAAATTTTTGTAGGCGAAGTAAATTACGAAGGCGGACCGGACGGTACTTTTGCCGCCACAAAGCTTTCAAAAGATTTAAAAGCTTTAAATATTCCTTTAAGAAGATTTAAAACCGGAACGCCGGCAAGAGTTTTAAAAAGAAGTATAGATTTTACGGATATGGAAGTTCAAGAAGGCGACGAAAATATAATTCCGTTTTCTTACCGCACAAAAGAAAAGCCCAAAAACAAAGTTGTTTGCTTTATTACCTACACAAATGCAAAAACAAAAAAAGTAATACTCGAAAACATTAACCGTTCGCCCTTATACAGCGGTTTAATTGAAGGCGTAGGCCCCAGGTACTGCCCTTCTATAGAAGATAAAATAGTGCGTTTTAAAGATAAAGAGAGGCATCAGCTTTTTATAGAGCCTTGCGGAGAAAATACCGAAGAAATGTACCTGCAGGGTATGAGCTCTTCTTTGCCCGAAGAAGTTCAAACCAAATTTTATCATACAATAAAAGGCTTGGAAAATGTTGAAATTATGCGTACGGCGTACGCCATTGAATACGACTGCATAGACCCTTTATATTTAAATAAAACGCTTGAGATAAAAAACAACGAGGGATTATTCGGAGCCGGTCAGTTTAACGGTTCTTCGGGTTACGAGGAAGCCGCGGCACAAGGTTTAATAGCAGGCATAAACGCCGCTTTAAAGGCAAAGGGAAAAGAACTTTTAACTTTATCAAGAGAAGACAGTTACATAGGCACTTTAATTGACGACCTTTGCACAAAGGGCTGTACCGACCCATACAGAATGATGACCAGCCGCAGCGAATACCGTTTGGTTTTAAGGCAGGACAATGCCGACGAACGTTTATGCGACACGGGATTTAAAGTAGGCTTACTGCCAAAAGAAGATTACGAAGAATATTTAAAGCGCAAAGAAATTAAAGAGAAAGAAATTGAGCGTTTAAAAACCGTAATTTTGGCACCGGATAAAAAACTTAACGATTTACTTGAAAGCTTGGGAACCGCTCCGCTTAATACGGGAATTACCATGCACGAGCTTATAAAGCGTCCCCAGTTAGATTATTATAAGCTTAAAGATTTTGATAAAAACCGTCCGGAGCTTTCATTTGAGCTTACAGAAAAAATAAACACCGAAATTAAATACGAAGGCTACATTAAACGCCAAAAAGCCCAAATAGCCGAAGCCAAAAGGCTGGAAAAAAAGGATATTTCTTTTATAAAAAATTATTCCGAAATAAAAGGCTTAAGATTGGAAGCGGTTGAAAAGCTAAATAAAATCAATCCTCAAAGCATAGGTCAGGCTTCAAGAATTTCGGGTGTTTCCCCTGCGGATATTTCGGTGCTGCTTATATATTTACAAAGCAAAAAGCAATAAGCAGTAAACAATAAGCAGTAAAACCGTAAAACTGTAAAACTTTTCGCGGCGGCGAAAACGCCTAAGGCGTTTTAAAGCCAAAGCTTTAGCTTTGGCTTTGGGAACAAAATTTTATTTTGTTCCCCGCCGCCGCCAAAAAACAAAAAACAAACAAAAACAGGAAATACAATATGGAAGACATAAAAAATCAGCTTAATATTTACAAAAATCTGCTTTTGGAATGGAATGAAAAAATTAACCTTACGGCTATAAAAGATGAAAACGAAATATTTGTTAAACATTTTGAAGACAGTTTAACAATACTTAATGCCGTAGATATAAAACCCCATTCAAAGCTTATAGATGTAGGCACCGGGGCGGGATTTCCGGGTATGGTTTTAAAAATAGCCAGACCGGATTTAAACGTTACCCTTTTAGACGGTCATAAAAAGCGTTTCCTTTTTTTAGAGGACTTGCAAAGCAAACTTAATTTAAATTGCGAAAACCTGCATTTAAGAGCAGAAGAAGCCGCCAAAAAAGAACATTTAAGAGAAAGCTTTAATATTGCCACCGCAAGGGCCGTAGCAAAGCTAAACGTATTATCCGAGCTATGTTTGCCGTTTGTTAAAAAAGGCGGATTTTTTATAGCTATGAAGGGCCCCGACTTAGAAGAACTGGAAACCTCCGCAAATGCGTTAAAAATACTCGGCGGAAAAATTGAGCAAATCAAAAGCGTAAAATTATCTAACGGCGATGAAAGAAATTTGGTTATTATAAAAAAAATATCGCAAACTCCTGCAAAATACCCAAGAGTATCCGCAAAAATATCAAAACAACCGCTTTAAGCGGTTGTTTTTTTAGTATAAAAACAAAAAAGCAGAAGAAAAAAGTCAACCGAAAATACTGGTAAATTATACCAAAGTATGTTATTATAATTTTGCAAAGGGGGCTTTTATTTGGAGCAACGCTTAAAAACAATAGAAATCTCCTTAATTAAACCTTCTCTTTATACTCCCAGAAAAAGTTGCACCGAAGAAGAACTTATACGCCTTGCAAAAAGCATTAAACAAAACGGTCTTTTGCAACCCATAGTGGTAAGAGAAGAAATTTTAAACGGTAATTTAAAAAATGCCGACGGCGTATTACACAAAAGCAAAAACGATGAAAAAGCCGAAGAAAACGAAAACTTTTTTATAAGCGCAAAAAATTTCCGAACCGTTAAAAATATCAAAAGTACAAAAAACACAAAAAGTACAAAAGGTTTTAAAAGCGGAAAATATATTTTAATATCCGGGGCAAAAAGACTTAGCGCTTTAAAAATTTTGGGCATTAAAAAAATTACCTGTATAGTACAAAACCAAAGCGGTTTAAACGCCGCGGTTTTATGCTTAATAGAAAATATGGAGCGCAGCGAAATAAATTTTTTTGAAGAAGCCGAGGCTTTAAAAAAAATAATTCAAAACTTTAATTTAAGCGAACAAAAATTATCTGAGCTTTTAAACATAAGCGAATCCGAGGTTCATTTAAAACTTAAGCTTTTAAATTTTGAATTGTTTGAACGCGAGCTTATAACCAAAAATAAAATTTCGCAAAAAAGCGCAAACGCCCTTTTAAGTTTAAACGAAAAAGAGCGAAAAGAAACGCTGTTTTATATTATAGATAACGATATACCCGACTGTAATATAGAAAATCTTTGCTTAAATGTTTTAAATGAAAATTTAAAATATTCCGATTGTTCGGAAAATTACCGAAAAGATTACAGCGAACACATAAACAATATAAACAATACAATTAATACCGTTAAAAACTCACATTTGAGTTTTAACGAAAAAATATTAAATTCCGAGCAAAAAAAGTCTGTTCCCATTAAAAAAATGGCGGTAGGAAATTCCAAGCTTTTTTCAAATTCTTTTTTTAATATGATAGAATCTTTAAGAAGCAAAGGCTTAAACGCCCGTACGGCTACAACCGAAACAGACGAATTTATAGAATATACCGTTAGAATTTTTAAAAATGCGAATTAAAGAATATTTAATATATAGTTATATGTTGCAGACAATACAAGCGGATGGCAAAATGTTGTTAATAACACCGCTCAGCCGAAAAAATGTTCTGTTACCTATTGCTTTGTCTGCCGTTTAAAACGAAAACAAAAAATTAAAATTGAAATTGAAATTAAAATTTGATTAAACAGGCAAAATAAAAACCGACAAAATATTATAACGGTTTTTAGTAAATCAACCGTTATAACACCTAAAAAGTTTTCGTTAATTAATTTACCCATCCATCCATTCCCCATATAAGCGAAAAAGCCAAGGCTTAAAAAGTCTTGGCTTTTTCGTTTATGTACTTAAAAAATTTGTGGGTTTACTTTTATTTTAATTTTTTATCCATATAGTTTACTATTATTTAACATATTATTTTGCTTTTGTTTCGCAGTAAATGCAGCGGTAAACACGGTGTTCTTTATCGGTAAGTCTAAATATGTGCGGCAGCTCTTGCTCGGTAGAGGTTATACAGCGCGGATTTTTGCATTTTAAAACATTTGTAAGCTCGTTAGGCAGTTCAATGGTTTTCTTTTCTGCAATTTTGCCGTCTTTAATTATGTTTACCGTAACATCGTGGTCTACAAAACCTAAAATATCGGTATCTACATCAAAGTCCGAATCTATTTTTATAATATCTTTTTTGCCCGATTTTTTACTTACTACGTTTTTTATAAGCGCTACCGAGCAATCAAGAGTTTCCAACCCTAAAAGGCGATAAATTTCCATACCCTTGCCGGCGGTTATATGGTCTATTACAATGCCGTTTTTAATGGAATCTATATTCATTATTTAACCTCCAATAACTTTAATATAAGTGCCATACGCATATATTTGCCGTACAGTACCTGTTTAAAATAGCATGCGCGGGGGTCGTCGTCTACCGCCACGCTTATTTCGTTAACGCGCGGCAGAGGATGAAGCACCCGTAATTTTTCGCCTGCAAGCGCCATTTTTTCGGGGGTTAAAATATATGTATCTCTAAGCCTTAAATAGTCTTCTTCGTTAAAAAAGCGTTCTTTTTGAACACGGGTCATATAAAGTATATCAAGGTCGGCAATGGAATTTTCAAGGCTGTCGGTTTCGGTGTACTCTATACCGGCATTATCAAGCTTATCCTTAACATAGCCCGGTAATTTTAATTCGTTTGGCGAAATAAGTACAAACTTAACACCTTTATACCGTATAAGTGCGGATATAAGCGAATGTACCGTTCTGCCGAATTTAAGGTCGCCGCAAAAGCCTACGGTTAAATTATCAAAACCGCCTTTTTCACGGTAAATTGTAAGTAAGTCGGCAAGGGTTTGCGTGGGATGGCAGTGTCCGCCGTCGCCGGCATTAATAACGGGTATGGAGGCATTTCTTGCGGCTACCAGCGGAGCGCCCTCCTTAGGATGGCGCATTGCTATAATATCCGCATAGCAGGAAATAACCTTAGAGGTATCCGCTACGCTTTCTCCCTTAGAGGCAGAAGAGCTTTGAGCCTCTGAAAAACCCAAAACACTGCCGCCAAGCTCTAACATTGCCGCTTCAAAGCTTAATCGTGTTCTTGTGGACGGCTCGAAAAACAGAGTTGCAAGCTTTTTGCCGCTGCATTTTTTACTGTATTTTTGCGGGCTTGCTATAATATCGTTGGCAACGCCTATAAGTTCTTCAATTTCTTTTGTTGTGAGTTCCGAAATATCTATAAGACTTCTCATTTGCATTATCATTCCTTTGCGCCGTTAATTTTAAGATAATTTATTATTCTTTCTACATTTTCGCGGTTTTCTTCGTCTTCTTTAAGGTATTCTATAATATCGTAAACATTAACCACCGAAAAAACGGGGAAACCGAATTCTTCGCCCACTTCTGCCATAGCGGATTTTTGGGTTTTTCCTTTTTCGCAGCGGTCTACCATAACAAAAACGGCGGCAACCTTTACGCCGCTGAGTTTAGATAAAACAGCCATACTTTCTCTTATTGCCGTACCTGCGGTTATAACATCCTCTACAATTACCACTTCTTCGCCTTCGGAAGGTTTGCAGCCTACAAAAACGCCGCCCTCTCCGTGGTCCTTTTCTTCTTTGCGATTAAAGAAAAAGGGCACGTCAAGTCCGTTTTCGGAAAGCGCTGCCGCTGCCGACACCGCAATAGGAATACCCTTATAGGCAGGTCCGTAAAGTACGGTTTTTTTATTGCCTATTTTTTCCAAATACGCTTTTGCGTAAAATTTGCCTAATTTTCTTATTTGGTCGCCTGTTTTAATTTCGCCGGCGTTTATAAAATAAGGTATTTTCCTGCCGCTTTTAGCGGTAAAATCACCAAATTTAAGCACTCCGGCATTTTCTAAAAATTCAATAAATTCATGTTTGTAGCTTTGCATTTTTTTTACCTATCCTAAAAAATCTTTAACACAGCGTTCGTAAGCCGCAACGGGGTTTGCCGCTGCTGTTATGGGTCTGCCTACCACTATATAGTCGCTGCCTATTTCTTTTGCTTTTTTTGGGGTGGTAACGCGTGATTGGTCTCCTTTATCGCCGTCTGCAAAGCGTATTCCCGGCGTTACGGTTAAAAATTTGCTGCCGCAAACATTATGTACCGCCGTGGCCTCCAGCGGAGAACACACCACGCCGTCAAGTCCGGCAATTTTTGCGTTTTGGGCGTAGTGCATAACAACCTCTTCCATTTTGTGCGGTATTAACAAATCTTTATGCATTGCGTCCTCGCTTGTAGAAGTAAGTTGGGTTACGGCTATAAGCAACGGACGGGTGCCGTCGGGACGGGTAAGCCCCTCAAGCGCAGCGGTCATCATAGCAACGGTGCCTGCCGCATGCAAATTGCACATATCAACATCAAGGCGTGAAAGCACAGCCATTGATTTTTTTACGGTGTTGGGAATATCGTGCAGCTTTAAATCAAGGAATATTTTATGCCCTCTTGATTTAATTTCTCTTACAATTTCGGGTCCCTCTGCGTAAAAAAGCTCCATTCCTATTTTTATAAACGGTTTTTTGCCTTCAAATTTATCTAAAAATTCAAGGCAGGTTTTTTTATCTGCAAAATCGCAGGCTATTATAACATCTTTACCCATTGTGCGCTCCTCCTATAATTTCGCTTAAATTGTTTATACCGTATTTTTTCATGGCTTTTGGCAGGTCTTCTATAATTTTTTTGCAGGCGTAAGGGTCTATAAGGTTAGCAGCCCCCACTTCTACTGCAGCGGCACCCGCCAACATAAATTCCAAAACGTCATCGGCAGATGCTATTCCGCCTATGCCTACAATAGGAATTTTTACCGCCTCGTACACTTGGTACACCATTCTTACCGCTACGGGTTTTACGGCAGGGCCCGATAAACCGCCCGTTTTGTTTGCAAGCAACGGCTTTTTGGTTTTTAAATCTATTTTCATACCAAGCAGTGTGTTTATAAGCGATACGCCGTCGGCACCCTCTGCTTCGCAAGCCTTTGCTATTTCGGTAATGTCCGTTACATTTGGGGAAAGTTTAATAATTATGGGCTTATTTGTAATGCCGCGTACCGTTTTTGTAACTAACGCCGCATTTTCGGCGTTGGTTCCGAATGCAAGTCCGCCGCCGTGGACGTTGGGGCAGGAAATATTTATTTCAAACCAGCCTATGTTGCTGTCTTCGTTTAGAATATTTACTGCCGATACATAGTCGTTTACCGAAAAACCGCTTACATTGGCTATAACAGGCTTTTTGTAAATCGATTTAAGGGTTTTAAGTTCGTAGTTTAAAACCCTTTCCGCTCCGGGATTTTGCAGTCCCACGGAATTTAAAACAGCCGACGGACATTCGGCAATTCTGGGCGTCGGGTTTCCGAAACGCGGCTCTTTTGTGGTGCCTTTAAGCGCTATAGAGCCTAAAATGTTTATATCGTAAAATCTTGTAAATTCGTAGCCGAAGCCGAATGTGCCGCTGGCGGGAATTACGGGATTTGTAAGTTTTATGCCGCAAAGATTTACAGATGTATCTACCATTCTATTTCCTCCCTTAAAAATACCGGTCCTTCGGTGCAAACGCGTTTAGGGCCGTTCTTTGTTTTGCAGGTGCAGCCCATACATGCGCCCGTGCCGCAGCCCATACGTTCCTCAAAGCTGAACTGTCCGCCTGTTTTGGCTGTATCGTTTACGGCTTTAAGCATAGGTTTTGGACCGCAGGTGTAAAAATAGGTGCAGTCGGCATATTCCATTGCGTTGGTTACAAAGCCTTTAAGTCCGTAAGACCCATCCGCAGTGGTAACGATAACCTTTGCGCCTAAGGCTTTAAATTCGTCTTCCAAAAATATTTCCGATTTTGTGTTAAAGCCCAAAATTACGCTTACGGTTTTATTTTCGGCTATAAGTTTTTTGCAAAGGCCAAAAAGGGGAGGAACGCCCACTCCGCCGCCTATAAGCAACGGTTTATCGCCCGAAAGCAAAGTATCGTATCCATTGCCGAGCGCAATTAAAAGGTCCGTTTTTTCGCCTTTTTTCATTCGGCTTAAGCTTTCGGTTCCGCCACCTACAACCTTATATATAATTGTAAGCGTTTTATCGTTCCAATCGCATATTGAAATAGGACGACGCAAGTAAAACTCCGGTATTTTTATATTTACAAACTGCCCCGGCGCAGTTATGGGGGAAGTATCGCCCGCAAGCACCATTTTAAAAACGGATGGGGCTATTTGTTCGTTAATTAAAATTTCATAAAAATCCTGTTTCATTTCTGCTCCCTTCAAATATTTGAGTTGTTTAAACAAAATAATGGTATAAATTTTCCGTTAGGCAAGCGAGAATAACAACAAAAACGGTTTATATTTTGTTTATGCGTCTATTGTGGATATTCCCAGTGTGGTTTCTTCAAGTACGTCAAGCAGCACCTTAACGGTATCAAGCGAAGTAAACATTGTAACATTATTTTCAACCGCGCAGCGGCGAATTTCGTATCCGTCCGACAATACGCCCGATGAATTCATATCCCGTGTATTTATAACATAGGTAACATATCCTTGTCTTATGGCGTCGGTTATTTCTTTGCTTCCTTCGCTTAGTTTTCCCACTGCGTGGGTGCGTATTCCGTTTTGTTTTAAAAATTTTGCGGTGCCTAAAGTTGCCTGAATGTTAAAGCCCATATTATAAAAACGGCGTATAAGCGGCAGAGCCTCTTCTTTATCTTTATCGGCAATAGTTACAAGTACGGTGCCGTAGTTCATAACGTTCGTTCCGCTGGCTTTAAGCGCTTTGTAAAGCGCGCGGGTAAGCTTATTATCGTAGCCTATCGCTTCGCCCGTAGACTTCATTTCGGGAGATAAGTATGCGTCAAGTCCGTGCAGTTTTGAAAAAGAGAATGCCGGAGCTTTTACATACCAGCGTTTTTTCTCTTCTGGGTAAATTTTATCAAATCCCTGCTCTTTAAGGCTTTTGCCTAAAATTACAAGGGTGGCTATATCGGCAAGGCTAAAGCCCGTAGCCTTTGAAAGAAACGGAACGGTTCGGGACGAGCGCGGATTTACCTCTATTATAAATACGTTATCGTTATTATCTACAATAAACTGAATATTGTAAAGACCTATTATGCCAATGCCCAAACCCAAACGTTTTGTATAATCAAGTATTGTTTCTTTAACCTTACGGCTTATGCTGAACGTGGGGTATACGCTTATGGAGTCGCCGCTGTGTATACCTGTGCGCTCTACAAGTTCCATAATTCCGGGAACAAAAACATTTTTGCCGTCGCAAATGGCGTCTACCTCAAGCTCCTTGCCCGAAATATATTTATCAACAAGCACCGGTTTGTCTTCGTCAATTTCAACCGCGGTGCGAAGGTAGCGGCGTAGTTGTTCTTCATCTGCCACTATTTGCATTGCTCTGCCTCCCAAAACGAATGACGGACGAACAAGCACGGGGTATCCGATTTCCGCGGCGGCTTTTACGCCGTCTTCTATTTTGGTTACCGCTTTGCCCTGCGGCTGCGGGATATCAAGCTCTTTTAACACCTTTTCAAATAAATCGCGGTTTTCGGCGCGGTCTATTGCCTCGCAATCGGTGCCTATTATTTTTACACCGCGGTTTTTAAGACTTTCCGCCAAGTTTATAGCGGTTTGACCGCCAAGCGACGCTATAACGCCGTAAGGCTTTTCAAGATGAATAATATTCATAACGTCTTCGGTGCAAAGAGGCTCAAAATAAAGCTTGTCGGAACAGGTGTAATCGGTAGAAACGGTTTCGGGGTTGTTGTTTATAATTATAGCCTCGTAGCCCGATTTTTTAATTGTGGTAACCGCGTGTACGGTGGAGTAATCAAACTCAACGCCTTGACCTATTCTTATAGGTCCCGACCCCAAAACTATAATTTTCTTTTTATCGGACACTACCGATTCGTTTTCATCTTCGTAAGTAGAGTAAAAGTAGGGGATATAGCTTTCAAATTCCGAAGCGCAGGTGTCAATCATTTTATAAACGGGGAACATACCGTGTTTTTCCCTTATTTTATAAATTTCTTTGCCTTCCATATCCCAAAGCTTGCCTATAAATTCATCCGAAAATCCAAGCTTTTTGGCGGCGTACAGCGTTTCGGTATCGCCTATGTGCTCTTTTAATTCGTTTTCGGTTTTAACTATATTTTTTATCTTTTCAAGGAAAAGCATATCAATTTTTGTGGCGTTGCATATCATTCCTATATCGGTTTTTCGGCGCAAAAGTTCGGCTATTGCATAAATGCGGTCATCGGTGCCGTCTTTTATATAGCTTAACATTTCATCGTCAGAAAAGCTTTCAAATTTTTTCATATATAGGTGGTTTACGCCTATTTCAAGCGACCTTGCGGCTTTAAGCATACTTTCTTCAATTGTTCTGCCTATGCTCATTACCTCGCCCGTGGCTTTCATTTGGGTTGAAAGCTTATTATGCGCCGAAGAAAATTTATCAAACGGGAAGCGCGGCATTTTGGTAACTACATAATCAAGCGCAGGTTCAAATGATGCCGGTGTGTTGGCTATCATAATTTCATCAAGGTGCATACCTACCGATATTTTTGCGGAAACACGCGCTATAGGGTAGCCGCTTGCTTTGCTTGCAAGTGCGGATGAACGTGATACGCGTGGGTTTACTTCAATAAGGTAATAGTTAAAAGAAAGCGGGTCCAGCGCAAACTGAACGTTGCATCCGCCCTCAATTTTAAGCGCACGGATAATTTTAAGCGCACTGTCGCGCAGCATATGGTACTCTTTGTTGGTTAAGGTTTGCGAAGGACAAACTACAATAGAGTCGCCCGTATGAATACCTACCGGGTCTACGTTTTCCATATTGCAAATGGTAATTGCGGTGTCGTTGGCGTCGCGCATTACCTCGTATTCAATTTCTTTGTACCCCTTAATGCTTTTTTCCACTAAAACCTGATGAACAGGGGAAAGCTCTAAAGCGCCCCTTAATATTTCGGCGCATTCTTCGGGGTTATCGGCAAAGCCGCCGCCAGTGCCGCCTAAAGTAAAGGCAGGGCGCAAAACAACGGGGTAGCCTATTTCCTCTGCGGCTTTAAGTCCGGCTTCAAGGCTTTCGGCTATTACCGATTGCAAAACCGGCTCGCCGATTTCTTCGCAAAGCTCTTTAAAAAGCTCTCGGTCTTCGGCACGCTCAATACTGCTGCCGGAGGTCCCCAAAAGTTCAGTGTTGCATTCGCGCAAAATGCCTTTTTTCTCAAGCTGCATTGCAAGGTTAAGACCGGTTTGTCCGCCTATTCCCGGCAATACCGCGTCGGGGCGTTCGTAGCGTATTACCTTTGCCAAATATTCAAGGGTTAAAGGCTCCATATAAACCTTATCCGCAATAGAAGTGTCGGTCATAATGGTGGCAGGGTTTGAGTTGCACAAAACAACTTCATAGCCCTCTTCTTTAAGCGCCAAACACGCTTGTGTTCCGGCATAGTCAAATTCCGCTGCCTGACCTATTACAATAGGTCCCGAGCCTATTACGAGTATTTTTTTAATATCTGTTCTTTTAGGCATTTTTGTTTTCCTCCATAAGCGCTGTAAATTTATCGAATAAATAGGCGCTGTCCTGCGGACCGGGCGCGCTTTCGGGGTGGTACTGCACGCTGAACATTTTTGATTTTTCGTCTTTTACGCCCTCTACCGTGTTATCAAGCAAGTTTATGTGCGTAACCTTTAATCCCGTATTTTTAAGGCTGCTTTCGTTTACGGCGTAGCTGTGGTTTTGCGAAGTTATTTCTATTTTGCCGTTTTCAAGGTTTTTAACAGGGTGGTTGCCGCCGCGATGGCCGAATTTTAACTTATATGTTTTTGCGCCGCATGCAAGGCATATCATCTGATGTCCCAAACAAATACCGAATATCGGATATTTGCCTCTTAGTTTTTTAACAAGGTCTATTACCGGTATAACGTCCTCCGGGTCGCCGGGGCCGTTCGAAAGGAAAATGCCGTCGGGTTTCATTTTTTCAACCTCTGCGGCAGAAGTGTTATAAGGCATTACTGTTACATTACAGCCGCGTGCGTTTAACGAGCGGATAATATTAAGCTTTATTCCGCAATCTATTGCCACAACATTATATTTTGCGTTGGCTGTTCTTGAATAGCGGCGTTTTTTGCAGCTTACCGAAGAAACCGCGTCATGCGGTACGGGGGTGCTTTTTATTTTTTCTATTGCCGCTTTTGCAGGCGTATCGGCGTTGGTTATAATTCCGCGGCGCGAGCCTATATCCCTTATACTTCTGGTTAATTTTCTTGTGTCAATTCCGGCAAGTCCCGGAATTTTATATTCCTCCATTACCTCCGAAAGGGTTTTGGTATATCGGAAGTTAGATGGCAAATCGTTATATTCTCTTACAATTAAACCGCCTATTGTAGGGATTTTGGTTTCGTAGTCTTCGTCGGCGGTACCGTAGTTTCCTATAAGCGGATATGTCATAACAACTGCCTGATATGTGTAAGAGGGGTCGGATATTATTTCCTGATATCCCACCATAGAGGTATTAAAAACTATTTCGCATACTGCGTCGCCCGTGTAGCCAAAGCCCGTGCCGTAATATTCGGCGCCGTCTTCAAGCACTAATTTTCTGTTGTATTCCATACTGTTTTACCTCCGCATACTGTAAGTAAGTTTTTGCCTGTTACCGTTATACCGTTAAACGGCGTGCTTTTGCCTTTGCTTTTAAATTCGTTGGAATTAATTTTGTATTCTTTTTTCAAATCATAAACGCATATATCGTTTGTAATAGGTAAGCCAAACCGTTTTCTTGGGTTTATTGCCATTAGTTCTATAAGTTTTTCAAGCGTAATAATTCCGGTTTTTACAATATGGGTATAAAGTACCGGAAAGGCAGTTTCAAGCCCCACTATACCCATAAGGCTGTTTTTAAGTCCCAAAGATTTTTCTTCGGCGCTGTGCGGCGCGTGGTCGGTGGCTATCATATCAATAGTGCCGTCTTTAAGCCCCTCCAGTAACGCTTGCCTGTCTTCTTCGCTTCTTATGGGCGGGTTCATTTTAAAGCTTCCACTCTCTTTTAAATCCATATCGTTAAATATTAAGTAGTGCGGAGCGGTTTCGCATGTTACGTCTACCCCTTGGGCTTTTGCACGGCGTATCAGTTCTACGCTTTCCTTGCAGGAGATATGGCACACATGGTATTTGCAGCCCGTTTCTTTTGCAAGCCTTAAATCTCTTTCAATAGGCTTCCATTCGCTTTCACTGCATATTCCTTTATGACCGTGCAGGCGTGCGTATTCTCCTTTATGAATATATCCGCCGAAAAGCAGCGAATTATCCTCGCAGTGTGCCGCTATTATTTTATTAAGCTCTTTTGCTTTTTCCATTGCCTCGCGCATTAAATTTTCGTTTTGTACGCCCTTGCCGTCATCCGAAAATGCTATGCAAAAAGGTGCTAAAGCCGACATATCCGTAAGCTCCTCGCCTTTTTCGCCAACAGTTATTGCCGCATAGGGATGAATGCGTATCGCAGCGTCATTTTTAATTATTTTTAACTGTTCTTTTATGTTTTTAACGCTGTCGGGTACAGGGTTTAAGTTTGGCATTGTACAAACATCGGTATAACCGCCCCTTGCCGCTGCAAGCGAGCCGGTTTTTATTGTTTCTTTGTAAAAAAATCCCGGTTCTCTGAAATGCACATGCACATCACAGAAAGCCGGGAAAATAAAAATATTATTATTAACATTATCATTAAAATTATCATTAAAAATATCTTTAAAATAAAAATCGGAAAGAGAGCCGGCACTGTTGACCGACAATTCGTAATTTGTATGTATTATTTTACCGTTTTGGTAAACAAAAGCGTTTTTTATTTGCATAATTCACTCCTAAAAAAGTCTGCCTTTATTAAAAGCAGACCGCAAGCCCGGAAAGCGTACCTACACACAGCAGGTTACCGCAAACTTGGTTGGCGTTACGGCAATTTACTTTAATTAAGTATTTTTATTATATATATTTTATCACTTGAATAAATAAAGTCAATAGTAAATTAACAGTAAATTATTAAAAGAAAAAATTAATAAAAATTTAAGAAAAATCGGACAACGCAATCATGATACAATGCTTTTTAAAAAAACGACACGGTTATCGGCTTTGGCCGTTTTTTAGGCTTTGGCTAAAAAGGTTTTAGGCATTCAATAAAGCAAACGGAACGCAAATCATAAAGGCAAAGCCTTTATAAACAAAACTTTGTTTTGTTTGTCTGCGAATATTATATTTCAAAATTCAAAGCTAAAGTCTTTAAATGACATAAGCCGCATTTTTGCAATGCAAAAAATAATTTTAAAATTCCAATTAAGCATATGTGTTAAATACCGCAAAAACAAAGTTTTTTAAAGCAACTTTTTAGCTTTTTGACTGTGAATATAGTTATCTTACATCCTGTTTCGGAAATTTTAGCACTGCCTGCAAAGCTACCATTTATCCCGGCTATTGATTTATTGATAAGCAGAACAGGCGGTGCTTTATTCCCTGCAACAAATAAACCGCTGTAAGCTGTAAGTAAATCTTATATACTTCACACAACCCTGATTGTATTGTTTAAAAAATTTTTCTATTTAAAATATTTTACCGCCGCGCGGAACATTTTAATATCATAATTTCCCGGAACATTTTTATAAAGTCCGTCTTCGTATCTTTCGGAATGTCCCATTTTACCGAAAACTCTGCCGTCGGGAGAGGTTATGCCCTCTACGGCAAAACAAGATCCGTTTGGATTAAAATGAATATCGCTTGAAGCCTCGCCGTTTTCGTCAACATATTGCGTGGCTATTTGACCGTTTTCGGCAAGTTTTTTTATAAGCTCTTCACTTGCCAAAAATCTGCCCTCTCCGTGAGATATGGGTACGCTGTATATATCTCCCACATTTGTTTCGGAAAGCCAAGGAGATTTGTTGGAGGCTATACGGGTTTTGACAATTTTAGACTGATGCCTCGCTATTGTATTGTACGTAAGCGTAGGACAATTTTCATCCGTATCGATTATTTTTCCGTAAGGCACAAGACCTAATTTTATAAGTGCCTGAAAACCGTTGCATATACCGCACATAAGTCCGTCCCTGTTGTTAAGCAAATTTGTTACCTGCTCTTTTACGGCTTCGTTCCTAAAAAACGCAGTTATAAATTTACCGCTGCCGTCCGGCTCGTCTCCGCCCGAAAAACCGCCGGGAATAAATATCATTTGCGAATTTTTTATGCTGTTTGCAAATTTTTCAACGCTGAAAGCCACGTTATCTGCCGTAAGGTTATTTATTACAAATATTTCGGGGTTGGCACCGGCACTGCTCATAGCCTTAGCGCTGTCATACTCGCAATTGGTTCCCGGAAAAACCGGTATTAAAACTTTAGGTTTGGCAATTTTTATTGCCGGGGCTACTCTGCTTTTTGCCAAATACGAAAATGTTTCCATTTTGGTTTTGGGATTTTGTTTGTTGCAGCGGAAAACGCTTTCAAGTTTATTTTCGTATATATTAAGCAATTTTTCAAGACTGATTTTTTCGGTTTTAAAAGAAATATTTTTGTCCTTTGTTATTTCTCCTATTTCCGTTGCGCCCAAAGCTTTTATTTCATCGGTTATATTTTTGCTTAATAAGCTTTTATCCTGCGTATTTTTTATTTCAAGCAAAAATCCGCCGTAGCAATACCCAAAAATATCTTCTGTGCTTAATTCATTGTTAAACTTAAAGCCCAAAGAATTACCGAAACACATTTTCATTACCGCTTCGGCTGTACCGCCTAAAGTAGGCGTATAACAAGAAACCGCTTTTTTACTCCTTAAAAGCTTAGTTACCGTTTTAAAGGTTTTTAAAAGAGATTGCGTTTTGGGCAAATTGTTCTCATCGTATTCGGGTTTTAACAAAATAACCTTATTGCCGTCATTTTTAAACTCGTTTGAAACTATATTTTTGGTTTTTTCCGTTGTAACCGCAAAAGAAACAAGCGTTGGCGGAACATCTAAATTCTCAAAGCTTCCGCTCATAGAATCTTTACCGCCTATTGCCGCCGTTTTAAGCTCGGTTTGAGCTTTTAAAGCGCCCAATAATGCCGCAAGCGGTTTTCCCCAGCGTTTTTCGTCTTTATTTAAACGCTCAAAATATTCCTGGAATGTAAGGTAAACATCTTTAAATTCGGCTCCCGCAGCCACTAATTTTGAAACCGATTCCACAACCGCCAAATATGCGCCGTGGTAAGGACTTTTTTCGGTAATAAACGGATTATATCCCCAAGACATAACCGAGCAGTCCTCCGTATGTTTATTTTGGACTGAAATTTTTTGTACCATTGCCTGTATCGGAGTTAATTGATTTTTTCCTCCGAACGGCATAAGTACCGTTCCCGAACCTATGGTAGAATCAAACTGTTCGCTTAATCCTCTTTTAGAGCATATATTAAGGTCATCCGCCAACGCAAGATAATTTTCCGTAAAGCTTCCGTTAACCTGTTTTTTAAAAGGCTTGGGTTTTTCGGTTTTTACCGTAATATGTTTTTCCGAGCCGTTGGAATTTAAAAATTCACGGCTTATATTAACTATTGCTTTGCCGTTCCAATTCATAATAAGACGCGGCTCTTTTTTTACAACGGCTACCGGTACCGCCTGCAAATTTTCGTCATTTGCCAATTTTAAAAAGCTTTCGGTATCTTCGGGCGAAATTACTACCGCCATTCTTTCCTGAGATTCGCTTATAGCCAATTCTGTACCGTCAAGTCCTTCGTATTTTTTAGGTACGGCGTTAAGATTTATTTCAAGTCCGTCCGCCAATTCGCCTATTGCAACCGAAACTCCTCCGGCTCCGAAATCGTTACAGCGTTTTATCATACGGTCGGCAGTAGGATTTCTGAAAAGTCTTTGTAATTTTCTTTCTTCGGGGGCATTTCCCTTTTGTACCTCTGCCCCGCAGTTTTCAAGTGATTTTAAGTTATGGGATTTAGAAGAACCTGTGGCTCCTCCGCAGCCGTCTCTTCCGGTGCTGCCGCCCAGCAATATTACAACATCTCCGTCTGTCGGCACTTCCCTGCGAACGTTTTCTGCCGGAGCGGCGGCAACAACCGCGCCTATCTCCATACGTTTTGCGGCATAACCCTCGTGGTATATTTCATCAACCATACCTGTTGCAAGCCCTATTTGATTGCCGTAAGAAGAATAACCGTTTGCGGCTGTTGTAACTATTTTTCTTTGCGGAAGCTTACCGGGCAAGGTTTCCGAAACTTTTTTGAGCGGATTTGCAGCCCCGGTAACACGCATAGCGCCGTAAACGTAAGCTCTTCCCGAAAGCGGGTCGCGTATAGCGCCGCCTATACAGGTGGCCGCTCCTCCGAACGGCTCAATCTCGGTAGGATGATTATGCGTTTCGTTTTTAAAAAGCAACAGCCAATCTTCGTCCGTACCGTTAACATTAACTTTAATTTTAACGGTACAGGCGTTAATTTCTTCCGATTCGTCCAAATTTTCAAGGCAGCCTTCGGCTTTTAAATATTTAACCGCAACGGTTGCAATATCCATAAGGCAAATCGGTTTTTTTCGGTTTAGTTTTTCCCTTATTTTTATATATTCGTTATATGCGTTCTGAAGCAATTCATCTTCAAAAACCACATTGTCTATATTTGTTAAAAATGTAGTATGACGGCAATGATCGGACCAATAAGTATCTATCATTCTTATTTCCGTAACGGTAGGATCTCTGTGCTCGGATTTAAAATAATCCCTGCAAAACTTTATATCGTCCGTATCCATTGCAAGACCGTATTTATTTATAAAATCCTCAAGTCCTTTTTCATCAAGCTCTGTAAAACCTTCAATTGTTTCTACAGAGCCGGGAACGGTATATTTTAAAGCCAAGGTTTGCGGTTTTAAAAGCGAGGCCTCGCGGGATTCTACCGGATTTATAACATATTTTTTAATTGCGGAAATTTCTTCTTTTGTAATATTTCCGCTTAACATATATATTTTTGCCGTGCGTATTGTGGGGCGGTTCGCTTTAGAAATCAACTGTATACACTGCGCCGCGGAATCCGCTCGCTGATCAAATTGTCCCGGAAGATATTCTACGGCAAAAATTTCCCAACCGTTACTTTTAAGTTCGGTATATGTATGGTCAATTTGAGGCTCGGAAAAAACGGTGCCTACGGCGTAATCAAAAAGTTCTTTTGTTATATTTTCGGCATCGTAACGGTTAACAACTCTAACATCGGTTACGCTTTTTATTTGCAAAAGATTATTTATGTCTTCAAGCAACGCCTTAGCTTCCGCGTTCAGTTCTTTTTTCTTTTCGGTAAATATACGGTATACCATGCTATTTTTCCTTTCCGGCTTTTAGTGCCCTTAAACCTATATCTCTACGGTAAAACGCATTTTTAAAGGTGATTTTTTCAATTTTTTTATAAGCCGAATTTATTGCTTCTTCAAGCGTTGCGGCTACGGCTGTTACGCCTAAAACCCTGCCGCCCGAAGTTACAAGCTTATTGTTTTTTAATTCGGCGCCTGCCACAAAAACATCGTTTAAAATTTCGTCTTCGGCTTTAATTTCATAACCGGTTTCATATTTTTGAGGATATCCGCCCGAAGCCATAACCACACAAGCGGCAAAAGCATTTTTAAACAGTACTTCGGTTTTATTTAAAGTTCCGTTTGTAACGGCCTGCATAACCGTAAAAAGGTCGCTTTTAAGCAAAGGCAAAACCACCTGTGTTTCGGGGTCTCCGAAACGGCAATTGTATTCTATAACTTTAGGTCCTTTAGGCGTTAACATAAGTCCGAAATAAAGGCAACCCTTAAATGTACGACCCTCTTCATTCATAGCTTTAATTGTAGGTAAAAATATATTTTCCATACAATATTTTTCAATTTCCGGCGTATAATACGGATTTGGCGCTATAGTTCCCATACCGCCGGTATTAAGGCCTTTATCGCCGTCTAAAGCGCGTTTATGGTCCATTGACGAAACCATAGGCACAATGGTTTTTCCGTCGGTAAAAGAAAGCACCGAAACCTCGGGTCCGGTTAAAAATTCTTCTATTACAATTTTTTCTCCGCTTTTGCCAAAAACCTTATTCTCCATAATATCTTTTATGGCGGCTTCTGCTTTTTCAAGCGTTTCGGCTATAATAACTCCTTTACCCAAAGCCAAACCGTCTGCTTTTATAACTATAGGCAAAGAGGCGTTTTTTACATATTGCAATGCCTTTTCGGGGTTATCAAAAACCTCGTAATCTGCCGAGGGTATACCGTATTTTTTCATAAGCTCTTTAGAAAAAACCTTACTGCCTTCTATAACGGCAGCTTTTTTATCGGGACCGAAACAAGGAATACCCGCTTTATTAAGTTCGTCCACGGCTCCTAAGCACAGCGGATCGTCCGGAGCCACTACGGCATAATCAATTTTGTTTTTTACCGCAAAATCCACCTGAGAGCCGATATCTTTTGCGCCTATATTTACACAAACGGCGTCTTTGGCTATTCCGCCGTTACCCGGCAATGCATAAATTTCGGTTATTTTGCTGTTTTCTTTAAGTTTTTTAATAATGGCGTGTTCTCTTCCGCCACCGCCTATTACCATTATTTTCATTTAAAAGCTCCTTAAATTTGTATTGCAAAAATAGACTTAACTTTTGGTTTTTCGGCAGTTTTAAAGGACTTTGCCTTTTTATGCTAAAAGCCAAAGTTTTAACCCACGGCAAACTTAAGATTTGCCCAAAACCGCCTAATAAATTATATTTATTTATATTTTTTATACTTACGCGAAAGCCCAAAGCCCTTTGGGCTTTGCAAAAGCTTTGCTTTTGCCCAAAAAACATATTTATGTTTTTGGTGGGCTTTCGCCCGGCATAACTTTATTTTTTGGCCTTTTTTGTTCGGACAAAACAATCGTTATACCCTGATTGCTTTATTTAATGGTGGAAAAGTCTCATTCCGGTAAACGCCATGGCAATACCGTATTTGTTGCAGCAGTCTATTACAATATCGTCGCGTATAGAGCCGCCGGGCTCCGCAATATAAGAAACACCGCTTTTGTAAGCCCTCTCTATATTATCGCTAAACGGGAAAAACGCGTCCGAACCCAAGGATACACCTTTTATGCCCGATAAATATTTTTTAATTTCTTCATCTGTTAACGGTTCGGGTTTTGTTTTAAAATATTTTTGCCAAATACCTTCTGCACAAACATCTTCCTCATTACGGTTTATAAATCCGTCTATAATATTATCTCTGTCGGGACGTTTTATATCATCTTTAAAAGGAAGTTCCAAAACGCGGTAATACTGTCTTAAAAACCATGTATCCGCTTTAGAGCCCGCAAGCCTTGTGCAATGCACACGGGATTGCTGTCCCGCACCAACGCCAATCGCTTGTCCGTCAAAAGCAAAGCATACGGAATTTGACTGTGTGTATTTAAGCGTTATAAGAGATATTATAAGATCTCTTTTGGCGTTTACGGGAATAGTTTTATTTTTTGTTACCACATTATTAAGCAAATTTTCATCTATTTTAAAATTATTTCTTCCTTGCTCAAACGTAATACCGAAAACCTGTTTACGCTCTGTAAGTTCGGGAATATAATCGGGGTCAATTTCCACTATATTGTAATTGCCTTTTCGTTTGGCTTTTAAAATTTCCAATGCTTCGGCAGAATATCCCGGTGCTATAACGCCGTCGGATACTTCTCTTTTTATAAGCTCTGCGGTCTTTTTGTCGCAAATGTCCGAAAGCGCTACCCAATCGCCGAAAGAACACATACGGTCGGTTCCTCTGGCTCTGGCGTAAGCGCAAGCCAACGGCGATTCGTCCAAGCCTTCAATATCATCTACAAAGCACGCTTTTTTAAGTTTATCCGAAAGCGGAATTCCTACGGCGGCGCTGGTTGGGCTTACATGCTTAAAAGAAGTAACGGCAGGAAGCCCCAATGCCTGCCTCAGTTCCTTTACAAGCTGCCAAGAGTTAAGCGCGTCAAGGAAGTTTATGTAACCGGGTTTGCCGTTAAGTATTTTTAACGGCAAATCTTTTCCGTTCTCCATAAATATTTTTGAAGGTTTTTGGTTAGGATTGCAACCGTATTTTAATGTAAATTCTTTCATTAATTGTTCTCCTTATTTTTATTTGTTATTTCTTCGGTATATTCTCCTGTTTCAATATCCGTATAGCGCACATAAAGCGAAATTTTATTATTTATGTTAAGACTTTCCCAAATTTCGTTTGAAAATTCTTTTATATCATCATTAATATTTATTCTTTGCGGTTCGCCGGTAAATGTAGGCAAAGGATTGCCGTTGCAGTTATAAGTATGAATAAAATGTCCCAAGCCTGCTTTTGAAGGATAAGAATAGGTATATCTGCAACAATCCGTTCCTTTTTCATCTATACTTTTAAGTATGCTTAATTCGTACTCAAAATTATTGTTTGAATTTTTCAAATAAAGTATTCCGCTTATTCTTGGGGTAAAATTGGGAGCGTCGGGTTCAAATTTCCTGGTTTTTAAAGCTTCTTTAAAGCTTTTGCCGTTGTTCATTAAATCAAATACCGTATCTGTTTGATCCCCGTTTGTAACAATAATTCCGTCTTGGCTTTCCCGTACGGCATTATAAATAATAAGCGAAGGGTCGCTTACTTTTGAAGCGTCAAAAGGTTTGGTTTTAATTATACCGTTTTCTTTAACAAAAACACGGTTGCGGCTGTTTTCGCTTCTGCCCATAATAAAATAAGCGCATACGGCGTTTTTGCCGTTTTGGGAAGTACCTATTATAATTCCGCGTCCGGCGTATTCATTATTTTTTAAAATATCGGATATGTTATAGGTTTTGTATATACTCATTTTTTACTCCTTTGGGGATTTTTGTTTTGACTGTTTGTTTTTTTGTTTTTTGCTTAGACAAAACAATCAGGGTACAATGGTTCCTGAAACGGAATATTTTCCCGTTTTGTTTGTCTCATCTCTTGTAATACGGCAGTATTACTGCGTTCTTTGACTTCCAAAACAA
>CADBQU010000004.1 GCA_902796905.1 Oscillospiraceae bacterium | reverse complement strand
TTTAAAATAAAATGTTCGCAGACAAATCAAAGCCAAGGCTTTGATTTAAAAACCTTTGGTTTTTGCAACTTTCGTTGCGTCTGCTCCGTTGAATGATTAAAACCTTTTTAGGCAAAGCCTAAAAAACGGCTAAAGCCGTTAAAGCCTTTCGGCTTTGGTTTTAAAATATAATGTTCGCAGACAAAAATGCTTTGCATTTTTAAGGCTTCGCCTTTAGGACTTCGTCCTGTCTGCTTCGTTGAAATTTTAAAATCATTTTTTATTAAAAAAGCTTTACGTTTTTTATTATTTTTATTGTTTTAAAATTTATTGTTTATTTTTTAAAATATTTAATGTATAATTAATATTCTAGTATTTATTTTGGAGGTTAAAATTTATGAAAGCGGTTATAACTGTTTTAGGTAAGGACAGGGTTGGCGTTTTGGCTGAGGTTTCGGCTATTTGCGCCGAACACAAAGTTAATATTATAGATGTTACACAGTCGGTTATGAGCGAATTGTTTTGTATGATTATGGTTTGCGATATTTCGGGGATTGACTGTGATTTTGGGCATTTTGCCGAATTTATTAAAACAAAAGGCGAAGAAAAAAATTTAAGAATAAGAGCAATGCACGAAGATATATTTAACTCTATGCACAATATTTAACGGAGGCAGCAATGTATAACACCAACAATATTTTAGAGACTATCAGGATGATAGAGGAAGAACATTTAGATATAAGAACCGTTACTATGGGCATATCGTTATTGGATTGTATAGACAGCGATATAGATGCGGCTTGTGATAAAATTTATAACAAAATAACCGCAAAGGCAAAAAATTTGGTTTCCGTTTGCGAAAAAATAGAGAAAAAATACGGTATTCCCATTATACATAAAAGAATTTCCGTTACACCTATAGCTATAGTGGCGGCGGCATGTAAAAATGCCGATTTGGTTAAATTTGCATTAACTTTGGAAAAAGCTGCGGTAGCTACCGGGGTAAATTTTATAGGCGGTTTTTCGGCTTTGGTGCAAAAAGGTTTTGCATCGGGCGACAAGGAACTTATTAATGCAATACCAAAGGCATTAAGTTTAACCGAAAGGGTTTGTGCTTCGGTAAACATAGGCTCTACAAAAGCCGGCATTAATATGGATGCCGTTAAGCTTATGGGTGAAATAGTTAAAAAAACCGCAGAAGAAACCAAAGACAGGGAATGTATCGGCGCGGCTAAATTAGTTGTATTTTGCAATGCTCCGGAGGATAATCCTTTTATGGCAGGCGCATTTCACGGAGTAGGCGAAGCAGACTGTGTTATTAATGTGGGTGTTTCCGGTCCCGGCGTTGTAAAAAGCACAATAGAAAAATCGAAAGATTTAAATTTAACCGAAATTGCCGATTTGATTAAAAGAACCGCTTTTAAAATAACCAGAGTGGGACAGTTAGTGGCAAAAGAAGCCGCAAAGGAACTTGATGTTCCGTTTGGAATAGTAGACCTTTCTTTGGCTCCTACGCCCGCCATAGGCGACAGTGTGGCACATATTTTAGAAGCAATGGGTCTTGAAACCTGCGGTGCTTGCGGCACCACCGCCGCATTGGCTTTATTAAACGACGCAGTTAAAAAAGGCGGCGTTATGGCATCGTCTAAAGTCGGTGGCTTATCGGGTGCATTTATTCCCGTAACCGAAGACGCAGGAATGATAAATGCAGCAAGAAAAGGTGTTTTATCTATTGAAAAATTAGAAGCTATGACCGCCGTTTGTTCGGTAGGATTGGATATGATAAACATTCCGGGAGATACCCCCTGTGAAGTCATATCGGCTATTATTGCCGATGAAGCTGCCATTGGTATGGTAAACTGCAAAACCACTGCCGTTAGGGTTATACCTGCAATAGGTAAAAAAGCTGGAGAAGAATTGTCATTCGGAGGATTATTGGGAGAAGGTCCTGTTATGAAAGTAAATACATCTTCGCCTAAAAAGTTTATAGACCGAGCCGGCTCAATACCTGCGCCTTTACACAGTTTAAAAAATTAAAATAAAAATTAAAATAGAATTTTAAAGAAATTTAAAATAATTTTATTGAATAAAATATTTTATTTTCGGCAATATTTATTATGAAAATAAAAAGGAAAATATTTCCGGAGGTAAAATATGAAATATAAAAAATTAACGGTTTCTTTGTGTTTTGGTTTAATTTTTGCAATTATTTTTTCGGTTGCAAGGTTTGACGCTTCCTGTGAGGATGTAAGACAAAATATTTTAAGGCTGCACATTGTTGCAAATTCCGACAGCGCCAAAGACCAGGAAATAAAAATAAAAGTAAGAGACGCTTTGCTTAATGATTCGAAAGACGTATTTAACAATACGGTCAATTTAAACGATGCCGTAAAAAAAGCCGAAAATTCCATTGAAAAATTCAAGAAAACCGCATGTAAAACCTTAAAAGAAAACGGATTTGATTACGGTGTGGAAATAAGCGTAGGAGAAGCGGATTTTAACACAAGGGAATATAACAAGTTTACTTTGCCGGCTGGCAAATACAAAGCCGTAAGAGTTGTATTGGGCAACGGCAAAGGCAAAAACTGGTGGTGCGTAATGTTTCCTTCGTTATGTGTTTCTACAGCGGAAGAGCATAATTTAAGGGAAAGCGTAAATGAGAATTCGGCAAAAATTTGCGAAAGCAAAAGCGATTATAAAATAAGATTTAAAATTGTTGAAATTTACGAAGGAATAAAAGCAAAAATATCCCAAGATACGGTATATAAAAAATAAGTCATATTTTTTAAAAAAATACTTGCATTATTATATAAGTTATGATAAAATAGCTTTGTTAAGGATTTTTGAAAGGGGTGGCAGAAATGAAAGAAAACATTCATCCTAATTACGAAGAAACAACAGTAAAGTGCGCTTGCGGAAATGAGTTTAAAACTCGTTCCACCAAAAAAGATATCCGTCTTGACATATGCTCTAATTGTCATCCGTTCTTTACCGGTAAACAAAAATTGGTTGATACCGGCGGTCGAGTTGATAGATTTAAAAAGCGTTTTCAAATGGACGACAAAAAATAAGCATTTTACCAATCCGCAACTTTATATTAGTTGCGGATTTTTGTTTTTTAAAATGATTTTTTTAAAATAAAAATTTTGTTTTTAATTTTTGTTTTTTATATTAAAAACATTTAAATTTTCTTTTGGTTTTCTTTTTTGTATTTTTTATAATTTTTATAAATAATAAAGCAAATTTATTTTATATATAAAAGGTATTTTTATGGATTTTTTTACGGTTAATAAAAATTTTAAAGCGGAACTTACCGTTAAACGCTCAAAATTTATTGCAAATATTTACGGATGTGCCCAAAGGGAAGAAGCGGAAAAAATAATAAAATCCGTCAAGACAAAATATTATGACGCAAAGCATAATTGTTATGCGTATATATGCAACGGTTTAAACCAACAAACAAAAGTTGAAAAATATTCGGATGACGGAGAACCCAACGGAACTGCGGGAAAACCTATAATGGATATTTTAAAATACAATAATTTAACAAATTGTGTTTTGGTGGTTACAAGGTATTTCGGCGGAATATTATTGGGTACCGGCGGATTAACACATGCGTATTCGGATAGCGCAAATTTATGTATAAAAAGCGCAAATTTAAAAAAACTTTATCTTTGCGCATTTTTTAATACCGAAATATCTTATTCGGAATTAAGCGTTATAGAAAATTTATTGTTAAAATATAACGGAGTAATTTTAGATAAAGAATTCGGAAGCAATATTAAAATAACCGTTGCATTAAAAAAAGAAAATGAAGAAGCTTTTTTACTTGAAACCGCAAACCGTTTAAACGGAAAAGAGAATTTTTTAAAAATTAAAGAAGAATTTTACGGTTTTTAAAGGAATTTTTAAAAAAATGTCTAATAATATTTATAAGAAAATATTATTTTAAAACGGTGTTTTAAGGAGGAGTTTTATTTGGAAACGGTTAGAGAAAGAATAGAAAAACAAGAAAACGAATATTTATCTCCTAAAGCATTAAAAAGCTGCAACAGCAGGGGCAGAAAAATATACGAGTCTCCGTGCAGCATAAGGACCGATTTTCAAATAGACAGAGACAGAATTATACACAGTAAATCTTTTAGAAGATTAAAACACAAAACACAGGTTTTTTTAGCTCCGGAAAGCGACCATTTCAGAACACGTTTAACGCATACGCTTGAAGTTTCGCAAATAGCAAGAACAATTGCAAGAGCATTGGCTTTAAACGAAGATTTAACCGAAGCTATTTCGTTGGGACATGATTTAGGCCATACGCCTTTCGGCCATGCGGGAGAAAGGGCTTTGAATGAATTAAATCCGGGAGGATTTAGGCATTACGAGCAAAGCAGAAGAGTGTGTGAGGTTTTAGAAAAAGATTTTAAGGGGCTTAATCTTACATACGAAGTATTGGACGGAATAGAAAGGCACACTTCCGGACCGTTGCCGCAAACCTTAGAAGGGCAAGTTGTAAGGATTGCGGATAAGATTGCATATATAAATCATGATATAGACGATGCGGTAAGAGCAGGAATTATTCTTGAAAGCGATATACCCAAAGCTTTGACCGAAAGCTTAGGAAAAACAAAAAGCGAAAGAATTAACACCATGGTTAATTCTATAATAAACAACAGCGACGATATTATAAAATTTGACATTGAATGCAAACAAAGTTTTGACGAACTTCATAAGTTTTTATTTAAAAACGTTTACTTTAATCCGGCTGCCAAAAGCGAAGAAAGCAAAGTTGACGGATTTATAGAATCAATTTTTAAGTACATAGTAAAAAACAACAGTCTTTTACCGGAAGAATATAACGATATTGTAAAAAACGAAGGATTGGAAAGAGCCGTTACGGACTATATAGCCGGAATGACCGACCATTACGCGGTACAGATTTTTAACGATTTTTTTGTACCGAAATCATGGAAATAATATAAAAAGGTCGGAAAGACGAATTATGGGGCGAAGCCCCCAAAAACCAAAGGTTTTTGGGCAAAGCAAAATTTTGCTTTGCAAAAGGCGTAAGCCTTTTTGGGCTTCGCCGCAGCACATAACTTTAAATTAACGTAACTTTCAAAAACACATAAAACTAAAATTACATTATACATTAAAGGAGGGTTTTTGTGAGAATACCCGAAGAAGTAATATTGGATATAAAATATAAAAACCCGATTGAAGATGTTATTTCACCGTATGTTGCTTTAAAACGGTCGGGTTCTAAAAACTTAAAAGGTCTGTGTCCTTTTCACAGTGAAAGAACACCGTCTTTTACCGTTTACCCCGAAAGTAACAGTTATTATTGCTTCGGCTGCGGAGCAGGCGGCGATGCGGTAACTTTTATTAAAAATATAGAAAATCTGGATTATATAGAAGCACTTAAATTTTTAGCAAATCGCGCAGGAGTAACCATTCCGGAAAACAGATATGACGATTCCATAATTAAGCTAAAGCAAAGGCTGTATGAAGTTAATAAAGAAACCGCAAAATTTTATTATGAAAATTTATTTAAACCAAGTGGAAAATGGGTTTTGGATTATTTTAAAAGCAGAGGTTTAAAAACCGAAACCATTACGCATTTTGGTTTAGGTGCAGCTTTGGGCGAGTGGGATTCGCTTATAAAACATTTAAAATCTTTGGGATTTAAAATAGATGAAATGCTGCAGGCCGGCGTAATAGCAAAATCTTCTAAAGGAACATATTACGACCGTTTTAGGAACCGCTCTATGTTTCCTATAATGGATCTGCAAAAACATGTTATTGGTTTTTCGGGCAGATGCAAACCGGGAGAAGAAAAAAACGGCGGTAAATATGTAAATACAAACGATACGCTGATTTATAAAAAAAGTCATAATTTATTTGGTATGAATTTTGCCAAAGGAAACTGCAAAGACGGAATAGTTTTGGTAGAAGGTAATATGGATGTTATTTCTTTACATCAAGCGGGAATAACCAATGCAGTGGCGGCACTTGGTACATCTTTTACCGAAGAGCAGGCAAGACTTATTGCAAGGTATACCGATTTAATAACATTGGTAATGGACAGCGACGAAGCCGGTATTAAAGCTACAAACAGGGCTATAGGCATATTGTCCGCTTTAGGAATAAAAACAAAGGTTGTAAATGTTCCAAGCGGAAAAGACCCGGACGAGTTTATAAAGCTTAACGGGGGAGATGCTTTTAAAAAGCTTATAGAAAATGCTTCGGGCGATACGGATTATATGCTTTTTAAATTATCTAAAGATTATAATTTGGAAATAGCCGCCGAAAAAATCAGCTTTTTAAATAAAGCGGCTGAATATTTATCGGGATTAAACGACAGTTTGGCAATAGATTATTATGCCGGAATGTTATCGGATAAATACGGAATACAAAAATCCACGCTGCTTTTAAAAATAAACGAGTATAAAGGAAAAAACAAAAACAAAGCCAAAAAAGAAGCCATACGAAACATAATAAACCCTAAAATTAACAGGGCTTATGTAAATCCGTATAAAAATAGGAACAACAGAATATGTAATTCCGAAGAGCTTATTTTAAATATTTTAATGAAGCATCCGGAAGTTATTGATTATAACGGTTTGGATGAAAATGTTTTTATAAGCGAAATAGCAAAAAGAATATATTTAAGTATAAAAAAACTGTATTCTAAAAATACAATGTTTGATATTGCTTTGATAGAGAGTGAATATACAAACGAAGAAATAGGTTATATTACGGGTATATTTGTTAATAATTCAAATAATGTGCAAAATTTTAAAGAACTTATAAAAGACGCCGTTGACGCTTTAAAAGAAGAATCTTTAAATTTAAACGATAAAGATATTAACAATATGGATAATAGCGATTGGGAACGCTATATGCAAAATATTATAGATAAGAAGGTAAATAAAGATGGATGAGATTAAAAACAAACAGAAAACCGAAGAAATTAAAGATGAAAAAGAAATAAAAAACGCAAATTCAAAAGAAATTGAGAATAATGAACCGACTAATAAAAATAACGAATCGGAAGAAACCGCAGAAGTAACTAACAATGCGGAAAGCGGCATTGAAAACGAAGATGAAATAAAGGATGATTTTGACGATATAAGCGATGCTCCCGAAGATTTGGAAGCTTTAAAGGCAGAGCCTACCGTTTTGGATTTGGATTTTGCCGAACCCACAATTGACGATTTGCAGTTGGAAGAAATAGAAAATGAAAAATTAGACGACGATATATCTATAGACAGTATATCGCTTGACGATCCCGTAAAAGTTTACTTAAAAGAAATAGGTAAAGTTCCGTTGTTATCTACCGATGAAGAAATTAAACTTGCTACCAAAATAGCAGAAGGCGATATTAATGCAAAACAGCGTTTGACCGAAGCAAACCTTAGATTGGTAGTTAGTATTGCTAAAAAATATGTCGGCAGGGGTATGCACTTTTTGGATTTAATCCAGGAAGGAAATGTAGGTTTAATTAAAGCGGTAGAAAAATTTGACTATACAAAAGGTTTTAAATTTTCTACTTACGCTACCTGGTGGATAAGACAAGCTATAACAAGAGCTATTGCAGACCAAGCAAGAACCATTCGTATACCGGTACACATGGTAGAAACCATAAACAGACTTAAAAAGGTTCAAAGCCAGTTATTGCACGAATTCGGTAAAGAACCTTCCGAAGAAATGATTGCCGAAAAAATGGATTTACCGGTTGAAAGAGTAAGGGAAATTATGCGTGTGGCTCAAGAACCGGTATCTATGGAAACTCCCATAGGTCCGGAGGAAGACAGCAGGCTTATGGATTTTATCAGAGATGAAGACGCGTTGGCTCCGGATGAGGCTGCATTTAAATCTATAACAAACGAAGATATAGACGGTGTTTTAAAAACTTTAACCCATAGGGAAGAAGAAGTTATAAGATTAAGGTTTGGATTAAAGGACGGCAGATGCCATACTTTGGAAGAAGTGGGCAGCGAATTTTCTGTTACAAGAGAAAGAATAAGACAAATTGAAGCTAAAGCGTTAAGAAAGCTGCGCCATCCCGTACGAAGCAACAAATTCAGAGATAAATAAGGCAAAAATCGAAAATTATAAAATACAATTACAGTTTGTTTGAATTTATATAAATTACGGGCGAAAGCCCCTAAAACAAAACAAAGTTTTGTTTTAGGACAAAAGCTTTGGCTTTTGTCAAACCCAAAGGGTTTGGGCTTTCGCCGTACAAAAAATAAATACAAAAATAAAAGCTTTTAAAAAACGGAGAATTAAAACAAAATGCTTCTTAATAAAGAAACGGATTATGCTATAAGAATAGTATCTTTTTTATCTAAACAAAATAATCATATAACAGCCGGAGAAATTTCTAAAAATACGGGTGTTACGCCTAAATTTACCTTAAAAATATTGCATAATTTATGTACTAACAATATAGTAAATTCTTATAAAGGTAAAAACGGAGGCTATTATCTTAATAAAAAACCCGAAGAAATTTCGCTTCTTGATATTATAGAGCTTTTCGGCAGTACACAATTTGCAAACCGCTGCACAAACGAAGGCAATTGCTCTAATCCGTTGGGCTTTTGCGAGTTTAAAAAAACATTTGATGAAGCTACAAATTATTTAAATGAACATTTCGGAAAGGTATATTTTAAATGAAAACTAAGTTTATTCCAAAGGGCGTTTGCTCAAGAGAAATTGATATTGAAACAGAAAACAATATTATAAAAGACGTTAAATTTATAGGCGGATGTGCCGGAAATACCCAGGCGGTTGCCGCTTTGGTTAAAAACAGAGATATTAACGAAGTAATAGATACTTTAAAAGATATTAAATGCGGATTTAAAGGAACTTCCTGCCCGGCACAGCTTGCAAAGGGTTTGGAAGAAATGCAAAAAAACGCACAAAAATAAAATTGATAACGGTGCTTAAAAAATAATAACATTATTTGCGCATTATAAAAATATAAAAACATATTAAAAAATATTATATTATTTATATTATTAATATAATTACGGAAAGGGTGAAAAGGCTTGCAAGAAGATTTTGATATAAAAATTGCCGGAGAAAAACCTTCGGGAGATATAATTAAAAATAAAAATAACGAATATCCTTCCAACAGTGAAGAATTTCAATTTGACCGTACCAACGGTAACATAGACAAAGCAAAAAAATTAGGGGCGGAAATAGCCGAAGTTTTTTGCAGTACCTGTAAAAAAGAAATTGAAACGGTAGACGATCCCGAAAGTATAACATCACTTTTTACACAAAGAATAATTTTGCTTTCTTTTACAGCTACGGTAGCGTTTGAAAAATTCTGTCCCAGTTTATCTACAGCCAATACTGCGCAAAATGTGTTTTTTGAACACATTCAAAAAATAGATGAAAACATTTATAAAAACTCATCCGATTCGGGAGCCTTTTCGTTTTACTTTTTAGCTTATAAAAGTTATAACGATGTTGAAAGAAGAATTGGGCAAACTTTTGCTATGATTTGCGGACATGACGGAGACCCGATATATCAGGAATTGGGCGAAGCACTTTATTGTTGGTTTTTGGGCGTGGTAAAAGACCATGCGGAAAAATACAACTTTATTACAAGATAAATACAGTAAAAATTATTAAATATAAAAATATTCTAAAAATATTCAATATAAAAATTATTAAATAAAAAATCATTGTAAGAATTATTAATATAAAAATATTAATATTAAGAGGTAAATTATGCTTTTAGATGCTTTGCTTGGCGGCAGTTTAAATTGGAATTATTTATTGGCGGGAGTTTTGTCTTCTTTGGCGGTAATATTTTTTACGCTTCCGCTGCACGAATGGGCGCATGCTTTTGTAGCTACAAAATTTGGTGATCCTACGCCTAAATATCAGGGCAGACTTTCTATTAATCCGTTTAAACATATAGATTATATAGGCGCGTTAATGATAATTTTTGTAGGTATAGGCTGGGCAAAACCGGTTAATGTAGATATGCGTTATTTTAAAAATCCCAAAAGAGATATGGCTTTGGTAGGTGCCGCGGGACCCGTAATGAATTTGTTGGTTGCAGTGGTTTTGCTTTTTATTTATAATTTGCTTAATGTATTTTTAACATTGCCGCTTATAATAACTTACATTTTTTATTTTTTCAGCTATATAAATGTGTCATTGGCTATATTTAATTTAATTCCGGTTCCGCCGTTCGACGGTTCGAGAATTTTAAACTGTATTTTGCCGGACAGAATATATTATAAATTAATGCAAAACGAACAAATGATGTATATAATTTTGTTTGTGGTACTTATATTTTTAAACCGTACCGGTATATTAAGTTTTATTACAAGCAATGTTTATTCATTTTTAAACTTTATTGTATCTTTACCTTTTAGGTTTTTACCCTAGTGTGAATAATCCGAATCTGTTTTTTGAGTACGGATTTCTTGCATTGCCTAAGATAAATTTATTGTATAATTTAAATTTAATTTTAAATGTTTAACAGGAATAAAATATGGAACAATTACAATATAAACTTGATGTTTTTGAGGGACCGTTGGAGTTGCTGTCCGCACTGCTTTCTAAAAACAAGCTAAGTATTTACGATATTCCAATTTCATCTTTATTGGACCAATATATGGACCATATAAACGCTATGAAAGAAAATAATATGGATATAGCAAGCGAATTTATGGTTATGGCTTCAAGATTGGTTTATTTAAAAACCGTTAGTTTATTGCCAAAGCATAACGATGAAGCGGATACGCTTAAAGACGAACTTGCGGGAGAATTACTTGAATACGAAATATGCCGTCAGATGGCGGATAAGCTTTCGCAAATGACAGACGGGTTTAATACGTTTGTAAAAAAACAGGATGAAATAGAAGTAGATAAAACCTATGCATTAAAACACAAACCGGAAATTTTGCTGGACAGCTATATGAATGCCATAGGCAGAGGGCAAAGGAAAAAACCGCCTTCTACGGAAGTTTTTACAAATATAGTTGCTAAAAAAATAGTTTCGGTTTCTTCTAAAATAGTTTCGGTTTTAAGACATTTGTGGAGTGGCAAAAAAGAAAAGTTAAAAGATGTTTTTATGCTTTCGCATTCAAGGAGCGAATTGGTTGCAACTTTTTTGGCCGTATTGGAATTGTGCAAGGCAAACAGGCTTGAAATTTCGGGAGACGGAGACGATACAACGGTTAAACTTAAAAAAGAGAAAAAATAGTTTAATGGTTTAATAAAAGTTATTTTTGATATACTGAAGGGGAAAAAATTATGACCAAAGCGGAACTTAAACCTGCTTTATCCGCAGTGCTTTTTGCAGGCGGAGAGCCTCAAATAACCGACCGCCTTTGTGAAGTGTTTAATGTAGCGCGCGATTTTTTGGAAGACACTGTAGCGGATTTAAATAAAGATTTAGAAGCGGTAGGCTTAAAGGTTTTAAAACTTAATAATTCTTACCAAATAACTACGCTTAAAGAGTACGGCGAATATATAAAAAAAGCGTTTGATATAAAACGCAAAACACCGCTTTCTCCGGCTGCTTTTGAGGTTTTGGCGGTTGTAGCTTATAATCAGCCTATAACCAAAGCTTTTATAGAACAGGTAAGAGGCGTAGATTGTTCGGGCGTAGTTTCTACTTTGGTAGAAAAAGACTTAATAGAAGAAAAAGGAAGGCTGGAACTTCCCGGAAGACCTTTGCTTTACGGAACTACCGATACATTTTTGCGCTGCTTTTCTTTGGAAAGCTTAGAAGATTTGCCTAAATTGCCTAAGGATTTGGCAGGTCAAGCCGAGCAGCTTATAATTAACGAAACCATACCGGAAATGGTAATAGACGAAGAAAAGTAATACACAGTTTACAAAAAATACTGTACTATAAAAAGAACGGAAGTTTTTATGAAAGCTTTAATAATTGTTTTAAGTATTCTGCTTTTTATTTTTATATTGCTTTTGCTGCCGTTAAAATTAAAAATTATTTATAACGGAGAACCGTATGTAACGGTAAAATGGCTTTTTTTAAAATTTAAAGTTTTACCCGGTACAGTAAAAGAAAAAAATAAAAAAGAAGCCAAAAACAAAAATAAAAAAGCGGATAATACGAAAAATAATAAAAAAGAAAATGTTTTGGAAAAAATAAAAAAAGAAAAGGGAACAATAGAGGCGTTAGCTTTTTTAAAGGATGTTACGGTAAGCGCTTTAAAAGGTTTGTTTAATATTTTTAAAAATTCAAAATTGAAATACAGTTTTACGGCAACCTACGGCGAAAAAGACCCGGCAAAAACCGGAATAGTTTACGGGATTATTAACGCGGCAGTTTACAGTGCCGTGGCTTTGGTTAATAATACTTTTGTTGTTAAAAAACAAAATGTAAATATAAATTCGGATTTTGACAATGAATGTTTTAAGTGTGAAATTAACGCTGAAATTTTGTTTAAGCCTTTAACGGTTTTAAAAAATGCGATATTAATTTTAATTGCGTTTTTAAAGGCTAAAAACAGAAAATAATATTTTAAAAAGGCTTTTAAAAGCATTTTATTATCAGCAATGTTTTTTATAAATAAATAAAAAAGTAAAAGAAAAACAGAATAAAAAATGTTTAAAAATAAAAAAGAACAGGATGGTAAATATGGCAGAAAAAAATAACATTTCGGAAATTATGGAAACCGCTATTGAAGAAATTCGTTCTATGGTAGACGCCGATACTATTATAGGTAATCCTATAGCGGCAGGAGAAGTAACCGTTATACCGGTATCTAAAATAACTTTCGGTATTGCAAGCGGCGGAGTGGATTTAAAAAACAAAAATAATGCTTCTAATTTCGGCGGCGGCGGCGGAGCCGGCGTAAGTGTGGTTCCTATATGCTTTATAGCCGTATGCGACAACAATGTCAGAATTTTAAACATTAACAATGCAGAAGGTTTTGCGGATAAAGCCGTATCCTTGGTTCCGGAGCTTTTTGATAAAATAAAATCTTTATTTAAATCTAAAAAAGAACAAAACGAAACCACGGTAGAAATAAAAGAGGATTAGTTTATTTATAATAATTTTCAATAAATATATAAAGCTGTTTTTCGGTTTTAAAATTTTATTGTTTGCCGAAAAAAATATTGTTATAAACAAAACCTCCCGAATAATATTATTTATTAAATGAATTTTTAATATTATTCGGTGGGTTATTTATGAAAAAAATTATTTCTTTAGTATTATCGTTGCTGTTTTTGTTTAATGTACTTTATTTTAATATATTTACATTAAAAGCCAAAGCTATAAGCGCAAAGGCTTATATTGCAATAAATGCTGATACAGGCGGAGTAATTTTAGGAGAAAACATAAATTTAAAACTTTCTATGGCAAGCACTACCAAAATTATGACTTCGCTTATTTTGGCAGAACAAAATACGCCCGATAAAACCGTATTAATTACCGATGAAATGGTTAAAACCGAAGGGACTTCTATGGGGCTTAAAAGCGGTTATACGGTTACATATAAAGATTTACTTTACGGTATGCTTTTATCAAGCGGTAACGACGCGGCCAATGCCGCAGCCATTGCAATTTCGGGCAGTATTAAGAACTTTACCGTTCTTATGAATAAAAAAGCAAAGGCTTTGGGAATGAAAAACACCAATTTTGATACGCCTTCGGGCTTAGATTCAGACAGGCATTTTTCTACTTGCTACGATATGGCAATATTAACTAAAGAAGCGCTTAAAAACAACAGCTTTAAAAATGCCGTTTCTTTAAAACAGGTAACCGTTTGTTTTAAAGAGCCCAAAATCACGGTAACGCTTAAAAACCATAACAAACTTTTGGAATACGATTATATAAAAGGCGTAAAAACCGGATTTACCAAAAAATCGGGAAGATGTTTGGTAAGCTTTGCCGAAAAAGAAAACAAAAGGGTAATAGCGGTAACTTTAAAAGACCCTGATGATTGGAAAGACCATAAAGAACTTTTAGACGAAAGTTTATTAAAATTATATAATTATAATATAAGTTCCGAAGATTTGGGTATTGATAATACGGTTGCGGTAGTAAACGGTAATGCAGACAGAGTTGAAGTAAAAATACCGGATATAAATATTTCTTTAACAAACGAAGAACGAAAAAACATAAGCTATAAAATTAATATAAAAAAAATACTGTATGCGCCGGTTTTTAAAAATAATACGGTAGGCAGTATAGATTATTATTTAAATGGGAAAAAAGTATCTGCGTTTAATATTAAAACGGTAAGCGATATATCAAAAACAAACACAAGTTTTTTTAAAATTATTATAAAAAATTTTTTATTGTTATTGGGATAGATATATAATTTTTTTAAAATGCAAAAAGGAATTTAATAAGGAATTTAATAATGAAAGACAATAAAGAAAGATTACAAAAATTTTTATCGGAAGCCGGTGTTTGCTCAAGAAGAAAAGCCGAAGAATATATTTTAAATAAAAATGTTAAAGTTAATGGAAGAATTGCACAGTTGGGCGATAAAGTAGACCCTATAAGAGATAAAATTATGTTTAAGGGTAAAATAGTTTTGCCTTTAAAAACAAAAATGTACATAATGCTTCATAAGCCCAGAGGTTTTGTTACAACCATGCAGGACGAACTGGGAAGAAAGTGTGTTGAAGAATTGGTGCAGGACGCAGGGGTTAGGCTTTTTCCGGTAGGAAGGCTTGATAAACAGTCGGAAGGTTTGCTTTTAATGACCAACGACGGAGAATTTGCAAACAAACTTACTCATCCGAGCCGTCATGTTTCAAAAGTTTACAGGGTAACCGTTAGAGAAAAAGTAACAGAAGATATGTTGACCGAGCTTACCTGCGGCATAATGCTGGACGGCGTTAAAACAAAACCCTGCGAAGTAAGCGTAATATCCGCCGAAGAAAACCGTACCGTTTTACATTTTTGCATTTACGAAGGTAGAAACCGACAAATAAGAAGAATGTGCGAGGCCGTAGGTTTAACGGTTATTCGTTTAAAAAGGACCGAGATTGCCGGAGTAAAATTGGGTATGCTTAAAACCGGTGCATGGAGAGAACTTAACGAAAAAGAAATGCAGCATTTGCAAAGCGTTAGCGTTGCAAAAAATAAAAATTAATCGCGGAGATATTAATGCTTAATATATTACTTGAAGAAAATAAAGAAAACAAAGCCGAAGTTTTTAAAAAAGCAAATGTAGAATTAAAAGAAAGCCGTTTTTTAATAAAAGCATTCAGCCAAAACGAAGTTTACGGATATATTATTTTTGAAGTAAATGCAAATTGCGAAAAAAACGATAAAAACAATAATAAAAGCGAAATAACGGTTTTATATTTAAAATTTAATGATGAAGCCATAGCAGACGGTCTTATACGCACGGTTTTACATATTGCCGAAGAAAGAAATATTTTGAGCGTTAAAGCTTTTAATAATATAAATTCGGAAGGCTTTAATATTATAAAAAAATTAGGTTTTTTAAAAGACGAAAATTCTTACGAACTTAAAATTTTATCTTTTATGAAAAAATGCGGTAATTAATTTTATTTAAATTAATTTTAATTTATTGTTATTTAAAAAATTTATGGTATAATGTTTTATAGATGTGATATTCTGCATTTTTAATAACTTATGCTTTGCTTTTGTGTAAAATATTCTTATAAAGAGCAAAGTAAAACCTTTGGTTTTTGCATTTTTTAAGGCTTTTTTAACTTGCGTTATGTCCGCTTTATAGAATGGTAAAACATTTAGGGTAAGCTTAAAAACGGCTAAATCCGTTAAAGCCTTTGGGCTTTGGTTTTATAATAAATTTAAAAACAATAAAAAACAATAAAAAATAAAAATTTTTCGGAGGAAAAATATGAATTGCAAAGAGGTTAAGGATTGTTTAAACAATACGCTTTTAAATTTGGAAACCGACTCCAAATTAGAATTTTTTAAACTTTTTGACAACGGAACGTGTACTGAAATAAACAAATTTGTTACCGTTAAAAACGAACAGTGCGGTACTTTTACGGCATTTGGATATATTTCGGGCTGTCCCGTTTATGCCTATTATCAGGATATTTCATTAAATAGCGGAGCCATAGGTTTAAAAGCCATAAAAAAAATAGAAAACGTTTATAAAAAGGCTGCGGAAAACGGTATGCCGGTAGTAGCCGTATTTAACAGCAACGGAATGTTTTTTAACGAAGGTATGGAAACGTTAAACGCCTTTGGTAAAATTATATCTTTAAGCAACAGCATTTCGGGCGTAGTGCCCCAAATAGCAATTATTAACGGCAGCTGCATAGGTACGGCGGCAATATTGGCAAGCTTAGCCGATATAAAAATTATGATTAAAGGCGGAGAATTTTATTTAACTTCTCCCGAAATTATAAAAAAAGCCGATAATAATTCAACCGATTTAAAAATCGGAAGCAGCGAATTTTGTTATTTAAACGGTTTAGTGGATTTTGAAGCGAAAGATTATGCCGAGGCTGTGGAAATAACCAAAAATGTATTTTGTTATTTACCGCAGAACAATTTATCGGTTGTATATCCCGATTTGGATTTTACCGAAAGTGATATCAAAGACAATTCCGATGTTTCGGCCGTAATTAAATCCATTGCCGACAGCAACAGTTTTATGGAACTTAACGCAAAATATGCCGATGATTTAATAACCGGATTTGCAAGAATAGGCGGTTTTACCGTAGGTATTATTGCTAATAATTCAAACGATAAATATTTAACCGCAAAAGCTGCAAAAAAAGCCACGGGATTTATCAGATTTTTAGACGCTTTCAGTATACCGGTTGTAACCCTTTTGGATTTAAAGGGATTTGCGCCGTTGTTTAACACTGAAATTTTAGGCGGAGAAAAAGTTTTTGCGGCATTAACCCAAAGTTATTCGGAAGCTTCAACGCAAAAAATAACGCTTATAAACGGATACGCAATAGGCTCGGCTTTTGTTTCTTTTGCTTCTGTTGCAAGCGCCGCAGATTACACCTTGGCTTTGCCGTGCGCTAAAATAGGCGCGCTTGAGGAAACGGCGGCTGTAGAATTATTATATAAAGAAAAACTTTTAAAAGGCGAAAACAGAGAAGATTTGGAAAAAGAATATTTGCAAAATGAATGTAACGCCTTTAAGGCAGCCGAAAGCGCAATAGTAAACGATATTATAACGCTTGAACAGGCCAATAAAAAATTAGCCGAAGTTTTAGATATGTTAAGCGGTAAAAGAGTAAATACATTAAACAAAAAGCATACTGATATGCCGTTGTAATTTTTAATAAAATAAATAATAAAATTATTGTTAAGGAGAAATTATATGAAACAGTTAAAAGTAACCGTTAACGGTAAAGCTTATGATGTTACGGTAGAAGAAATAGGCGGTTCTTCGGATTTTAATGGTGCAAACAATACCGCTAATGCTTCGGCACCCAAAAGCGAACCTATAGCCGAAGCCAAAAGCCAAAGTGCAAATTCCGCTTCCGCAGGCAGCATAAAAATAGAAAGTCCTATGCCCGGAACAATATTATCCGTTAACGTTAAAAAAGGCGACAGTGTTAAAAAGGGCGATGTTTTGATTATTTTAGAAGCCTTAAAAATGGAAAACGAAATTTGCGCGCCCAACGACGGAACAGTAGCCGATGTTAACGTAAGTACCGGAAATTCGGTTGAATCCGGAACTTTACTTTTATCTTTAAATTAATTTAAAAAGTTTATATTAGATTGTTTTAAAAATATTTTTAAAATTTTAAGATTATATAAAATAACTTAAAAAATAATAAAACCAAAGACCTAAAAGTGTGAAATTTTATATGCACCTTAAAGAAAAAAATTAAAAAGTGCGGCGCAAAGGCATAAATATTAACGTTAATACAAATGTTACATTTAATTTGGAGTTTTAGCTTATGAATAAAAAAATAGGAATTACCGAAACCGTTTTAAGGGACGCTCATCAGTCTTTAATAGCTACCCGTATGACTACCGAGGAAATGCTTCCTATGCTGCCAAAGCTTGATAAAATAGGCTTTCATTCTTTGGAATGTTGGGGCGGAGCCACATTTGACTCTTGCTTAAGATTTTTAAATGAAGACCCTTGGGAAAGACTTAGAATTATAAGAAAAGAATGCAAAAATACAAAATTGCAAATGCTTTTCAGGGGACAGAATATGTTGGGCTACCGCCATTACGCAGATGATGTTGTAGAGTATTTTGTTAAGAAGAGTATTTCTAACGGTATAGATATTTTAAGAATTTTTGATGCTTTAAACGATATAAGAAATTTAAAAACAGCAATAGCCGCATCTAAAAAAGAAGGCGGACATGTTCAGGCTGCTATTTCTTATACTACCGGCGAAGTTTTTACAAACGAATATTATGTAAATTATGCAAAACAGCTTGAAAACGAAGGTGCGGACAGCATTTGCATAAAAGATATGGCGGGACTTTTAACACCGTATAGGGTTTATGATTTAGTTAAGGATTTAAAAGAAAATATTAAAATTCCGGTACAGGTTCATTCTCATTATACTTCGGGTTTGGCTTCTATGGTTTTACTGAAAGCAATAGAGGCGGGAGCCGATTTTGTTGATACCGCCATGAGTCCTTTGGCACTTGGTACCAGCCATCCGGCAACGGAATCTATGGTGGCTGCTCTAAAAAATACTTCTTACGATACCGGTCTTGATTTAGAAGCGTTAAACGAGATTACACAATATGTAGCCACATTAAGAGAAAAATATATAAAAAGCGGATTGTTAGATACTTCTATGCTTGGCGTAGATGCAAAAACCCTTATTTATCAAGTTCCGGGCGGAATGTTATCCAACCTTGTTTCGCAGTTAAAACAAGCGGGAAAAGAAGAAAAGTTAAAAGAAGTTTTAGCTGAGGTTCCGAGAGTAAGAGAAGATTGCGGATACCCGCCGTTAGTAACGCCTTCTTCGCAAATAGTAGGTACACAAGCGGTTTTAAATGTTATAAGCGGAGAAAGATATAAAACCACAACAAAAGAATTTAAAGGACTGGTAAAGGGCGAATACGGCAAAACCCCCATTCCTATAAAAGAAGAGTTTAGGAAAAAAATAATAGGAGACGAAAAACCTATTGATTGCCGTCCTGCGGATTTAATTATGCCAGAGCTTAAAAAATTAAAAGAAGAAGTAAAACCTTGGGTTATTCAGGAAGAAGATTTATTATCTTATGCTCAATTTGATAAAGTAGCCGTTAAGTTTTTTACACAAAGGAACAACAGTATATATAAAGTAGATAATAAACATTCAAGTGCCGAAAATTCGGTACATCCTATTTAATTTTAAAACGGTGAATTTTTAATACCGTAAATAAAAAGCTTGCATAATTATTAAAGATATGATATTATATAGAAGCTAACAAGTTTAAGGTTTTGGGAGGAAAAAATATGGCTATTGCCGAATATATTATAGGCGGTATTATTTTATTGCTTGCCGTAGTTATTATTTTCTTAATTATTTTACAAGAAGGTCATCGTCAAGGTATTAACGGTGCTATTTCCGGTGGAGCAGATACTTTTCTTTCAAAAAATAAAGCAAGAACCGTTGACGCTTTTTTAAGCAAATGGACTAAATGGTTTGCTGTTTTGTTTTTTGTATTAATTATTGTAGCAAACTTTATTGCATTTAAAAAATAATTTAAAAGACAATATTAACTTGAATAATAAAAAGCGCCGACAAATTATTTTTGTTGGCGTGTTTTTTTAAAAAATAAGAAAAATTTTTGTTGGATATTATAAATTATGAAAAATTTTAAAAAAATATTTTTACCTATAATTTCGGTTATTTTAATTATAGGATGCATAGCTGTAATTTTTATTATATTGCCCAAAAATAACAAACCGATTGCAAGCAGCAGCAAAAAAACCGAAGAGATAAAAGAACAAACTTTAAAAGAAACGGCGGAAATAAGCGATACCGTTATTTTGGCCTTAGTTATTCAAAGCGAAATAAAAGAAGCTGAAAATATTTATACCTTACAAATTACAAACGTTTATAAAGGTAAGAATTTAACCGGAATAGGGTATTTGCATTGTAATGATAAATTATCTTTAAATAAAAATTATCTGTTGTTTTTAAGTAACGGTACTGCAAAATATCATTATAACGTAAAAGAAAATTATTACTATGCTTTTGAAAGCGAAGACAATAAAACATTTAAAATTTCGGATGAAGTTAATAAAAAAAATGTTGTATTTAAAAACCAAGGCTTTACGGTTGAAAACTTAAAAGAAAATTTGAATTAAAAATTAACGATGGCGGCAAGCCCCCAAAACAATTTTTTGTTTTGGGCAAAAGCTTTAGCTTTTGAAAAAGCCTTTAGGCTTTTTGGTTTGCCGCCGTAATAAAAATAATAGCACAAACAAAAAGCAGAGGATTTTACGCAAATGCTTAAAATCCTCTGCTTTTTAAGTTCTATTAACCACAGCAGCAGTCGTTGTTAGAGGAATCCGAGTTGCAGTTTTGACATAACAAAAGCATAATTACAAGAATTAAAACCCAAGAACAGCTATTGCCGTTTAAAAGATTGCATCCGCACATGACTGTTACCTCCTTTCGTCTTTCAATGCATAATATGTTTTTTAAAATAATTGTGTTACAAAAGGAGAATATATATTTTTAAGTGTAATTTATTTAAAAATAAAAAATAAAAAATTTTTAAAAAAGGTATTGACTTTCACTGACTTTCGTGTATAATAAAATAAAACAAAGGTCAATGAAAGTCAAAAGCGGAGGAAATTATGAGACTCAGTGATATAATAACAAATACAATTTTGAATATGCTTAATGAGTCGGAAGGCAACAGCACGGAGATTAAGCGAAACGAATTGGCTTCTTTAATAGGCTGTGTGCCAAGCCAAATAAACTATGTTTTAAGCTCAAGATTTACTCCCGAACACGGCTATATTATAGAAAGCCGCAGAGGCGGCGGAGGATATGTTAAAATTACACGAATTTCTTTAGATAAAAGTTCGGCACTGATGCATATAATTAACAGTATAGGCAACGGGCTTGAGCAAGTGGATGCCAGAGTATTAATAGAAAACTGTGTTATGTCTGATATATTAAACAAAAACGCAGCCGAAATTATGAAAGCGGCGATTTCAAATTCGGTTTTATCTACAATACCTAAGGAAAGCCAAAACGCTTACAGAGCCGCTTTAATTAAACAATTGCTTATGACTCAAATTTAAAAATAAAGGTTCAAAAAATAAAAGATATTAATATAAATTATAAAGAAAAGAAATAAAGAAAAAATGTTTATTAAAATATAAATTTAAAATAATAAAAAATAAATAAAATAGGTATTTAAAAAATTTATAATAAAAAATATAAAAAAAGAGTATATAAAAGTTATACTGCAAAAGCAAAAAACACAACAAAGGAGAGATTTGTATGTTATGCAATAAATGCGGAAAAAATTATGCCACAACACATATAAAAACCGTTATTAACGGAGTTGTAAACGAACAATATTTGTGCTCGGAATGCGCTGCAAAAGAAAAAAATTCCAGTTTTGATTTTAATAATTTAATTTCTTCGCTGTTTTACGGTAATCCGGCAGAGCTGCAAGAAAAATGCTGCAATATTTGCGGCAGCACTTTTAACGATATTATTAACAGTGGGAAAGCCGGTTGCAGTAATTGTTATGATATATTTAAAGAAGAATTTGAGCCGTATATTAAAAGCATTCACGGCCATACAAAACATATACCTGCCGAAAACTATTTAAAATATGTTAAAACGGATAATGCGGAAGAAACTGAAAATACAGAAAATATAAAGGAACAGAACAATAAAATTAACAACGAAAATAAAGAAAACAGCAAAAATAATAAAATAGAAGCATTGGAAAAAGAATTAAAACAAGCAGTAAAAGAAGAACGTTATGAAGACGCCGCAAAATTAAGAGATGAAATAAACGCGGAAAAAAACAGTAATTAAAAGGAGAAAAAGTAATGGCAAATTGGTATGACGAGAATACGGATATAGCCGTTAGCACAAGAATAAGAATTGCAAGGAATTTAAAAAACGTTCCTTTTACCAATAAGTTGAATGATGAAAAAATTAAAGAAATATCTTTAAAAATTAAAGAGCTTTTAAAAGATAAAGTTTTTTCGTTTGGAAAACTTGAATATATTTCGCTTAATATTGACGATAATGAAATAGAATCGTTGGTAGAAAGGCATATAATAAGTCCCGACTTTGCAAACGTTGCCAAAAAAAGAGCTTTATGTTTAAGCGAAGACGAAAGTGTAAGCATTATGATTTGCGAAGAAGACCACTTTAGAATACAGGTTATTTTACCCGGTTGCAATTTAAAAGAAGCTTATAAAAAAGCAGCCGAAGTGGATGAATTTTTATGTAAAAATTTAAACATAGCATATTCCGATACATTAGGATTTTTAACCGAATGTCCTTCTAATTTGGGTACCGGACTGAGAGCTTCGGTAATGCTTCATATACCGGCTTTGGAAAACGTTAACGCTATTTCAAATATATCGGATTCTATATCTAAAATAGGACTGACGGTTAGAGGCTTATACGGAGAAGGAAGCGGCGCTACCGCATCGTTATACCAAATTTCAAATCAGGTAACTTTGGGCATAACCGAAGAAGACGCAATAAATAATTTAAAAGGAATTACCGACCAAATTATAGAAGAAGAAAAGAAAACACGAAAAGAATTTTTACCCGTACAGTTAAGCGATGTGGTTTTTAGAGCGTTAGGCACTCTTGAAAACGCAAGAATATTATCGGGTAAAGAATTAATGACTTTGGCCTCTAAGCTTAAATTAGGCATAACAGAGGGCATAATTAAGAACATACCAAAATATGTTTCTATGAAATTAATTATAGAGTGCAGCCCCGGAATGCTGCAAAAAAAGTTTGGGTTAATGGAACCCAATGAACGAGATATTAAACGTGCAGAATACTGCAGAAACTTTATTAAGGATGTGAAAAATAATGAGATATGAATTTAACGGATTTACCGAAAAAGCAAATGCTGCCATAAACTACGCTATTAACGAAGCGGAAAAATTAGGTCATACTTATGTTGGAACAGAACACCTTTTATTAGGTCTTTTATGTACCGACGGTATAGCCGCAACTTTATTGCAAAGTGAAGGTGTTACAAAGGAAAATGTAGAAAAATTGCTTATAGGAACTATAGGCAGAGGCGTTCCTACAAGGCTTACTCCCGACCATTTAACACCTCGAGCTAACAGAATTTTGCAAAATGCCATTATAGATTCCCGTAACGGAAGCAATTCGCTTGCGGGAACAGAAAACATTTTATTTGAAATTTTAAGCGAAAACGATAATTACGCCGTAAGATTTTTAGAAAAACTTTCGGTAGATATATATAATTTAACCAATAATCTTTTAAGCAAAGCGGATATAAGAGGCGAAGAAGGTTATTATAACGAAAACGGAGATAATATTAATGGCTCCAACAGAAGCGGTAAAAATTCTTCTACAAAAACAATAGATAAATACGGTGTGGATTTAACTCAAAAAGCAAAAGAAGGTAAATTGGACCCCGTTATAGGAAGAAAAAAAGAAATTGAAAGAGTAATAGAAATTTTATGCCGCAGAAATAAAAACAACCCTTGCTTAATAGGCGAACCCGGTGTTGGTAAAACTGCGGTAGCAGAAGGCTTGGCGCAAATACTGGCTTCAAGCACAGTACCCGAAGCTTTAAAAAACAAACGCCTTATTTCGTTGGATTTAACGGCTATGGTTGCGGGCGCTAAGTACAGAGGAGATTTTGAAGAAAGAATAAAAGCGGTTTTGGATGAGGCAAAAGCCAATAAAAACGTTATTCTGTTTATAGATGAAATTCATAATATAATCGGCGCCGGCTCGGCAGAAGGCTCCACCGATGCCGCCAATATTTTAAAACCTTCTTTGGCTAGGGGCGATTTGCAAATAATAGGCGCTACCACTTTAGCCGAATACAGAAAAATTGAAAAAGACGCAGCGTTGGAAAGGCGTTTTCAACCTGTAACGGTAGGTGAGCCCTCCGAGGAAGATACCGTTAAAATATTAGAAGGCTTAAAAGAAAAATACGAAGAACATCACAAGGTAAAAATTTCGGAAGAAGCAATAAAGGAGGCCGTTACTTTATCTTCAAGATATATAAACGACAGATATTTGCCTGATAAAGCCATAGATTTAATTGATGAAGCTTCGGCAAAAGTTAAACTTAAAAGTTCGGCTCCTTCTAAGGAACAAACCGAAATTGAAGATAAATTAAAAAAATTATCGGAACAAAAAAATAAATATATTGAGGCGCAGGATTTTGAAAATGCCGCAAAATTAAGAGATGAAGAAGCAAACCTTAAAGCACAAATAGCAGAGCTTGGCAAAAATTCTTCTAAAAATACTCCTAATGTTACAAAAGAAGACATAGCTAACGTTGTATCGGTTTGGACAGATATACCGGTAACACAATTAACCACAACCGAAAGCGAAAGACTTTTAAAACTTGAAGAAACGCTTAAAAAACGTGTTGTAGGTCAAGACGAGGCAGTAAGCGCCGTAGCTAAAGCTATAAGAAGAGGCAGGGTAGGCGTAAAAGATGAACACAGACCTATAGGTTCGTTTATATTTTTAGGCCCTACCGGCGTTGGTAAAACAGAGCTTTGCAAAGCTTTGGCAGAAGCAATGTTCGGCAGTGAAAACGCTATTATAAGGCTGGATATGTCGGAGTATATGGAAAAGCATACGGTTTCCAAAATTATAGGCTCGCCTCCGGGATATATAGGTTATGACGAAGGCGGACAGTTAACCGAAAAAGTAAGGCGTAAACCTTACAGTGTTATTTTGTTTGACGAAATCGAAAAAGCTCATCCAGATGTATTTAATATTCTTTTACAAATTCTTGAGGACGGTCATATAACCGATTCTACCGGCAGAAAAGTAGATTTTAAAAATACGGTTATAATTATGACTTCTAACGTTGGCGCAAGACTTATTACAGATACAAAAGTATCTTTCGGATTTACCGAAAATGATGATAAGAGCAGCGAAAACGATGTAAAAGAAAAAGTTTTGGAAGAATTAAAATTAAGCTTTAAACCGGAGTTTTTAAACAGGGTAGACGATATAGTTGTATTTAATAAATTAACTCAAGAAAATATAGAAAAAATAGCTTTGATAATGCTTAATAATTTAGCAAAAAGACTTAATAAAATAGGCATTGATATTTCATTTACCAAAGAAGCGGTAACCGAAATTGCCAAAGCGGGATTTGATAAGATTTACGGTGCACGTCCTTTAAGAAGAATGATAACCGCAAAAATAGAAGATCCTATTTCGGAAAAAATTCTTGAAAATAAAATTAAACCTAACGATAAAGTTATTTGTGATTATAAAAATAACGAATATGTTTTTGAAAATTAAATAAATAAAAGTTTAACCGTTACGGTTTAGGCTTAAAAAGCCAATAAAAAGCAAGTTAATATAACATTTTAAAATAAAAAAGCTGCATATTTAATAATAATATTGATATTTTACTGTTAATATTCAAAAATATGCAGTTTTTTATTTTTTATTTGCATAAAAGTATTGACAAATGCAAAAATATGCATATAATATTAATTGTAATGAATATTTATAAGTTTTAACTTTTAACTTTTAACTTGTTAGGAGAATTATTATGATTAATGAAAAAAAAGAAATTAAAAAAGTTGTTTTGGCATATTCCGGCGGATTAGATACTTCTATAATTATTCCTTGGCTTAAAGAAAATTACAATAATCCCGAAATTATTGCGGTATCGGGTAATGTAGGACAGGCTTCCGAGCTTGAAGGATTAGAAGAAAAAGCTATTAAAACCGGAGCATCAAAAATTTATATAGAAGACTTAACAAAAGAGTTTTTGGACGATTATGTTTTTCCTTGCGTACAGGCGGGAGCATTATATGAAGATTATATGTTGGGTACGGCATTTGCAAGACCTCCTATTGCTAAAAGAATAGCGGAAATAGCAGTAAAAGAAAATGCCGACGCAATATGCCACGGCTGTACCGGAAAGGGCAATGACCAGGTAAGATTTGAACTTGCAATAAAGGCGTTTTTACCGGATATTAAAATTATTGCTCCGTGGAGAGAGTGGGATTTGAAATCCAGAGAAGATGAAATTAATTATGCCGAAGCCCACAATGTTCCATTAAAAATAAGCAAAGAAACAAATTATTCCAAAGATAAGAATATTTGGCATTTATCTCACGAAGGTTTGGATTTGGAAGACCCTATGAACGAACCGCAGTATAATAAAAAAGGCTTTTTGGAAATGGGAGTTTCTCCCGAAATGGCACCGGATAAACCCACTTATGTAAAAATATTCTTTGAAAAGGGAATACCTACAAAAATTAACGGTAAAGAAATGGATTCCGTTGAAGTGGTAAGCACCTTAAATAAATTGGGCGGAGAAAACGGAATAGGTATTTTGGATATTGTAGAAAACAGATTGGTAGGTATGAAATGCAGAGGTGTATACGAAACCCCCGGAGGAGCAATTCTTTATAAAGCACATAATATTTTGGAAACTATTTGCTTAGATAAAGAAACGGCTCACTATAAAGCATTAATAGCTCAAAAATTAGCGGAATTGGTTTATAACGCTCAATGGTTTACCCCTTTAACGGAAGCTATTTTAAGCTTTGTAAAAACAACGCAAAAAACCGTTACCGGAGAAGTTACTTTAAAGCTTTATAAAGGTAACATTATTAATGCCGGCGTATGCTCGGAATATTCGTTATACGATCCTGAAATTGCAACTTTTGACGAAGACGAAGTTTATAATCAAAAAGATGCCGACGGATTTATTAACCTTTACGGTTTACCTACAACCGTTTATGCAAAAATGAAAGCAAAAAATAATTTAAAATAAAACAATAATATACCGGCGAAAGCCCAAAGCCCAAAAAATTTGGGCTTTGCAAAAGCTATTGCTTTTGCTCCAAACAAAAATAAAGTTTTTGTTTGGAGGGCTTTCGCCTTATTACCGATTAAACAACAAAAATCAACACAGTTAAAGGAAAAAATATTATGGGTAAAATGTGGGCAGGAAGAACCAGCGGAGATACCGCAAAAATAGCCGATGAATTTAATTCTTCTATTGGTATAGACAGTAGAATGTTTAAAGAGGATATTACGGGCAGCATAGCTCATGCCGAAATGCTGTCGTTTTGTAATATAATTTCTGTTAAAGATAAAGAAAGTATAGTAAACGGTTTGCAGGAAATTTTGGCGGATATTGAAAGCGGAAAATTAAAAATAGATATGAATGCAGAAGATATTCATATGTTTGTTGAAACTGTTTTAACCGAAAAAATAGGGGATACGGGCAAAAAATTACATACCGCTCGCAGCCGTAACGACCAGGTGGCTTTGGATTTAAGAATGTATTTAAAAAATAAAAACATTGAAATTCAAAACAACATTAAAAATTTAGTAAATGTTATTACGGTTTTGGCAGAAGAAAATATTGATGCGGTTATGCCGGGATATACTCATTTGCAACGCGCGCAGCCAATATTATTTTCTCATCAAATTTTAAGCTATGCATTTATGCTGTTAAGAGATTTGGAAAGACTTAAAGAGTGCTATAAAAGAACGGATGTTTCGCCTATAGGAGCTTGCGCTTTGGCAGGCACTACTTATAATACCGACAGAAAGTTCGAAGCCGAACTTTTAGGCTTTAACAGTGTATCGTTAAACAGTATTGACTCCGTTTCAGACAGGGATTTCTGCGTTGAGATTTTATCGGATATATCTTTAATAATGGTACATCTATCAAGATTTTGCGAAGAACTTATTTTATGGTCTTCAAGCGAATTTAATTTTATAAAAATTTCCGACGCTTATACTACTGGGTCTTCTATAATGCCGCAAAAAAAGAACCCCGATATGGCAGAACTTGTAAGAGGAAAAACCGGAAGAGCTTTCGGTAATTTAATAACTATGCTTACAATTTTAAAAGGTTTGCCTTTGGCTTATAATAAAGATTTACAGGAAGACAAAGAAACGGTTTTTGATTCTGTGGATACGGTAAATAAATGTCTTAATATTTTTGCTTCTATGTTAAAGGATATAACCGTTAATAAGGAAAGTATGCTTAACGCTTCCAAAACGGGCTTTATAAATGCTACCGACCTTGCGGACTATTTGGTTAAAAAAGGAATTCCGTTTAGAACCGCTTATAAGCTGTGCGGCAATATAATAGCCTACTGTATTAAAAACAATACGGTTTTAGAAGATTTACCGTTAAAAACTTATAAAGAATTCAGTGATAAATTTGAAGAAGATGTTTTTAAAGCAATAGATTTAAAAACTTGTGTAGAAAATCGTATAAGTTTTGGCGGTACTTCAAAACAATCGGTTATTAAACAAATAGAATATATTAAAAAAATTATATAAATAAAGTTTTGTTTTAAAAACTTTGGGTTAAGTAAAAAAGCGAACCGATAAGTGTTTATCGGTTCGCTTTTGGTTTTTTAAAATGTAATGTATGCTTTATTCAAAATATAAAAAACCGTAAAATTTATTTAAATCAAACTTTTCCCCGGAATATAATAACGCAAAGGGAAAAGCATTATTTTTATTTTTCAGCGTTATAATTTCGGCTTCATCGTTTTTAAAATCTTTTAATATATTTTTTAATGCGTTAATATCGCCGTAAAATTCGGGGATTTTTAATTTTTTATCATTAACGGAACTTTTATCTATTACTAAAAAACCGTTTAAAAATACATAAAAAATATAAAATTCATCAAGCGCTGATATATAAGTTTCGTCAAAATCCAAAAAATTAAAATTGTTAGTTTTTAAAACATTTTTTCTTAAAAACAAAAATTCTTTGGAAAGAACTTTTTTAAATAAAAAATTATTGTTAATAAAATTGTTGCAATTAATACCGCCGTTAATTTCTATTAAATGTTTTTCGGCAAATATTATATTGTTAAAACCCAAATTATTATAGTATTTAAACAGATTTTCATTTGCGGGGCGCAATATTATAAATTCGTTTTTGCAAAGTGTTTTGGCTTTGTTAATAATATTTGTCATTAACCCTTGTTTTCTAAATAAATAATCTGTACAGGCGGCATATAAATAATATCCTGTTTTGTTTTTATATATTTTGCAAGGCTTTAAAAAAAGTTGGGATATTATTTTTTGGTTTTTAATTTCATATATGTGCAAAGAATTGTTTAAAAATTTTTCAAATAAAAAATCAGCCGAAAGTTCGGTATCGTCAAAACATTTTAAATATAATTCTTTTGTGCTTTTAAAAGTTTCGTTTTTTAAATTAGAATTAAATTTTTCACATTTAATCATTTAAAAATATTCCTTTTTAATTTTCTTTAAGCAAATATTTTTTTAAAATTTTACAAGGGTGATAAGAAAGCTTGGCTTTTCTTAAACCTTCCAAACCCATATCGTCTTCGCGGTTTATGTATTTATATTTGCTTAAAACCTCTTTGGCAAAGCAATTATTTATAACAGTATAAGCGTTTGGAAAATCTTTTAATGCTTTTTCAACGTGTATATCTGCTGTTTCTTCATTTATTTCCGAAGCCAGGCTAAACGCCGCAAGCTTTCCGTTAACTCTTATGGCTCCGCCAAAAATACCTAATTCGTTTTTTTTGTTAATAAGCATTTTTATTGCGTCTTGCTCTATTTCAACCGTATGGTCATTTGAATTTTTTTCTTTGCACCATTGTTCGCTTAAATTTAAAAATTCCTGTTGGTTTTTTTCGTTTAAGATTTCAAATGTAAAATTATAAGTTTTAATAAAATTTGTAATATGATTGCGTTTTGAATGATATTTTTTGCCTTTTAATTCAATTAAATCCAACGTGTTATAAATATATTCAAATTCTTCGGGTACTTCGCCGATTTTTAAATATATATTTTGCTGTTTAAAAAATTTCAAGCAACGGGTCATCCGTTCGCCTTCGCTTGCAATTATTTTAAGTTTAGTGCTTTTTTGTTTGCAGTGCTCTGTTAAATCTTTTAAACCTAATTCAATATTTCCGAAAGGTATGTAAAATGTATTATTTAAAAACATTATAATTAAATAATCTTTATTTGCACTTTCGTAAATTTTATACTCCATTAGTTTTTGCCACATAAAAAAAGTAGTGGGAGTATTGCAATATGAATAAGAATTGCTTTTGTTTAAATACTTTTTAAGTGTGTCTAAATCTTTAAATGTTATATTTTTAAATTCCATAAATTTGCTTAATTTTTAAAATCCTTTTTTATTATCTCTTTTTTAAAAAATGCCGCAAAAAATTGCAGCATTTTGTATAAACACTATTTTTTACAAAAAATTTGTTTTTAAAATTTTGTACAATTTTTTTATAATGCCAATAGCGGTATTAATATACATCCTCTATTACTTCTACGGGTTCGTCTAATTTTTCGGGATGTTTTAAATATTCAAGCAATTGTTTTAAAGCCGTTGCATAATAATGTCCGTCGCAAATACGCTCATCTAAAACAAATGTAAAATCAATAAATCTTTTCTTTTGCATTTCTCCGTCTCTTTTGGTAACGGTTGCCGTGTATTTTGCGCCGTAGCAGCAAAAAATAGGAATGTTGCCAAAATCGTACAGGTGATGAAAAATTGCAGGAATTCCCAAAGAACCCATAGATGTTATAAAAAACGAACCGTGGAAAGGACTTATTTCCAAAAGCTTTTTAGGTAAAAGCCCGAAATAATCCAAAAGATTTAAAAACCAAATTGCAAATTTTAAAAATATTCCGGGAATATAATTTAAAATTTTGGCGGTTCCTTCTACGTTATTATCTTCGTCTTTGCGTGCGTCCAAAAGGGTAGAGTTGAATTTTTTAAAAACGGTTTCCAAATCATCAGAAGGGTCGTAATGAATTTTGATAACGGTTTCGTCTGCGTTTAATTTCATTTCTTTTTTTATTGCCATCATTGCTTGAATATCATATCTGGCATATATTTTTTGACCTGAAATAAACCTGTTTATACCCGGCATTTGAGCAGCAGTTTTAACAAAAGCCGTTAAAACTACATGTAAAACTCCCAAACCTTTTAATCCGGCGTTACGTTTTTCTAAAATATACTTTTCAAGCTCCGTTATATCTACCGAAACTTTTATTTGGTTTGCTGCCGAACATCTGGTTTTCATAATGTACGGTACAATATAATTAAACGGTTGCAGCGACCGTATACGCCTGCCGTCCGGACGGTCTTTAAAGCGCTTTTTATATTTTGTGGCCAAATTCATCACCTTCTAATAATACATTATATATTATTTTATTTAAAAAATCAATAAACTATTAATGCATGATTTTATGTTTACTCTAAAAAATAAAAGGCATATAAATTAAATATATGCCTTTTAAAATATTAATTTGTTTTGCGGTTACTTTTTATTTTTGTTTTTGCCTTTTTTAAGCTTTTTTTATTTTGCCATAAAAGCCATGTGGGAACGGCAATAAATAAACTTGAAACACAACCCGAAACTATACCGAACGCCATGGGAATTGCAAAACTGCGAAGTGTTGTTAAACCGAAAAATTCGGATACAACAACTACCGTTAAAATTGCAATTAATGTTGTAACGGAAGTCATAATAGACCTTCCTAAACATTGTGATAAGCTTGTGTTTACTCTTTCTTCTAAAGTAGAGCCGGGCATAAGCTTGTTGTTTTCTCTTATTCTGTCGTAAATAACTATTGTGTCGTTTAAAGAATAACCCAATATAGTTAATATAACAGCCATAAAGTTTGTATCAATTTCAAGCTTAAATATAACGCAAACAAAGAATGCTACCAAACAGTCTAAAATAAGCGCCAATAACGCGGTAACACCTGCCGATAAACCGCCGATTTTTCTAAACCTTATACCAACATAAAGTAATACTATAAGGCCGGCTATTAAAACAGCGTATAAGCTTTTAAGGAAGAAAGAACCCGCAACCGTAGGATTAACGGAGTTTGAATCTCCTATTTCTATTTTGTTGTTTTTAAAGCTGTTTTGAAGTTCTTTTAAAATATTGGTTTGTGTATTAACATCCACCGCTTTATCGGAAGCTAATGTTACAACCATTTTTTTGTTGCTTGAATTTAAACCTTCACTTGTGGTTACATTAACTTTTTGATTGCTAAGCTTAGATTCTATAACGGTTTTGGCTTTGGCTAAATCAATATCGCCTGTATAAGTATAAGTAAATCTTGTACCGCCTTTAAAGTTAATATCCAATTGTAATCCGAATATTAACGAACAGGTAATGCCGACTACTATTATTGCTGCGTAAATTATAGCAATTATTTTAAATATTTTTAAACAGTTAACCTTATTTTTCATTTTTGCTACCTCCATATAACCAAGGCTTACGCAAGAATTTAAATCTTGATATGCTCTTAAGCATTAATTTAGAGAACCAAACGCCCATTATTAACGTAAATATAACGCCTAAAAGTAAAGTATAGCCAAATGAATAAATAATACCCGTAACGGAGAAACCAAACATAAACATTAAGGGAGAGAATATTTTTGCCAGTAAATTATCGGGCGAGCCGAATGCTCCCATTAAAACGCAGGCAACTATTAAAACGGTCATATTACCGTCTAATACTGCGGAAAAGCTGTTGCTGAAACCGGCGTCTATTGCACCGTCTATGGTTTTTCCGTTTTTAAATTCTTCTTTAATTCTTTCTGCGGCAATAACGTTTGCGTCAATACCCATACCTATTGAAAGTATAATACCGGCTATACCAGGGATTGTCATAGTCATACCGCTTGCTCCGCCGAAAAATCCGGAAACAACGGCTAAAACGACTACTATTTGACCCAACAAAGCAATAATTGAAATAAAACCGGGCAAACGATAACGGGTTATCATTAATATTGCTATAATTATAAATGCCGCTACACCGGCGTAGGTCATTACGGTTAATGCCTGTGTACCTAAAGTAGGACTTATAATTTGAAGTTTGGAATCGTCAACCGTTAAAGAGAAGGGAAGAGAGCCGGCGTTTATTTTATTTGCCAAACTTGTGGCTTCTTCGCTTGTGAAGTTACCGGATATCATTGCGTCGCCCGTTGTAATGGCTTGGTTTACGGTCGGAGCCGAAATCATATCGTCGTCCATCCAAATAGAAATGGTTTTGCCCTGAAGCCTTTGGGTGGCTTCGGCAAATTTTGAAGTACCGGAAGAAGTTAATTTTAAACTAACATAATAACCGTTTTCGGTATTGTAACTTGCTGTTGCGGATTTAACATCCGAGGAACCTTTTAATATAACGGTTTTGTTATCTTGGCCTTCGCAAAAGCTTAGTACGGCTGTTTCGCCTAACTCTTTAACAGCTTTGTTCGGGTCAAAATCTTCTTCGTCGGACTGCCACGGAAACCTAACGATTACCTGTTTGTTTGTTTCGTCCGTATAAACTTCGTAATCGCTTATGTTATTGTTTACCAAACGGGTTTCAATAATTTGTTTAGCGGCTTTCATATTATTCGAAGTGATTTTTTCGGAACTGATATCCGGCTTGTAAATTGCTTCTACACCGCCGCGTATATCTATGCCCCAGCGAATATCTTTAACACTTTTGATATAAACGTTTTTTGTATCGCCGTAATAATTAGAGATACCGAAAAACGTAGTGTAAGTTAAAGCCAGAATAATTGCAAGAACAATAAAAAATACCGGCTTACCCACATTTTTTTTACTCACAATAAAAACCTCCAAGATTCTTTTTTGCAAAAGTTATTTAAATTATATAATTATTTTAATATAAAGTCAATAAATATTTAATAATTTAAGACCTTAAAATAGGTATAATTTTACATATAGATAATAATCGGTTATTAAACTTGACATTTAAAATTATGTATTTTATAATATTTATGTATAAATATGTTTTTGCATATTTTAAAAAAATCCAAGTATTGATTTTTAAGGGAGAGCAAATATGAAAAGTTTAAAAAAAGTATTAATTTTATCTTTGGTTTTATCTATGGCTTTAGCACTTTGTTCTTGTAAAAATTCTAAAGTAAATAAAGATATAAGCAGCTTTAACGATTTAAACGATTCTTCGGAAACTGTCAGTGCAGACGGCACTTCTTCAGAAAATTCTTCGGATTCCTCCGAAACCGGCAGCGCTGCTGCTACTGCAAACAACAACTATACCAATACCAAAACCAATAACGGTAAAAGCAACGGCGGTACAAAGGTAAAAAACTCTTCCGCCAATGTTAGCAAAACCTCCGGAAACACCGTTACTTCCTCTAATAAAAATACTTCAAATACTTCAAGCAAAAATAACACATCAAGTAAAAACAATTCAGGTAATTCAAGTAAAGAGGCACCGGCCGTTTCCTCTTCAAAACCCGCACCTTCAACATCAAGCAGCACAAGTTCTCTTCCGGAATGGACCCCGCCGATAAAATAAATTACAACAATAAAATTCTACATTTTTTATAAAGCACAGAAATGTGCTTTATTTTTTTGCAAAAAACTTGAAAATAATCTATATTTATTATATAATAATTTAAACTATGCATAAATATTTAAGTGGGTGTATTATGAACAGGAAAAAAGAAAGAGAATTGGCATTTTGTTTAATTTTTGAAAAAATGTTTTCCGAAGAAGATTTAGAAGGAATTTTACAACTTGCGTCTTTAAACAGGGATTTTACCGTTACGGAATATATTGAAAAAGTATTTTACGGCGTTTACGAAAACCTTTCAACCATAGATTCCTTAATAGAAAGCAATTTATCAAAAAAATGGACTGTTAACAGAATAACAAAAACTTCTCTTGCAATATTAAGGCTTGCCATATACGAAATTTTGTATATGGACGATATACCTAACGGAGTATCGGTTAACGAAGCCGTAGAGCTAACCAAAGAATACGGTGCCGAAAACGATTATGCTTTTGTAAATGCGGTTTTAAGCAAAGTAATAAACGAAAAAAAGGATTAAAGAATTCGGTTTATTAATTTATTAATTTTAAAATAAACTAAAAATAACGGTTATGGACGAAAAATTTGTTTCTTTAGGTATTGATACCAGCAATTACAGAACTTCTGCTGCAGTATTCGGCAGCAGCGCCGCTCATAAAAGAGAGTTGTTGCCCGTAAAAAACGGCTCTTTGGGTTTAAGGCAAAGCGAAGCGGTATTTTTGCACACAAAGGCTTTGCCGAATATTATAAAAGAATTAATAACCGAAAACGGTGTGGATTTTAATACTGTAAAATCAATAGGCGTATCGGCGTATCCAAGGGATGAACTTAACAGTTATATGCCTTGCTTTTTGGTGGGTAAAAGCGCAGGAGAAATTTTAAGCGCCGTATATAATATTCCTTTATATAATTTTTCTCATCAATGCGGGCATATAGCCGCAGCGGTTTATTCCGCTCAATCCGATTTTAAAAATGAAACGGAAGAAACAGAAGAAATAAAAGAGATAAAATTAAGTAATATTAACAATATTAAAGAAACTAAAAAAGTAAAAGAAAATTTAAAGCTGTTAAAAGAAAAATTTATTGCTATGCATATTTCGGGCGGAACCACGGAATGTTTACTGGTAACGCCCGGCGAAAATATTATATCCTGCAAAAAAATTGCCGGGACATTGGATTTAAACGCCGGTCAGGTAATTGACAGAATAGGGGTAAAATTAGGGTTTGATTTTCCTTCCGGTATATATTTGGAAAAATTTTTAAATAATAATTTTAACTACATAAAAACAAAACCCGCTTTTAAAAACGGTTGTTGCTGTTTATCGGGTTTAGAAAATAAATGCAACGAGCTTATATTTAAAAAAGATAAAATTTATGCGGTATCTTATTTATTCAGCTATATTTCGGATATTTTAATAAATTTTACCGAAAATACAGTAAAAGCATACGGAGAATTACCTGTTGTTTTTTCGGGCGGAGTTATGGCAAACGGTTTTATAAAAAATATTTTGTGCGAAAAACTTAACAACAAACTAAATATACGGTTTGCTTTGCCTGAATTTTCGGGCGATAATGCTTTGGGAACTGCAATTTTAAGCGCAATTAAAAACGGAGAAGATTTATGGAGCTAACGGTTTTAACTGTAAAACAATTAAATACTTATGTTCGTTCTTTACTTGAAAGCGATACCAATTTAATGATGGTTAATATTGTTGGCGAAATTTCAAATTTAAGGCAATATTCTTCGGGACATATTTATTTTAGTTTAAAAGAGGACAACAGTATTATAAAAGCGGTTTTATTTTCGAACACGCTTTATAATAACCGTATTGATTTTAATTTTAACGAGGGCGACAGAGTTGTAGTAAGCGGTAAAGTAACCATTTACGAAAAAGACGGAAGCTACCAAATTATTTGTAACAATATTTATAAAGAAGGCGTGGGCAAAGAAGCCGAAAATTTTAAAGAAATTTATAACCGCTTAAAACAAAAAGGGTTGTTTTTAGAAGAAAATAAAAAAAATATTCCGGAATTTCCTGAAAAAATAGGGATTGTTACAAGTGCGGACGGCGCAGCTTTACACGATATTAATTCCGTAATAAGCAGAAGATATCCCTTTTGTGAATTGTTTGTTTTCCATACATTGGTACAGGGAGCCGAAGCTCCTGAATTAATTATAAAAGCTTTAAACGAAGCTGACGGCTTGGGTTTGGATTTAATAATTATAGCCAGAGGCGGAGGAAGTAAAGAAGATTTAAGCGCGTTTAATAACGAAGATTTGGCACTAAGCATTTTTAATGCAAAAACACCTATTTTATCTGCAATAGGGCACGAAGTAGATTTTACTATTTGCGATTTTGTTGCCGACAGAAGAGCCGAAACGCCTTCGGCTGCGGCGGAAATGGCGGTTCCGAATATTTTAGATATAGAAAACAGTTTGGCGGAATTAAAAAGTAAAATTAGGTTTGGCTTTTTCGGGCTTATAAAAAACAAAGAAAAAACTCTTGATTTTTATAAAAATTTAAATGTTTTTAAAAATCCCGAAACCCTTTACGTTAATTTGGAAAGAAAATTAAATGAAGAAGAAAAAAACTTAAAAATTTCTTATAAAAATATTTTAAACGGTTTTAGTAATAAAATTTCGGTTAACAGTGCAAATTTGGAGGCGTTAAGCCCTTTAAAGGTTTTAACCAGAGGATATTCAATAGTTTATAAAGACAACAAAATAATAAACGAAAAAACGGAACTTTGCGAAAACGACAGAATAACCGTAAAAAGAGCCGACGAAAATATAATATTTAATGCAACCAAAATTGTTAGGGAGAAAATTTAATAATGAAAAGTTTTAAAGAAAGTTTAATCAGATTAAACGAAATAAATGAAATTTTAAACAGCGGCAACTGCGAGCTTGAAGAAGCAATGGATTTATATTCCGAAGGAGTAGGGTTAATTAAAGATTGCAATATTAAACTTAATGCCGCTAAGGAGAAATTAGACGAAAATGTATAATGAAGAAATTAAAATAATAAACCAAAAAGCAGAAAACTTTAAAGAAAAATATTTAAGCGATTACTATAATTTAACCACTGCTATGCACTACAGCTTGGCATTGGGCGGAAAAAGAGTAAGACCCTGTTTGCTTTTGGCTTTTTATAAGCTTTGCGGCGGAAAAGAAGATGCAACCGATTTTGCCTTGGCCTTGGAAATGATACATACCTATTCGTTAATTCACGATGATTTGCCGTGTATGGATAACGATGATTTCAGAAGAGGTCATCCTTCGTGTCATAAAAAATTCGGTGAATCTACTGCGCTTTTGGCGGGGGATGCTCTTTTAACGGACGCTTTTAACTATGCCGTTAATGCAAATATAAAAGATGAATATAAAATTAAGGGTATAAAAATATTATCTAAATGTGCCGGTGTGGACGGAATGATAGGCGGTCAGGCTATAGACCTTTATTTAGAAAACAACAAATGTACTTTAAACGAAGTTTTAAAAATGTACGAACTTAAAACCTGTATGCTTTTAATAGCCGCCTGTACCGCAGGTGCAGCTATTGCGGGTGCTTCGGAAAATGAAATAAATGCCGCAAAAGAGTACGCTTACAATTTAGGCATAGCTTTTCAAATAAGGGACGATATTTTGGATATTGAAGGCGACGAAAAAATATTGGGAAAACCTATCGGCAGCGACGAGCAAAATAATAAAAACACTTATGTTTCTTTGGTTGGATTAGATAAAGCAAAAGAAGACGTTAAAGCGTATACACAAAAAGCCGTAAACGCTTTAAATGTTTTTAAAACCGAAAAAGAAAACAAAAACGATAATATTGACAAAAATGAAAATATAGAAAATCTTATTTTGTTTGCAAACAGTTTAATTAACAGGAATAAATAAATACCGAAATACGGGGATATATTTTTAATTTTATTTTATTTTATTAAAGTATAAAACCATATTAATTAAAAATAAGCTGAAAAAGTAAAAAAATAAGTTAAAAAATTTGCAAAACCGGTTAAATTTAATATTTAAATTAAAAAATATTATGCGTGGATTAAAAAAGGTTTTGCAAAACAGAAAACAAAAGAGGTTTATTATTTGTATAAATATTTAAATAATATTAATTCTCCGGAAGATATTAAAAATTTAAATTCCGATGAATTGGATATTTTATGTGCGGAAATCCGAAATGAGCTTATGGATACCATATCAAAAAACGGCGGTCATTTGGCTTCTAATTTAGGTGTGGTGGAGTTAACCGTAGCTTTACACCGTTCTTTTAATTTTAATAAAGATAAAGACAGTTTGATTTTTGATGTGGGGCACCAGTGCTATACACATAAGCTTATTACGGGAAGATTTAAAAAATTTAATACCATAAGAAAAAAAGACGGTTTAACCGGATTTATGAGACCGAGCGAAAGCGATTACGATGCTTTTGTTACGGGACACAGCAGCAATTCTGTGTCGGCGGCCGTAGGTATATGTAAAGCCAATCAACTTTTAAACAACAACAATTATTCCGTAGCCGTGGTAGGCGACGGCGCTATGACCGGCGGAATGTTTTACGAAGGTTTAAATAACGGCGGAAATAAAAACAATAAGCTTATTATTATTTTAAACGATAATAAAATGTCAATATCTAAAAATGTAGGCGGATTGGCAAGATATTTAACCATAATACGCTCTAAACCGGAATATCATAAATTTAAACATAAATTTGAAAGAGCCGTTTTACATATTCCGTTTTTAGGAAAAAGAATAAGGAACAATTTGCTGCGCTCAAAAAATATGCTTAAAAATGCGGTTTACCACAGCAATTTATTTGAAGATATGGGATTTCATTATTTCGGTCCGGTAGACGGACATAATATACAAAAAATGGAAAGCATATTAGATATTGCCAAAAAAGAAAACCGTCCGGCGGTAATTCATATTTTAACCAAAAAAGGAAAGGGATATGAATACGCAGAAGAAAATCCGCAGTATTACCACGGTATGTCGGCTTTTAATATAGACGAGGGCGGTTCGGAAATAATAAAAACCGATTTTTCTTTTATTGCAGGCGATGAGCTTTGTAATATGGCATTTGAGAATAATAAAATTTGTACCGTTACCGCAGCTATGCGTATAGGCACGGGTTTGGATAATTTTGCAAGAAAATTCAAAAACAGATTTTTTGACGTGGGTATAGCCGAGCAACATGCAATAACTTTTGCCGCAGGTTTGGCAAGTAAAGGCTTTTTGCCGTTTGTTGCAATTTATTCTTCTTTTTTACAAAGAGGTTTAGACCAAATTATTCATGATGTTGCAATAGAAAAATATCCCGTTACGCTTTTGGTGGACAGGGCGGGGCTTGTAGGAGAAGACGGAGAAACGCACCAGGGGATTTTTGACATACCTTTTTTAAAGGAAGTTCCGGGCATTAAAATTTATTCGCCGTCTAACTACAGCGAAACCAGACATTATATAAATTTTGCCGGCAAAAGAAAAGATGGTGTTATTGCCATAAGATACCCCAGGGGTAAGGAACAGTTCGCAAAATACGATACGGATAATAAAAATAACTTAAAAAATAATTCTGACGATTTATTTGAAGATTATTTTATATTTAACGCAAATAACAAAAATGAAAAAAAAGCAATAATTTCTTTCGGCAGATTATTTGATGAAGCGTATAAAGCTTATTTAAATAATAAATCTTTTTGTTTAATTAAGTTGAATTTGATTTATCCTATAAAAACCGATTTGTTTGAATTTTTGAACAATTCCGATTTTAAAGAAATACATATATTTGAAGAAAGCATAAAAAGCGGCGGTATAGGAGAATATATCTCAAGCAATATAAACAAAAACAAAGCTGTTATTATACATGCCGTAAACAATCGGTTTGTAAAGCAAGCGTCGGTAGAGCAGCAGTTGATTGAACAAAAACTTTCTTTAAAAGATATAGAAGATGTTTTATGAAAAATAAAAATACGGAAAACAATAAAAGACTGGATGTTTTTTTAACCGAAAACTTTAATTTAGGCAGACAAAAAGCTGCGGAGCTTATTAAATTAAAAGCCGTAAACGTTAACGGAAAAACCGTTTTAAAAGCCGGGCACAAATTGAAAGCGGACGACGAAGTTGAAATTCTTTATAATCCTTTTAAATTTGTAAGCCGCGGAGGCTTGAAATTAGAAAAAGCAATAAAAGTTTTTAATTTAAATATTAATGGTTTGGTATGTGCCGATATAGGCGCTTCTACCGGCGGTTTTTGCGATTGTATGCTGCAAAACAACGCAAAAAAGGTTTATGCTATTGATGTAGGAACAAATCAGCTGCATAAAAGTTTAACCGAAAATTCTAAAGTTGTTAATATAGAAAAAACAAATTTCAGATATTTTGATGTAAACTCTATAGAAAAGGTTGATTTTGCCGCAACGGATGTAAGTTTTATTTCTTTAAAATATATTTTAAACAATATGCATTTAATTTTAAAACAAAATGCCGCGGCAGTAGTATTGGTTAAACCGCAGTTTGAGGCGGGTAAAGAAAATATAGGCAAAAACGGAACCGTTAAAAAAAGGGAAGTTCATAAGCAGGTTTTAAAAAATGCAATAACCTTTGCCGAAAAGGCTTTGTTTACGGTTAAGGGTTTATGCTTTTCGCCCATAAAGGGACCTAACGGCAATATAGAATATTTAATACTTTTAAAAAACAGCGAAAACGAAGGCTTTAATTTTAATATAAATGTTTCAAAAACGGTTGAAGAAGCTTTTGAAAATTTAAAAGATTGATTGATTTATAATTAAAAGATTTATAATTAAATTTACAATATTTGATATAAGACGATATAAGAAATAAATATTTTTATAAAACAAAAGAGGGTGATATTTTGAAGGTTGGAATTTTTGCAAATTATAACAAACCGCATTCTAAAGAAATAGAAAAAACGGCGGAAAAAATTTTGAAATCTCAAAATATTGAGCTTTTATACGAAGAAAGCGACATTTATAAAAACAGCGATATTATTATAACGGTAGGCGGAGACGGTACAATAATTCATCACGCAAAAAAAGCCGCTATATATAATAAACCCATTTTAAGTATAAATGCCGGAAGAATAGGTTTTTTGGCAGGGCTTGAAAAAGAAGAAATAGATTCACTTAAAAATTTAATAAATAAAAATTATAAAACAGAAAAAAGAATGCTTTTAAATGTTTCGGTTAACAATAAAACTTATTATTGTTTAAACGATGCGGTAATTTCCAAAGGCGCTATTTCCAGAATGATAGATTTAAACGTTTGCATAGACGGCGGTCCTTTGCATTTTAGGTCCGACGGCTTAATAGCCGCTACGCCTACGGGCTCTACCGCTTATTCGCTTTCCGCCGGTGGACCTATTATAGACCCTACGGTTGAAAATATTTTAATTACCCCTATTTGCGCGCAATCGGTAGGAGCCAGAAGCTTGGTTTTAAATCCCGATTCTTTAATAAAAATAAATGTTGATAAAAAAAATAATACCGACGCATTTTTAACTATAGACGGAGAAGTTGCAATACCTGTAGACGGCGATATAATAATAAAAAAAGAAAAAGAAATTTATGTTAAGCTTATAAAAATAAACGATAAATCTTTTTATAAAATATTATCCGAAAAACTAAAGGTGGGAGAATAATGAGCAAATTAAGGCGTAAAAAAATATTGGAAATTATAGCTTCAAATGTAGTTGAAACCCAAGAGGATTTGCAAAAGCTTTTAAAAAACGAAGGCTTTGATGTTACGCAGTCCACGGTTTCAAGAGATATTAAACAAATGCATTTGGTAAAGGCTTTAGACGGCGAAGGCAATTACTGCTATGTTTCCAACTACAGCGGTTCGGTAAACAATGAGCAAAAGCAAAGGTTTATAGATATATTTGCAAAATCGGTTGAAAGCATAAATTATGCTATGAACGATGTAATTATTAAATGCTATGTAGGCACTGCCCAGGGCGCATGCGCCGCGATAGACAGTTTGTATTCGGATATGGTTTTAGGCACCATAGCAGGGGACGATACAATTTTAGCCGTTACCAAAACAGAGTACGACGCTATAAAATTAGTTAAAGAATTAAAAAGCTTATTATAAAATAAATATAATAAATAAATATAAATTTTATATTCAGCTTTTTATATTTAGCCAAAAGGTTTTGTATTGTATATATTGTTATGGATTATTTTTATAAAAAGCAATTTATAAAAAAGTAATAGTAATGGTATATAAAAAATAAGATAAAATTTCAGAAGTTAAAAATTTATAATAAAAGTTTAAAAGGTAAGTTGTTATGCTTGAATATTTATTTATAGAAAATATAGCGGTAATAGCCGGCGCTAATATTGAATTAGACGCCGGATTTACTGCGCTTACCGGCGAAACCGGTTCGGGTAAATCTATAATTATAGATTCTATAATGGCGGTTTTAGGCGAAAAAACAAGTAAAGAATTAATAAGGAACGGAGAAAATACGGCTACCGTAAGCGCTTGTTTTTCAAAACTTTCAAAACTAACCGTAAAACTTTTAAAAGAGAACGGATATATAAATGACGGCGAAGATTTATCGGAAAACGGCGAAAAACTTATAATTAAAAGAATTTTAAATTTAAACGGAAACAATAAAGTTTTTATAAATAATCAACCCGGTACCGTAAGCTTTTTAAAAACCATCGGTAAAACTTTGGTAAACATACACGGACAACACGATTCTCAACAGCTTTTGGATCCTCAAAATCACTATTATTTTTTAGACGCTTTTATGAACAACAAAAAAGTTTTGGAAGATTATAAAAAAGCTTTTGAAAATTACGTTAAAATTTCAAAGCAATTAAAATTGCTTGATACCGATGAAGAAGAACTTAACAGAAGAATGGATTTATTAAAATTTCAAATTGAAGAAATAGAAAACGCGGAAATATATGCGGGCGAAAGCGATATATTAAAAGCAAGAATAACCGAGCTTAAAAATTCGGAGGCTATAACAAATCAGCTTACAAAATGCTATACGGAACTAAAAGGAAACGATAATATAGAATATTCGGCAGTGGAAATGGTACAAAATTCCGTTAAAGCTTTAAGCCAAAGTGTAAAAACATCCGAAAAAATTCTGCATATTTTTGAAAAGCTTGAAACGCTGGAAAACGAACTTTCTTCGGTGGCAGACGATATAGAAGAATATAAAAACAGTTTGGAGTACAGCGAAAAAGAATTAAACGAAAAGCAAGAAAGACTTGACTTTATTAACGAACTTATATTAAAATACGGTGGTACCGAAGAAAAAGTATCGGAATATTTAAATAAAGCCAACCAAGAACTTGAAAGCATAGAATTTAATATAAAAGATAAATCTTTATTGGAAGAGCAGTTAAATAAGGCGGAAGAAAAATTAATTGAATGCGGAGATAACCTAACGTCCGAAAGAACAAAATCAGCCGAAAAATTATCTGCTTTAATAGAAAAAGAATTGGCTTTGGTAGATTTTAAAAACGCAAAGTTTAAAGTGAATATAGAAAAATCAAAATATACTTCTAAGGGCTGCAACAATATAGAATTTTTAATAAGCGCAAACTTGGGAGAAAATTTAAAACCGCTGGCAAAAGTGGCTTCGGGCGGTGAGCTTTCAAGAATAATGCTGGCAATAAGAAGCATTTTGTTTTTAAAAGACGATGTTGGAACTCTTATTTTTGACGAAATAGATTCGGGTATAAGCGGAAGCGCGGCAAATAAGGTTGCAAATAAGCTTTTAAATTTATCCGAAAAATTTCAGGTTATTTGCGTTACGCATTTGGCGCAAATAGCCAGTAAGGCAAACAATCACTTACTTATTGAAAAAACCGCAAAAAACGGAAAAACTTACACCGATGTTAAAAAAATAACCGGTGAAGAAAGAATAAAAGAAATAGCAAGAATTATATCGGGAAATAAAATAACCGATAATATATATAATTCGGCAAAAGAAATGTTAGGAGAAGAATGATGACATTATTTGAAGAGTTAAAAGAACGCGGACTTGTTGCACAAACTACAAACGAGGAAAAGGTAGAGGAACTGCTGAACGGAGAACCTCAAACTTTTTACATAGGCTTTGACCCTACGGCCGACAGTCTGCATGTTGGTCATTTTGTGGCAATGGTGGTTATGGCTCATATGCAAAAACACGGCCACAGACCCATTGCGCTTTTCGGCGGCGGCACAGGTATGATAGGCGATCCTTCGGGTAAAAGCAATATGAGAAAAATGCTTACCAAAGAAGAAATAGATTATAATATTTCCTGTTTTGTAAAACAAATGTCTACTTTGGTGGATTTTAAAGATAACAAGGCTATAATGGCAAATAACGGAGATTGGATATTAGATTTAAATTATATTGATTTTATAAGAGATATTGGTGTGCATTTTTCCGTTAACAGAATGTTGGCGGCAGAGTGCTATAAGCAAAGAATGGAAAGAGGTTTAACGTTTTTTGAATTAAACTATATGCTTATGCAAAGCTATGACTTTTTACGCTTAAATAAAGAATATAACTGTGTTTTGGAATTGGGCGGAGATGACCAGTGGAGCAACATTATAGGCGGCGTTGAATTAATTCGTAAAAAAACCGGTAAAGACGCTTACGGTATGACCTTTAATTTGCTTTTAAAAAGCGACGGTAAAAAAATGGGAAAAACCGAAAACGGTGCGGTATGGTTAGACCCGAAAAAGACTTCTCCGTACGATTTTTATCAATATTGGAGAAATGTTGATGACGCCGATGTTATAAAATGTATGAAGATGTTAACCTTTATTTCGCTTGAAGAAATAAAGGAATACGAAAAGCTTGAAGGCAGCGAATTAAACAGTGTTAAAGCTAAATTGGCGTATGCTTTAACCGAAATGATACACGGAAAAGAAGAAGCCGAAAAAGCACAGGAATCGGCAAAAGCTCTTTTTGGCGCTAAGGTTTCGGCAGAAAATATGCCTACAACAAAAATAGCGGCAGACCAAATAGAAAACGGTTTGGGACTGTTGGACGCAATGATGCTGGCAGGTCTTATTCCTTCTAAAGGCGAGGGAAGAAGATTAATACAACAAGGTGGAATATCGGTTAACGATGAAAAAATAACCGACCCTTACAAAACCTTAACTTCGGAAGATTTTAAAGAAGGCTTTGTCGTTATTAAAAAAGGCAAAAAAGTTTTTCATAAAATTTTGTTATAAAAAATATTTATTGCTTAATTAAAAAGAATAAAATTAAATTTTAAACACCCGTTTTCGGGTGTTTTTTTATTGACTTTTTGCCCTGAATTTGGTATTATAATAAATAATTATGTATATAAAGGGAAGTATATAATTTGATAAGAAGTATGACAGGCTTCGGCAGAAGCGAAGGCGTATTTAACAACATAAATTTTTCTATAGAAATTAAGGCTGTAAATCACAGATATTTTGAATTTAACTGCCGTATGCCAAAAACTCTTTTCTTTTTGGAAGATAAGCTTAAAAAAACATTTCAGGAAAGAATTTTCAGAGGAAAAACAGAAGTATTTATTTCTATGCTTTCCGGTGCTTCGGACAGTACAAAAATTTCGGTAAACAACAGTTTTGTTGAAAGTTATGTAAATGCTTTAAAACAATTAAAAAGCACATATAATTTGGCGGGAGAAATTTCGGTTTCCGATTTAGCGGGTAAAAGCGATACTTTTTTAATAGAAAATAAAGAAATAAACGAAGAAGAATTAACGGAATTTATAATAAATCTTGCCAATAATGCAATAGATTCTTTTATTGCCATGCGTGAAACCGAAGGCGGTTCTTTAAAGCGGGATTTATTGCTTAAACTGGATGATATTTTAAATAATGTGGCTTTAATAGAAGAACTTTCGCCGAAAACTTTAAAGGCTTATGAAGAAAAGTTAAAAGAAAGAATTGAAGAAACATTTAAAAACTTTAACTTAAATACAAGCTCGGTTAACATAGACGAACAAAGAATTATAACGGAAGTTGCTGTTTTTGCCGATAAAATAGCGGTGGATGAAGAAACCGTAAGACTCAGAAGTCATATAGCGCAAATGAAGGAAATTTTGAACGGAGACGGTGCAGTAGGCAGAAAGCTTGACTTTTTGGTACAGGAAATGAACAGAGAAGCCAATACCATAGGTTCTAAAGCTCAGGACAGCGATATTGCAAAAAAAGTAATAGAAATTAAAACCACAATAGAGAAAATAAGAGAACAAATACAAAATATTGAATAAAAATTTATATAAATTCAGTAAAAAACAAAAAAATTAAATTTATACAGAGAGAACATATATGAAACTTATAAATATTGGTTTGGATAATTTTGTATCGGGAGAAAAAATTGTGGCGGTTGTATCTCCGGATGCGGCGCCCATAAAAAGAATGATACAAAAAGCAAAAGAAGATATGAAACTTATAGACGCTTCTTCGGGAAGAAAAACCCGCAGCGTTATATTTACCGAAAACGACCAAATAATATTATCTTGTCTTACGGTAGAAAGCATAAAGCAAAGAACATCAGAGGAAGATATAAATGAATAAAGGCAGATTGTTTATTTTATCCGGTCCGTCCGGTTCGGGTAAAGACACAATATTAAATGAATTTTTAAAAGATAATAAAGACATTAAACTTTCAATGTCTACGGTTTCAAGACCGATGAGAAAAGATGAAACACAAGACTCAAAATACCATCATGTATCAAAAGAAGAATTTTTAAATCTTTTAAATAAAAATGAATTTTTAGAATATAACGAATATTTGGGAAATTATTACGGAACGCCGAAAACGCCGGTTTTAAACGCAATAAACAACGGAATTGATATGATAGTTGAAATTGACGTTAACGGAGCAGGTAATATAAGAAAATCTTTTCCGGACGCTATTTCCGTTTTTATAGTTCCACCTTCTTTAAAAACGCTTAAAGAGCGTTTAATCGGCAGAGGAACCGAAACGGAAGAACAGATAGAAAAACGCTTAAATAAGGCTTTTGACGAAATAAGCCGTGCAAATGAATTTGATTATATAATTTGTAATGACGATTTAAAAAAAGCCGTTAATGATTTAAATTCGATTATAAAAAGTAATCGGTTAAAGTATGAAAGACAAATAGAATTACTTGAAAGGGTGCAAAAAACATGTTAGATCCGGCTATAGGAAAATTAATCAAAAACAGCGATAACAGATACAAATTGGTTTTAGATGTTGCAAAAGAAGCAAGAAAAATTGCTGTTTTACACGAAGACGATACCGACAGTATATACGAAAAGTCGGTTAGTTTGGCAATAGATAAAATTGCCGAGGACAGAGCTTTATAATGAAAAAAGTTAAAGTCGTAGTAGATAATGTTATTTATAATATAGATAAACAGTACGACTTTTTATTGCCCGATAGCTTTGCAAGGCAAAATTTGCAGGGTTGTCGGGTTATAGTTCCTTTTGGATATTATAATTCGCCTAAATTGGGAATGATTTTTGACTGTTTGAATTACGATGAAAACGGTAATGCAGAAAAAACAGAAAAAGAAATTCAAAACACCAATCAAAATATTAAATTAAAAACCGTAATAAAAGTAATTGACGATGCTCCCGTTTTAAATGAAGAAATGTTTTTAATGGTAAAATTTTTAAAAGAGCGTACTTTTTGTACTTATTTTGAGGCGATAAAGTGCATTTTACCGTACGGTATGGGAGTAGATATAAAAGAAAGTTTTTGTTTGATAAACGAAAATGCCGGGGAAGATTTCGGTTCTTTTAAATCAGAAGTTTTAAATTTGCTTAAATCAAACGGCAACGAAATAGAAACGAGGTTTTTTTTAACTAAGCTTAATTTAAAAGAAAACAGCGAACTTTACAATATGCTTTTAAAAAGCGGTATGGTTAAAAAAAGCTATGTGGCCGTACCGAAATTAAATGTGGCAACTTTAAAATTTGCCAAAGCCACAGATATAAAATCCGATAAAAAGCTTACTGCAAATCAAAAAAAGGCTTTGGAATTTTTAAACGAAAACGGAACGTCGTCGTTTAAAGAGATAGAGCTTTATTCGGGGGTTTCGGTTGCTACCGTTAAAAATTTGGAAAAATACGGTTTAGTTAATATTTTTGAAAAAGAATATTACAGAACGGCTCTTAAAAATTTTAAAAAAGACAATAAAAAAATCAATTTAAATAAAGAGCAGGAAAAATGCTTTAACGGGCTTAAATCGTTGCTTTTTAACGAAAAACCAAATGCGGCGCTTTTATACGGAATTACCGGAAGCGGAAAAACCAGTGTATATTTAAAGCTTATAGAAGAAGTTTTAAAAAAAGGTAAAACCGCAATTTTTATGGTTCCCGAAATTTCTTTAACTCCGCAAACTTTGAATTTATTTTTAAGCAGATTCGGAGATAAGGTGGCGGTATTTCACAGCGCTTTATCCAACGGACAAAAAATGGATGAATTCAGGCGTTGCAAAAATAATGAGGTAAGCGTTGTTTTAGGTACGCGCTCGGCAATTTTTGCGCCTATAGAAAATATAGGGATTATTATTATAGACGAAGAACAGGAGCATACATATAAATCAGAGCAAGCTCCCAGATTTAATACAAAAGACCTGGCAAAGTTCAGGTGTGCAAAAAATAATGCGCTTTTGTTGTTGGGGTCCGCAACTCCTTCGTTTGAAAGCTACGCTATGGCTTTAAACGGCAAATATTCGCTTTTTAAAATTTTAAATCGTTACAACAATGCTTTATTGCCGGAAGTAATTACGGTAGATATGACCAAAGAAACAAAATCGGGAAACAAAGGTATTTTCAGTAATTATTTAATAGAGGAAATACAAAGCGTATTGGAAAACGGCGAACAAGCTATAATTTTACTTAACCGCAGGGGACATAATACCTATCTTTCGTGTCCTAAATGCGGATATGTTTTTAAATGTGATAATTGTAGTATTTCTATGACATATCATTCGGATATTAACCGCTTAGTGTGCCATTACTGCGGATCAAGCAAAGCCAATCCAAAAATATGTCCTGAATGCGGGAATGAACTTTTAAGATATTCCGGTTTCGGTACGCAAAAGGCTTGCGAAGAGCTGGGAATTATATTTAAGGAAGCAAAAGTTTTAAGATTAGACGCAGACAGCACTGCCGCAAAAGAAAGTTTTCAGGAAAAGTTAAGCGCTTTTGCAAATAAAGAGTATAACATTTTGGTAGGAACGCAAATGGTGGCGAAAGGATTGGATTTTCCGTTGGTAACATTGGTAGGCGTACTTTCGGCAGATAATACAATTATGTTTGATGATTATAAATCGTATGAGCGTTCTTTTTCGCTTTTAACGCAGGTTGTAGGGCGTTCGGGTAGGGGCAAAAAACCCGGAAAAGCCGTTATACAAACTTTAAACCCTAACAGCAATGTGATTAAAATGGCAAAAGACCAAAATTATGAAATGTTTTTTAACGAAGAAATTAAAATGCGTAAGCTTTTAATTTACCCGCCTTATTGCGATATTGTTCTTTTGGGGTTTGTCAGCGAAGTTAAAGATGTAACAATAAACGCGGCAAAAAAATCTTTAAAAATTTTAACGCAGCTTATAGAAAGACACAATGTAAAAGCTATAATATTGGGACCGGCTGCGGCAACCGTTCCGTATGTAAGTAAAAAATTCAGATACAGGATTTTGTTAAAAACAAAAAACAATAAAAATTTAAGGGAAATGCTAAAAGAATTTTTATTTGAATATTACAATAACGAGCGCAAATGTGCTGTGTTTATAGATATTAATCCTGAAAATATAATGTAAAATTTTTACTTATTACAAAACAAAAGGAGATAAAATGGCATTAAGAAATATAGTTAAAATAGGGGATCCCATTTTAAAAAAAGTTTGCAGATCGGTGCTGGATTTTGACGATAAGCTTAAAATGATTTTAGACGATATGGCAGATACTTTAGCAGACGCCCAAGGTGCGGGTCTTGCAGCTCCCCAAATAGGTTTACTTAAAAGGATATGTATTATAGACGTAGGAGACGACGACGGAGTAATAGAGCTTGTTAATCCGGTAATTATAGAACAAAAGGGCCTTCAGCACGAACCTGAAGGATGTTTATCCATTCCGGGAGAAACCGGTATAACGGAACGTCCTTTTTTTGTAACGGTAAGGGCTCAGGACAGAAACGGTAAAACATTTACGATTTCGGGCGAAGGTTTAAAAGCAAGGGCTTTTTGCCACGAAATAGACCACTTAAACGGTATTCTTTACAAAGAAAGGTTATATAAGGAACAATGAGAATAGTTTTTATGGGAACTCCAGAATTTTCGGTTCCGTGTTTAGAAGCTTTAATAAACAGCAAAGAAAACGTTGTGGGTGTATTTTGTAATCAAGATAAACCCGTAGGCAGAAAACAGGTAATTACTCCGTGTGAAGTAAAATTAAGCGCCGTAAAAAACAATATTCCGGTTTACCAACCAAACACATTAAAAAACGAAGAAGCGTTAAATATTATAAAAGAGTTGAATCCGGAGCTTATTGTTGTAGTGGCTTACGGTAAAATATTGCCCAAAAGCATTTTGGAATATCCTAAATACGGTTGTATTAATATGCATGCCTCAATATTACCTAATTTAAGGGGTGCCAGTCCTATACAATGGTCTATTGTTTGCGGAGAAAAAGAAACGGGAATTACCGCTATGCAAATGGACGAAGGTCTTGACACCGGTGATATTTTAAAACAGGAAAAAATTGCAATAGACCCTAATGATAATGCAGGCACTTTGCACGATAAATTAAGTGCATTATCGGCAAAGCTTTTAACAGAAACTATAAACGATTTAAAGGACAACAAATTAAACCCCGTTAAACAGGGAGAATGTAAGGTATATGCGCCTATAATAAACAAAAAAATGGGAGAGCTCGATTTTATTAATAAAAGCAGTGAAGAATTAAATAATTTAGTAAGAGGGTTTAATCCTTGGCCTTGCTGCAGTTTTATTTTTAATAATCGCAGAATTAAAGTTTTTGAAACTTCGGTAGGACCCAAAACCGATAATATTCCCGGAACCGTATTTATTAATAACGGCAAACCTTTTGTAGCCTGCAAAAACGGTTCTTCGCTGGAACTTAAACTGATTTGTCCCGAAGGCAGTAAAAAAATGACAGGGTCCGACGCCGTAAAGGGAAGAATAATAGAATAATAGAATAAATTTTTTATAGTATAATCTTTTTATTTTTTTAGTTACGCCTTGCAAAAATAAACGCAAAATTGCAATTTGAAATGCGGCGGTCAAAACGCGGCAGGTTTGAGTTGTGCACACTATGATATTAAATAAAACCGTAAAATATACAGAATATACGGCAAAAAGAAAATAATATAAGGAGTTATAATGAACGAGCGAGAGGCTGTTTTAAATGCGCTTATAAAACAGGAACAAAACGGTTATTCAACAATTATTTTAAATAATGTTTTAAATAACATAAATACTCAAAACGGCAAAAACAGCAATTCCGTTAGTTTTATAACCACTTTGTTTTACGGTGTTATTGAAAGAAAAATAACTTTAGATTATATTATAGAAAAATTTTTAAACAAACCGTTAAAAAAACTTCCGGTTTTGGTTTTAAATGTTTTAAGAATGGCGGTATTTGAAGGCTTATATTTAAATACTCCGCATTTTGCCGTTGTAAACGAAGCGGTAAACTTAGTTAAAAAAAGTAAATATAAATATTTAAGCGGAATGGTAAACGCCGTTGTAAAAAAAGCCGTTCTTTACGATTTGAAATATTTAAACAACAAACCCGAAAGCATTAAATTTTCTTGCAATGAAGATATTTTTAATACGGTTAAAGATTATATAGGCAAAGAAGAAGCGGAACATTTTTTTATTAACTCTTTTAATAAAGCGCCTGTTTTTGTAAGTGTAAATACTTTAAAAACAACAAAGGAAGAGTTGTTAAAAACAAGCGATATTTTTTTGGATACCGATGTTGAAAATGTTTTGGAATTAAAAAGCTTTAATTCTAAAGAAAAGCTGTTTTTAAACGGTTATTATTTTGTACAGGATATTTCGGCTGCAATGTGCGTACATTTGGCAAATCCTAAAAAAAACGAGCGCATTTTTGACGTTTGTGCGGCACCCGGCGGGAAATCGTTTTTAACCTCTTTAATTTGCAAAAACAAAGCCGAAATTTTAAGTGCCGACATATATGTTAAAAGAACCGAACTTATTAAAAAAACCGCGGAAAAATTAGGTTTAAATATAAAAACTTTAGTTAATAACGGAGAAATATACAATAAAGATTTAGGTAAATTTGATTTGGTTTTGTGTGATGTTCCGTGTTCGGGATTAGGTACGGTAAGAAGAAAGCCGGAAATAAAATATAAAACTTTAAACGAAATTGAAGGGCTTTATAAAATACAAAGGAATATTTTAAAAGTAAGCTCCGAATACGTTAAAGAAGGCGGAAGAATTTTATATTCCACCTGCACATTAAACAAAAAAGAAAACAATGAAGTAATAGAAGAATTTTTAAGCGAAAATAAAAATTTTTATTTAAAAGAACAAAAAGTTTTTTATAATAAAATAAACGGCGGAGACGGTTTTTTTGCCGCATTGATTTATAAAAAGTAATTTAAAAGGAAAGATATGGAACTTATAGATATTAAATCTTTAAGCCAAAACGAGCTTTTAGAATATATTACAAAAATGGGAGAACCTAAATTTAAAGCCAAACAAATTTTTAAATGGCTTCATAAAGGCGTTGAATCCTTTGATGAAATGACGGATATATCAAAAAGCTTAATACAAAAATTAAAAGAAAAGTTTGTTATTTTAAATGTTAAAATAAATAAAAAATTTGTATCAAAAATAGACGGTACTGTAAAATATTTATATTCGTTAAACGATAACGATTTAATAGAATGTGTAGTTATGAAATATCTTCACGGTTATTCTATATGTATTTCTACACAGGTAGGTTGCAGAATGGGCTGCAGTTTTTGTGCGTCCGGCTTGTTTGGACTTACAAGAAATTTAACGGCTTCCGAAATGCTTTCGGAAATAACTACGGCGCAAAAAGATTTGAATATAAGAATATCCAATATAGTTTTAATGGGTATGGGAGAACCGTTGGATAATTTTGAAAATACCGTAAAATTTTTAAAGCTGGTATCGGATGAAAACGGATTGAATATAGGCTTAAGACATATTTCGGTAAGTACCTGCGGATTAGTGCCTAAAATACTTGAGTTGGCAGAATATAATTTTCCTATAACGCTTTCGGTTAGTTTGCATGCACCCAATAACGAAATAAGAAACAGAACTATGAAAATAAACCATAAATACCCGGTAGAAGAGCTTATAGACGCATGCAAAAAATATTTTAATAAAACCAATAGACGAATATCGTTTGAATATGCTATAATAGACGGAGTAAATGACAGCAAAGAAAACGCAAAAGAACTAAGCAGGTTATTGCACGGACTTATGTGCCACATTAATTTAATTCCGGCTAATCCCGTAAAAGAAAATTCTTATAAAACGCCAAACAGGCAAAAAGTTTTAAATTTTCAAAAAGCTTTAACCGATTTAGGTATGAATGCCACGGTACGCCGAACTTTAGGTGCGGATATAAGCGCCTCCTGCGGTCAGCTAAGAAACAGAAATAAATAATTAAATGATTAAATAAATAATTAATAAAAATTCAAAATAAAAACAATATAAAAAGAAGTAAAAAAATTTTTTATAAAAACAAAAAAGTACAAGAAAAATCAAAACAAGGAATAAATAAGGGGTGATAACTCTTATGCAAATTTTTTCTAAAACAGATAAAGGACTGAAACGTGAATTTAACGAAGACAGCTTTATTACGGGTGAGTTTTCGGAAAATTCTTGCTTTGCGGTTGTTTGCGACGGTATGGGAGGAAGAAACGGCGGAGAAATAGCTTCAAAAAAAGCTGTTGAAATTATTGCCGATTCTTTTAAAAAATCGTTTAGCGTTAATATGAAAAACTCAAGCATTAGATATTTGCTTGAAAGCGCTGTTACAAACGCAAACGACGCAATTTTTAAAGAGGCTCAAAACGATTCTGCTTTAAACGGTATGGGCACTACGGTTATAGCCGCAGTAGTTTATGATAATTATTTATATTTGGCTCATGCCGGAGACAGCCGCGCTTATTTATTAAGAAACAAAAATTTGTATAGATTAACCGTTGACCATTCGGTGGTTCAAACAATGGTAGACAGCGGACAAATTACCGAAGAAATGGCAAAAAGTCATCCCAATAAAAATATAATTACAAGAGCTTTAGGCGTTGACAAAAATATTTTAATAGATTTAAACGAGCTTTGCTTACAAAAAAATGATGTGATTTTGCTTTGTTCCGACGGTTTAACGAATTTTGTTGAAGAAAGCAAAATTGCCGAAATTTTAAATAAAAACAAAAACGAAAACTCATTATCGGAACTGATCGGTTTGGCAAATGCGGCCGGCGGCGGCGATAATATAACGGTTGTTACAATTATAATTTAATTTCAATTTAAGTTTAATTTTAATTTAAGGTGGACAATATGGATAAATTTGTTGGTAAAAGATTAGACGGACGTTACGAAATACAAGAAATTATAGGCATTGGCGGTATGGCGGTAGTTTATAAAGCCTACGATAATGTTGAAGACAGAATAGTAGCCATAAAAATATTAAAAGAAGAATATTCGGCTAATGAAGAGTTTTTGCGTAGATTTAAAAACGAAAGCAAAGCCATTGCCGTATTATCTCATCCTAATATAGTTAAGGTTTTTGACGTTAGCTTCGGTGAGGTATTTCAATATATTGTTATGGAATATATTGACGGCATTACTTTAAAAACTTATATTGACCGCAAGGGAAGTTTACCTTGGAGAGAAGCCGTAAACTTTACCATTCAAATTTTAAGAGGTTTACAGCATGCGCACGATAAAGGTATAGTACATAGAGATATAAAACCTCAAAATATAATGGTTTTAAAAGACGGCACCATTAAAGTAACGGATTTCGGCATTGCAAGATTTGCCAGAAACGAATACAAAACCATTACGGATAAGGCTATCGGCTCGGTACATTATATAAGCCCCGAACAGGCAAAGGGAGATGTTACAAACGAAAAAGCCGATATTTATTCCGTGGGAGTAATGCTTTACGAAATGCTAACGGGTGTTTTGCCGTTCGAGGCAGAAAGTGCGGTTTCGGTTGCTATAATGCAGCTTCAAACAGAAGCAAAATTGCCCAGCACCATAAATTCTTCTATTCCGCGCGGAATAGAACAAATTACAATGCACGCCATGAGAAAAGACCCTAACGCCAGATATGCTTCGGCAGCGGAAATGCTTAGGGATTTGGAAATATTTAAAAAAGACCCGGATGTGGTTTTTGAAGAAAATGTTTTTGTAGATAACAGTCCCACAAAATATATTGATGATTTTGTAGATCCGAATAGGGAAGACGAAGAAGATGAAGATGAAGAAGACGTAGGCAGAAAGGACGATAAATCCCCGGTAATTCCCATACTTACGGGCGTAGCTGCGGTTTTTGGTATTTTCTTAATTATTTTCGGTATTTTTGCCGCGAAATTTTTATTCGGTTCTTCCGGCTCGGCTTTTCCTTGCCCCAATTTAATAGGCCAGCAGTACGATAAAATAGCCGAAAGCAAAGATTACAAAATAGAAGTAATACAAGGCTACAGCGCCAACACCGAATACGGTATAATTTACGATCAATCGCCTACGGCGGGTAAAGAAATTAAAAAAGGTACAACCATTAAAGCTTATGTAAGTATGGGTCAAAAAACCGTAAAAGTTCCGGATTTGTCAAATTATGATTTATCTAAAGCTACTTCAATGCTAAAAAGCGAAAATTTAGAATATGAAGTAGTTGAAAGACCGGATGAAAATGTTGCGGCAAATACGGTTATTGAAACTTCTCCGGCAAAAGATTCCAACGTTTATGTAGGTACAAAAATAACGATTTATGTAAGTACAGGCGCACCTACGGTATATGTAGATTTACCTAATGTTGTGGGCTTAAGTAAAGATGATGCCGTTAAGCTTATAGAAAGGGCAGGACTGGTTGCGAATACAACTACTGTTGAAAGCGAAGCCAATATGAAAGGTTTTGTAGTAAGCCAGTCGCCTTCAAGTTCTACAAAACAGGTGGGAAAAGGAACGGCAGTTACGCTTTCTATAGGTTCGGGAGAATCCACCAATAAATTTACATTAAAAGTAGAGCTTCCCAACGATTATGTATCTCAATACGGAAATCTTTCTGCGTGGACCAACGGAGGAAGCACAAAGAGCCAAACTTCGGAAGAGTTGGATTTATGGCGCAGCGGAGCATCATATTCTTTCAACTTTACCACTAAAGAAAAAAGAATGACTATTTTGGTTAAAGTAAACGGAAAAGGCTCGTCTTCTTACGACAATTATGCCTCGTTTACGGTAGACTGTAAAACCGGAAAAATTTTAAAATCACATACCTATACCAACTATCCTACTAAATCAAATACAAGCTCCAACAATTAAAATTAAGGTATATTTTAGGTTTATAAATTTATGATTTTGAACGACGGAATAATTTTAAAAGTTCTTGCCGGGCTTTATACGGTAAAGTCCGGCAATAATACTTACGAATGCAGCGCAAGAGGAAATTTTAAAAATAAAAATATAAAGCTTTTGGCAGGCGACAGCGTAAAGTTTAATGCCGAAGAAAAAGTTATATGCGAGCTTAATAAAAGAAAGAATTTTTTAATAAGACCGCCCGTAGCCAACATTGATAATTTATTTATTGTTTCTTCTTTTAACAATCCTACTCCCAATGCAATATATATAGACCGCTTAACGGTTATAGCCGATATAAACAATATTAAACCTATTATAGTGTTTAATAAATGCGATACCGGAGATTTTTCGGAATGGGTAAATATTTACAAAAACAGCGGTATCGGTGTAATTGTGGCTTCGGCTAAAGAAAATATAGGAATAGAAGAAATAAAAGAAAACATAAGCGGTAAAATTTCGGCTTTTACGGGTAACAGCGGCGTAGGAAAATCCAGTCTGCTTAATAAAATATTAAATTTAAAAATAGAAACCGGTGAAGTAAGTAAAAAACTCGGAAGGGGAAAGCATACTACAAGGGAAACTTCTCTTTACAGTTATAATAACGGATATATTGTTGATACTCCCGGTTTTTCTTCTATAGAGACCGAAAAGGTTTTAAACTGCAAAAAAGAAGATTCAGCAAAACATTTTAACGAATTTAATCCGTTTTTGGGAAAGTGCAAATTTACTTCTTGCAGCCATACAACCGAAAAAGGCTGTGCTGTAATAGAAGCCGTTAAAAACGGTAAAATTTCTTCTTCAAGACATAGCAGTTATGTTGATTTTTATAATGAACTAAAAAATATTAAGGAATGGGAAAGATGAATTGCTGCGCTATTTTTGCCGGCGGGGACTTTTTTAAAATAAGCGATAACGGTAATTTTAAAAACAAATTTGTTATTTGCGCCGACAGAGGGTATTTAAATGCAATTAATAATAAAATAAAACCTGATTTGGTTTTGGGAGATTTTGATTCTTACAAAGGCGAAATTTGTGAAAATGTAAAAAAAATTACTTTGCCTACCGAAAAAGATGATACCGATTTAATTTATGCCGTAAAGTACGCATTAAAAAAAAATTTTAAAAATATAGAAATTTACTGCTCTTTCGGTTCAAGACCCGACCATTCTTTTTGCACATATTCGGCATTGGAATTTATAAAAAATAATAATGCTTACGGAAAAGCGTTTGGCAAAGATTTTACGGTTGAAATATTATGCAGCGAAAAAATTACAATAAAAAAAGACAGCAGATATAAATATTTTTCTTTGCTTTCTTTTGCAGGCAACGCAAAAGTTTCTATAAAGGGTGCAAAATATAATTTAAACGAATATACTATTCCAACCGATTTTCCTATTGGAGTAAGTAATGAAATTGCTTTGGATAAAGCCGAAATTAATGTTTTAAACGGAAAAGTTTTATTAATGAGAACCAATTGATTTTTATTGGTTCTTTTTCTTTTTATTGCTGTTAACATTAATATTGCTGTATTGGTTTTCACAAAAACCTTGCCCGATGTATATAATAAAAACGAAGGGCGGTGGATTGAGAATGCGCAAAAGAAGTGGTTTGGGACCTATATGCGTTTGTTTTTTCGGTATAGGTCTTATGGTTGCTTTTTATTTTCCTATAAAATTTTTATGCGTTGTTCTTGCAATATCGCTTATTTATTTGGGATTTAAATATTATAAATGCTAACGGAGGCGCATATTATGCAAGTTGTAGTGGTAAAAAGCCCAAAATGTTTAAGAGGGCTGTTAAAATTAATTTTCGGAATTAAAAAAAATAAGAATTAATAAACAAAAATAAAATAAAATATAACATAAAATAAAAACAGCACTTTATGGTTACTGTAAAATTACCGTAACAATAAGTACTGTTTTTATTTTTTATATTTAATATTATTTTTAAAATTAATGATTTAGTATGTTTTTGTATGGCAATATTCTTTACGAAAAATTTTATTAAATTTTTTACGAATTTTGTTTATTGCTTTTTTAAAAAACTTTTTGCATTCTTTTTTTCGGTATCTTTTTAAATTGTTTTCTTTGCCGGGAAAATCAATTTTTGCAAGAATGGGATAAAGCTCTTTATTATTAAATATTGGTTGACGAGAGACCTTGTCTCCGTCATCTATAGGTACATGATATATTTTTATTTTTTTTGAAACGGTTTGTTCGTCTCCGAGAAATATTATATTATTATTTGGGTTGTATTTTTTTAATGTTGATAATATATATTCATAGTTTTCTTCTATCCATTCCAATTCGGATGATCTTCCGTTTTTATTATTTTTTTCGTTAGAGATATATCTTAAAAATAAAGTAGGATTTTTTATTGTATTTAAAAATCTTTTTATACGTCTGTCATATTTTGACTTTACATCGTTTATTTGCTTATCAAGAGAATCATAAGCGTTAAAGTCGTGATAGAAATAAATACGGTATTCATTGTCAAAATAGCGATTCTTACTTGTTTTTTCCTGATATAAATTTTCGTATGTTAAAAAATTAAGAAATTAAGTATCAATAGCATAAATTACTTTTGGAAAATAAGATATAACCCAATCGAATGGAGAAGATTGGTTTCTTAATCCAAGCCTTTCTAAATCTTTTGCTACTTCGCAAAAGTATCCTAAAGAAATATAGTTTTTAAATTCATCCGGTTTTATGTTATTTGCAAATTCATTCATATTATAATCCTAACCTTATTGTTATAGTATTAATTTGTTTACTTTTTATTATTAATTATTTATTTTCACACCATTATTTCTAATTTTGCTACCGTCTCCACATGTTTGGTACAAGGAAACATATCTACGGGGGTATATTCTTTTAATATATAATTGTTTTCTTTAAAATATGTTAAATCCCTGGCTAACGTTGCGGAATCGCACGAAACATAAACTATAACCGAAGGCTTTATAACAGCGGCTATATAATCCGTTATTTTTTTATCGGTTCCTTTACGCGGAGGGTCCAATATAACGGTATCTATTTGTTCGGTTATATATTTATCAATATTTACGGCGTCATCGCAAAAAAATTCGGCGTTTGTAATATTATTAAGCTTTGCATTTTGTTTTGCGTTTTCTATAGCTTGGTTTACAATTTCTATTCCGTATACTTTTTTGGCCTCTTTTGCCAAAGATAATCCTATGGTACCGGTTCCGCAATATAAATCCAATACGGTTTTATTTAATACATCGGCGTATTCTTTTACCTTAAAATAAAGCTTTTCCGCCATATCTCTGTTAACCTGATAAAACGAAAGGGGAGATATATTAAATTTTAAATTACAAAGTTCGTCTGTAATAAAATCCTCACCAAAAATTTTAATGTTTTTTTCTCCTAAAATAACATTTGTTTTTTGGGAGTTAACATTAATGTAAATACTTTTAATTTCTTTATGTTTGTTTGTAATAAAATCCGCTATATTTTTAAGATTTTCAAATCGGTTGTTTTTTACGGCAAAAATAACCATTATTTGATTTGTTTTTTGGGCATATCTTAAAACCACATGCTTTAATAAACCGTTGTTTGTTTCTTCGTTATAAACAGAAATGTTATTGTTTTTTAAAAATAAAGATATATCTTTTAATATTTTGTTAAATATATTTGAAGATATATTGCAACTTAAATTTTTATTTTCTATTATTTTGTGGGTTTTGTTGGCATAAAAACCAAACGTGTAATTTTGAGTTACGGGCAAAGAGGCCTTATTGCGATAATTGTTTCTTTTGCCGTAAATAATATTTTGCGGTAAAATATCGTATTTTCCTATTCTTTTTATACATTGATAAACTTCGTTGGATTTTATTTTAAGCTCTTCTTTATAAGGAATATTTTTATATATACAACCGCCGCATTTATTTGAAATTTCGCAATCGCTTTCAATTCTTAAACTGCTTTTATTAACAAATGCTTTTATAATTCCTATGCAGTAATTTTTTTTGGATTTTATAATATGGCAAAGAACGGTATCGCCCTTAATTGCACCGTTAACAAAAACCACCATATTATTATGGTGGCCTATACCGTTTCCTTCGCCGGAAAATTCGGTTATATCTAAAATAAATTCATCGTTTTTGTTAATCAATTTTATCAACCTTATAAAATTATAAAATTAAAGATTTGTTTTAGGAAGAACAATTTTTTTGCGGCTGTCAAATCCTTCGCCGTTAATATCTACAATTTCATCGTTTATTTGTACGTGATTATCGTCTGTCCAGGATACTATAGCAGTATCCTTATTTAATTGCCAATAAATGTTTTTTGTTGTGCTTTTTTTGTTTTTATATTGTACCACTTCGGCTCTTATACCGGTACCTAAAGTATTTATATCAACTTTATAAACTTTTAAAGTTTTGCTTAAATCGTTGGACATAGAAGAAAACATAAATTCTCCTTTGGGCAAACGGTCCAATTTAGAAAAATATGAATTATATATCATACATAAAGAATTAGTTATGGTTACAACAAAAGTTAAAATAACAATAATGCAGTTTAAAGTTTTATTTTTCATTTTTTCACCTTTTTAAAAAGTTAAAATAATTTTTGTAAAATTTTCGGTTAATCGTTTTAACAGAGTAATTATATTTATTTATAAGTTCCTTACACTTATTGCAATAGCACGCCAAATAGTAGGGAAGAATAAAAATAGTGGGAAACACAAAAAAGCAAAGCAAAAAATAACCAAAAAAGCTTAAAATGAAACCCAAAATATTAAGCTTATTATTAAAACTTATTTCCGCCGATAAATATAAGGCTCCGGAAGCGGAAAGAGAACTGTCGTTAATTAAAAGTATGGGGGCTACAAAATATTTCAACTGTTGATAAATACATAAAAATAAGCCTATGGTACTGAACAAACCGAAAATATCATTAAAAATTTCGCCGTATTTAAAATAGGAATTTAAAAAAGTAGGAATACTGAACACAAAGTAAATAAAAGAGGTTCTTAAAGTAGCTTTAATGCTTAACGATACGGCCCTTTTGTAATTTTTTGAATTTCCGAAAAAATAAAAGCATTCAAAAAGTTTAATATTGTTGCCGCTAAGCGAATAATAAAACCAATATAAAACACCGTATAGCAGCGGATTAAGTAAACAAACATAAAGGATTAAATTAATAAAACTTTCCGAAAGCAAAGCTATGCCGTTTTGTTTAACCAAAACCGAAAAGAATACATTAATTAATAAAATAAAAGCAAATGTTGCAATTAAAAGAAAACTTACCACAACGGATTTTAAATATAAAGGTTTTAAATTTTCTTTTGTTTGCAGTTTTAAATTATACATAATTAAATATCATCCCAATATATTTTTACCTTTTTATATTTTACACTAATTTTATATAACATTCAAGATATTTATTTTATGATTTTTGTTGAAAAAAATTACTTTTGGTAGTATAATATTAGAAAACTGCTTATGGAGCGTTTATGAATATTTTAATTGTATCACAACACTTTTTTCCGGATAATTTCAGGATTAACGATATAGCGGTAAAATTAACTCAAAGCGGAAATAATATTACCGTATTAACATCTCTGCCCGATTACGCTACGGGCTATGTGCCGGAAGAATATAAACAAAAATTTAAAGACGATTATTTTGGCGTAAATGTTATAAGGGTTAAAACCAAAGAAAGAAAAAGCGGAGTAAAAAACAGGGCTTTAAATTATTTATCGTTTTTAACGGCTTCAAAAAAAGAAGTAAAAAAAATGGATTTAAAAAAGTTTGATTGCATTATGTGTTATCAAACTTCTCCTATATTTATGGCTCACGCTGCAATTACGGCTAAAAAGAAAAGCGGTAAAAAATTAATAATTTATTGTTTGGATTTATGGCCCGAAAGCTTAAAGGTTTGGGGAATAAAAGAAAATAATCCTTTATTTAAATTAATGAATAAATATTCCAAATGGGCTTATAACAATGCGGATATTATAGCGGTTTCTTCAAATCCGTTTAAGGAATATTTAAATAATGTTAATAATGTGCCATTGGATAAAATGGTTTATCTTCCGCAGCACAGCAATAGGCTGGATTTAAGTATAAACAATAACAATACTGCCGATTTAAAAAACGAAAGCATAAAAAAAGAAACAAAAGAAGAACAAAAAGAAACGGTTTTTGCTTTTGGCGGCAATATAGGTGCGGCGCAGGATGTTGAATGTATTATAAAAGCAGCGGCATTAATAAAAGACAAAAATTTTAAAATAAATATCTACGGAGACGGCAGCGAACTTGAAAACGTTAAAAATAAAGCAAAAGAGCTTAATGTTAACGAAAAGGTTAAATTTTTCGGAAGAGTTACTTTTAACGATTTACAAGAACATTATAAAAAAGCCGACGCTTTTATTTTAACGCTTAAACAAAGCGGTGCGGTAGGTAATACCGTTCCGGCAAAACTACAGGAATATATGTCGGGGAACAAACCTATATTTTCTGCGGCAGGTAAAGGTGCCACGGAAATTATAGAAAACGCAGATTGCGGCAAAGCTGTGCCTCCAAGCGATTATAAAGCTTTAAGCCAAGCTTTGGCAGATTTTATTGATAATCCGGAAAAATATAAAAACTGCGGAAGAAACGGATTGAAATATTTTAATAAAAATTATACGCTTGATATTTTTGAAACAAGACTTTTAAAAATTATAAGGGAGAATTTGCTTGAGGATACTTCAAATTAATTCGGTTTGCGGTTACGGCAGTACCGGCAGAATTGTGTTTGACCTTCAAAAAGAAATAGAAAATTCGGGATTTGAAGGATTGGTTTGCTATGGCAGAGGAAGTGCGCCGGAAGAATGCAACGCTTATAAATTTGCTAATAAATTAGATTTTTATATTCATTGTTTTTTAGCGAGAATAACCGATAAATCGGGACTTTATTCCAAAAAGGCAACTTTAAATTTAATAAATAAAATTAAAGAATATAAACCGGACATTATTCATTTGCACAATATTCACGGTTATTATTTAAACTACGAGATTTTATTTTCTTTTTTAAATAACTATAATGTTCCTATTGTATGGACATTACACGACTGTTGGAGTTTTACGGGTCATTGTGCATATTTTTCAGCAAAAAAATGCTTAAAATGGCAAACCGAATGTAAAAATTGCGCGCAATTAAACAATTATCCTAAAAGTTTTAAAGATAATTCCGAAAATAACTTTAATTTAAAAGAAAAGCTGTTTAAAAATACGACTAAGTTAACTATAGTTACTCCGAGCGAATGGCTTAAAAAAGAAGTAGAGCACAGCTTTTTAAAAAACCATAAAACCGTTGTTATAAATAACGGTATAGATACCGAGATTTTCAAACCTACCGATTCACAATTTAAAGAAAAAAATAATTTAAAAAACAAAAAAATTATTTTGGGTGTTGCAAGTATTTGGGAAGAAAGAAAAGGTTTAAACGACTTTTTAAATTTAAGCGAAATTTTGCCTCAAAATTATGAAATTGTGTTGGTAGGAACAACCGAAAAGCAAAAAAAAGAAATTTCGGGCAAAAATGTTAAAAATAATATTTTATGTATTAACAGAACAGACAGCGTTAAAGAACTGGCAGAAATATATTCTGCGGCAGATGTGTTTGTAAATACCACTTACGAAGATAATTACCCTACAACAAACTTAGAAGCCTTATGCTGCGGTACGCCCGTAATAACCTACAATACAGGCGGAAGCCCCGAATGTATAAAGCTTAAAGATGGTTTTGGCGAAGTAACGGAACCCGGAGATATTAACGGCTTGCTTAACTGTATAATTAATATAGAAAATGTTTGCAAAAAAGAAGAAATTTTAAATTTCAGAAGTAATTTTGACAAAACGGTTTGTTTTAAAAAATACATTGAACTTTATAAAGGAATTTTAGCCGATGAAAGAGATTAAGTTAGAAGAACTTAAAAGCATACAGTTGGATATTTTAAGTAAGTTACACGAATTTTGCCAAAGCCGTAATTTAACTTATTTTTTAGCCGGCGGTACGCTTATAGGGGCCGTAAGGCACAAAGGATATATTCCCTGGGATGATGATATAGACGTTTTAATGCCAAGGAAAGATTATGATAAATTAACGGAAATTTTTAATAAAGAAAATAAAGATTTTAAAATTTTCACTTCTTTTAATAATAAAAATTATAATTTGCCTTTTGCCAAACTTTGCAACGTTAATACGGTTTTACAAGAAAAAAGCGGTGTTTATAACAAAAAAGATTTTTATATTAATATAGACATTTTTCCGTATGATTTTTTGCCCGAAGACAAAGATGTACGTTTAAAATTATTTAAAAAAATAAATTTTTACCGTAATGCTTTGGATGTTAAAAATATTAAAATTTCCAAAACCAGAAGCTTTAAACGCAATTTTTTACTGGTTTTGTTAAAAATATGCGTTTGTTTTTATAACAAACACTATTTGGCGCAAAAAATAGAAAAATTAATTTCTTACCAAAAAGAAGAAACTTCGGAGTGTGCTTGTTTGGTAGGCGTATACAAAGAAAAAGAAATAATGAAAAAAGAAGTTTTTAAAGAAGTAGTGCCGGCAAAATTTGAAAATTACGAATTTTACATACCTAAAGACTATAACAGTTATCTTTCTTCTCTTTACGGCGACTATTTAAAGCTTCCGCCTAAAGAAAAGCAGGTATCGCACCATGTATTTAAGGCTTACTGGAGGTAAATAAAAATATGGTTTTTGCAGCTATTCTTGCCGGAGGTTCCGGTAAAAGAATGAAAAGAGAATTGCCGAAACAATATTTGGATATAGGGGATAAACCTATTATTATACATACGCTGATTAAATTTTTAAAAGCTCCCGGTATTGATAAAATTTATATAGGCGTAAACGAAAACTGGATAGATTATTGCGGCAAACTTATAAAAAAATATTTAGATGTACCTTCAAAACCGATAATTTTGGTTAAAGGCGGTAAAGAAAGATATGATACTTTATTTAATTTAATAGATAAGGTTGAAGAAGAAAACGGTAAAAACAAAGAACATATTTTTGTATCTCATGAGGCGGTAAGGCCTTTTGTTACCGTAGATATGATAGAAAAAAGCATTATTGCCGCAAAAGAATGCGGCGCTTGCAATACCGTAGTTGGTGCAAAAGACACTATTATTTTATCTAAAGACGGCGTTAATACCGACAGTATGCCCAGCAGGGACGAAATATATTTGGGTCAATGTCCCCAAAGTTTTAATTTATCTATGCTAAAAGAATTAATATTAAATTTAAGTGAAGAGGAAAAGAAAACATTAACCGATGCTTGCAAAATATTTATTTTAAACAATAAACCGGTTAAACTTATAGAAGGCGACGCAAGCAATTTTAAAATTACTACAAAGGGAGATTATGACATAGCAAAAGCTATGGCAAATGAATATTTGGAGGAGTAAACCAATGGCAAAAATAAGCGTTATTGTTCCGGTTTATAAAGTGGAAAAGTTAATTGGCAGATGTATAGAATCTTTAATAAACCAAACATATAAAGATTTGGAGATTATACTGGTAGAAGATAAATCTCCCGATAAAAGCGGCGAAATTTGCGACGAATACGCTAAAAAAGACAGCAGAATAAAAGTTATTCATAAAGAAAAAAATTCCGGTGTTTGCGATACGAGAAATGTAGGGCTTAAAGCGGTAACCGGAGAATATATCGGTTTTGTAGACAGCGATGACTGCGTGGAAACGGATATGTTTGAGTTTTTATATAATAATTTAATTAATAATGATGCCGATATTTCTACATGTGCGACTACTTTTATACGTAATAACAAAACCATAGTGAATTCTGGAACATTTAATAAATTATGTGAGCCGGAAGAAGCTATATATAACAGTTTTTACGGTCCTGCAAGTTCGTTGCATGTAGGTAACAAACTTTATAAAAAAGAAATATTTGATAAAATTCAGTTTGACGTTACTACTCTTTACGAAGATGCATTTATACTTCCGAGAATTTTTATGATGTGCAAAAAAATATATATGAGCAGTACGCCCAAATATAAATATTTTTTCACTATATCTGAAAGTATTACTAATACAACTTTTAAAGATTACCAAATGGATATGGTTAGAGTATTTATAAAAAATAAGGATTATGTTTGCAAGGTATATCCCAATTTAGCCGAAGTGTTTGATTACAGGATTACTTTAGCGGCAATAAATACTTTTAAAAAATTAATATTGGTTGACAATTACAAAGAAACAGAATATTATAGTTATTTGGTAAACCTTATCAGTTCTTATTATGATTTAATTTTTAAATCTAAATATTTTAATAAAAAGTCTAAATTGTTAATGTTTTTATTTAGATATTTTAGACCGTTATATATAAAATTAATAAGAAGTAAAAATCTTTAGGAGTTATTTTATGAAAGCAAATACTTTGGATAAGTTAATTTATTATTATAAACATTTAGCTTTGTTTTTATCGTTGCTTGTTTTGGCAACGCCTCAATATACTGTTTTTGGTAAAATAGGATTTGTCATTGTAGGTTTAGGCGCCGCACTTTGTATAGCGGACCTTTTTATAAATCAAAACTTTTTAAAAGCTAAAAGAATGATATGGTTGCTTTTGTTTTTAGCTTCTTTTGTAATTACCATACTTTTAAACAGACATTCTTTTTTAAATTTAAACATAATGAGCTTTGGGTATGCCGCCATTGCTTTGATTATTATGTATCCGCAAGGAAATAAAAACAACGAAGAAATTGTTAAAGAAATGTTTGCTATTAACAATACGGTTTTAATTTTTACGGCGGTACTTTCAACAATAGGTTTTGGTATGTTTGTTGTTTTGTTCAGATTTATACATAATTACGGACCGGGACAAGATTATATAGTAGGTTGGTCTTCAAGCAACAGACTTTTCGGATTGTATTCTAATACAGGTTTAATGATAACCTCTATAGCTTTTGCATTAACCGTAATACAGTTTGAAGTTGCAAAAAATATTTATCAAAACGGAATTTCAAAAAAATACAAAGCATTTTTAATTTATTCGCTTGTTATTAATTTTATACACTTGGTATTGGAAAACGCTTCGGGCGCATATATTTCTTTGGCGGTATTTATAGGAATTTACGTATTTACAAAATTAAGCCAAAAATATAAAGATGAAAAAGCTTTTAAATGTTATATAAAATCATTGGCAATTGCGGCAGGCTCAATTATATTTTTATTTGTTGCTATTTATGTTTTTAGATATATTTTAAACTTTATTCCCAGAATATATGATTTTATTGAAAATTTAATTTTGAATAACGGTGCCGGAAATGATAAATTAATAAAAGACTTTACTATGGAACGTGATATTCCGGAAGGATACGGAGCATTAACCGGAAGACCTAAAATTTGGGCCAGAGGAATAGAAGAATTTTTGAAAAAGCCTATTTTTGGTTGGGGACCTCTTTCTTTTGGAAATATTCAGGTTTTAGAAGCTCCTCTTCGCCATTGGCATAATATAATAATTCAAAGCTTAGCCGGAAACGGAATTGTCGGAACAACTTTTCTTTTCTTCTTTTTAATTTCATCCGCTTTGGAAATTATAAGAAAACTTTGGAGTAAAAAGTTAAGAGCAAATAAATATTACGGTGTTATTTTTGCTTCTGCCGCGCTTTTATTTATGCTTGCGGTTAACAGTATGGCAGAAGTTACTATTATGTATATGACCAGATTTTCCGTTCTTTTGTTCTGGTTATATTTAGGTTATGTTATAAAATTAATATACAACGGTAAAAATTCGAGATTTGACAAACCCTTACTTTCTGTTTATAACAAACTGCATAAAAACAAGGAGAAATAATGAGAAGTAAAAAGGCGTTTATAAATGCAATATACGGTATGGCAGGTTATATTATTTTAATGCTTAGCAACCTTATTACGCGTTCGGTTTTAGTTAAAGCATTAGGATATGATTTAGCCGGTTTAGATACCGTATTTAAAAATTTTCTGTCTTTTTTATCTTTAGCGGAATTAGGCATAGGTACAGGGTTAATATATAAACTGTATACTCCTATTTTGCAGGATGATAAAAAACAGATTAAAAGAATACTTAATTTTTATAAAAATGCGTATATAATTATTTCTTTGGTATTTTTATTAGGCAGCGTAATTGTAGCTTGTTTTACCAAAACAGTTATTAAAGAAAATTATTCTGCACTGTATTTAGGCGTTTTATTTATGCTTTATGCCGGGGATACCGTTGCATCTTATTTATATGCAAACCGTAAAGCTTTAATAATAGCCGACCAAAGGAATTATTTGGTTAGCAGGAACGACGCGTTTATTTCTATTTTTTCTTTTATTTTACAAGTATCATTTTTATTTTTAATAAAAGGAAATCCTTTTTTAAGCTTTATAATTTATGCCGCAATCAAAATTATTTGCCGTTTATCCGGAGCTGTTTTTATAGGATATAAATTTAAAAAGCTTTATCCCGAAATTTACAACGATAAATCAAAAGAAGTTATTTCGGGCGAAGAACGAGAAGGTTTGCTTCAAAATATAGGCGCTTTGCTTATGCACAGAGTAGGCGCAGTTAGTGTAACGGCTACGGGTTCTGCTTTCGTTTCGGCTTTAATCGACCTTAAAACCGCCGGCATTTACGGTAACTATATATTAATTATAACTACTTTAAATATGATGTTAGCGCAAATATATAATGGTATTGTGGCTTCTTTCGGTCAATTTTCAAATTCCGAAAGCAAAGAAAAGGTTTATGAAAAATTTAAAGTTTTATATTTTGCAAACTTTTTGCTTATGGCTTTTTTCTGCACAGCGTATGCAACGGTTATTCAGCCTTTTATATCTGTGTGGATAGGTAAAGACGGCAAATTTCCAATAACCACAATTTTTCTTTTAACAATATATTTATTTGTAAGCGGAATAAGAAGATGTATTTTAATGGCAAAAGACGCTGCCGGTTTATACAGACCCGACAGATATTTGGCACTTTTAGAAGCGGGTATAAATATAGCTTTATCTTTTATATTTATTAAATTGTGGGGTGTTAACGGATTAATTTTGGCTAATACCGCCAGTATGTTGATAGTACCTTTATGGTCGCAGCCATATTTGGTTTATAAATATGTGGTTGAAAATTTAAAAGGACTTAAATTTTATTATTTAAAATATATTATATATTTTGCAATAACTTTAGCGGAAGTATATTTAACCTATAAAATTTCTTTATGTATACCTATTGCCGATGCAGATGCTTATTTACAAATTATTATAAACGCATTTTTGGCATTAATTATACCAAATGTTATAAATTTTGTTTTGTTCTTTAGAACAAGTGAAATGAAAGAACTGTTTAAAATGGCAAAAAGTATATTAAAAAGTTCGGAAGAATAAAATTTTATATAAAATATAAAGGTGATATTACGTGCTGCAATATATTTTTGGCAGGGCATTTACCGGTAAAACGCAAAAAATAATTTCTCTTTTAAAAGAGGAAGAAAAAGTTTTAAAAAGCGTTAAAAATAACGAAGAAAACGATATTTTTTTGATTGTACCGGAACAGTACAGCTTTGAAACCGAAAAAGCATTAGTGGAAAACGGACTGAATGATATTTCGGTTACAAGTTTTACGCGCCTTATAAACATTGTTGAAAACATCTACGGCGGCAATGCAGGTAAAACGCTTACCGCCGCAGATAAAATAATTATTATGTCGAGAGTCTTACAAAAAGTTAAAGGCTCTCTTTCGTTATATAAAAAATCTGCCGACAGTTTTGATTTTGCCGAAAATTTGGTTTTGTTTAACGATGAATTAAAAAACAACGATATAGGTTTAGATGAATTTGTAAAAGTTTTACCTAAAATAAGCAATAAAGCGTTTTATGATAAAACAAACGAAATTATTGAAATTTTAACTTTATACAATTCGGTAACAGAAAAGAAATTTTTACTTTCGGAAAACGATTTGGAGCATTTATATAACATTATAAATAATAACGGTTTTTTTAAAGGCAAAACCGTATATTTTGACGCTTTTAAAGATTTTACCGGCGCGCAGTATAAAATTATAGACAATATATTTAAATATGCAAAAAAAGTGGCAATTTCTTTTTGTTACGATAAAGATATGTCTGACGAATTTTCTATATTTAATATAGTAAAAGAAAATATTTTAAAAATAAATACAATAGCAAAAAAATACGGACATAACATTTTGCCCGATATTGTTTTAAAAAATAATTATTATAAGCACGAAGATTTAAAATTTTTAGAAAAAAGCTTATTGACCGTAAATAATCAAAAATTAGAAAATAATGAAAATTTATACTTAATAAATGCAAAAAATAAACAAGAAGAAGTTTTTTGTGTTTTAAGCGAAGCCGCAAGGCTTGTAAGAGAAGAAAATTACAGATATAGGGATTTTGTAATTATAGCAAGAGATATTTCGGAATATGAAAATTTACTTATGCCCACAGCGCAAAAATTTAATATACCGTTATTTTTAGACCAAAGAAAAGAGCTTACGTATTCGCCGATATTCCGTTTGGCTGTTAATATTTTAACGGCGGCAAAAAAATATTCAACAGATGATATTTTTAATATGCTTAATTGCGGTTTTGATATTTTAACGGAAAAAGAAACAGAGGCCATATACAATTACGTTTATATTTGGCAGATAAACGGTATGGATTGGATAAAAAATTGGGATATGAACCCCAACGGTTTTGAGCCGATTAATGATGATAATAAAAAAGAAGCCATAATTAAAAAATTAGAGTTTATAAACGGTGTAAGAATAAAAATCGTTAATATTTTAAACAGCTTGAATTTCGCGGTTAACTATCAAAAAAACAATATTTTACAGGAATTATATAACACTCTTCAAAAATTGGATATTCCAAATAAATTTAACGAGCTTTCAAACAAACTGCCAAAAGATATATGTTATTTAAACGAAAATTACTGCAGGCAAAGTTATGACGCTTTTATAGATTTACTGTCTTCGGTAAATTCTGTTTTAAAAGATGAAGATTTTACGGCGGAAGATATTATAAATGCGCTTAAAATAGGGGCCGAAAATATAAAAATAGGCGTAGTGCCTCAGCTGCTGGATGAAATATCATGCGGCAGTGCAGACAGAATAAGACCCGGAAGACCAAAAATTGTTTTTTTATTGGGCTTAAACAGCGGAGAATTCCCAAAAATTTCTATGCCCGAAGGACTTTTTTTAACATACGAAAAAGAACGTTTTAAAGATTTAGGATTAGATTTTCCGAACGGACTGCAAAAATTTATAACAAACGAAAAATTTTTAGTATATTCCTGTGCCGCTTCAGCCGGAGATAAGATTTATTTTTGCAATACTCAGTTTAACGGTAACGGTGATTACTGCGAAGAGTCTTCTGTTTTAACAGAGCTTAAAAAAATAATAGATTTTAAAAAAATAAATACAAATCTTTTGGGGGTAGAAACACCCAAAAGTGCTTTTTCGGCTATAAAGTTAAATAAAAGCAATAAAAATGACATTATATATGCTTTAAAAAAATCGGAAGATTTTAAAGATTATAATTTTAATTTTAAAAGCTCTTTTGATTTAGAAGATGAAAAAGTAAAAGATATAATTAAAAACGAAATCAATCTTTCAGCCTCGCAAATAGAAAGATATTATAACTGTAATTTTTCATATTTTTGCAGATATATTTTAAAATTAAAAAAACAGCAAAAAGCGGAAATTGACGTTATTAACCGCGGTACCATAGTTCATTATGTTTTGGAAAATATTATTAATAAATATAAAGAGGATATAAAAGATTTAACCATAGAACAAATAAGGTTTGACGTTAATTCTTTTATGAATGAATATTTAAACGGTATTGTGGGTTCCGATTTTATTAAAACTCCGAGATTTATTTATTTATATAAAAAAATAGAAAAAATAACGGTTACGGTAGTAAAGCATATATCGGATGAATTTAAAGTTTGCAAATTCAAACCCGAATACTGTGAATTAGATGTTGGAAAAGACATACCTCCGTTAATTCTTTACAACGGCAAAATAAAAATTGTGGTTAAAGGAAAAATAGACAGAACGGATATATTAGAAGGTTTTAACAATGACAATTATGTTAGAATTGTAGATTATAAAACCGGGAAGAAAGATGTTAATTTATACGATTTACTTTACGGCCTGAATTTACAAATGCTTATTTATTTAAATGCGGTTATTAAAAATGGCAATAAATTAAAAGGATACAATTTAAAACCTGCCGGAGTATTATATTTAAACGCAAAATCCGATTTAAGAACCGAAAGCCGTGAAAATGATGAAATTTTAAGAATGGACGGAATTTTACTTAACGATTATTCCGTGCAGGACAAAATGGACTTTGCCGACGGATATAAATTTATTCCCAAAAAGCCTTTAAAAGCTAACAGAAAAAGCAACCCGAATATTTCGGAGGATGATTTTAATACCGTATTTAAAAATATAGACAGTAAAATAATTAATATGGTAAAAGAAATTAAAGAGGGAAATATAAAAGTAAATCCGGTAACCAAATCCGACAGCGAAAACACTGCTTGCAAATATTGTGATTTTAAAGATATATGTAAATTAGATAATAAAGAAACCGTATTGTTGGATTACAAAGCTTTAACAAACGAGGAAATTTTAGAACAGATGAAAAAAGAATCTGCTTTTACAGGGGAAGAAAATAAAAATGGATTTTAAGCCTAACAAAGAACAGGAATATGCCATTTATTCTAACGGCGAAATTTTGGTTTCTGCTGCTGCCGGCAGCGGAAAAACCGCTGTGCTTGTACAAAGGGTTATTGAAAAAATAAAAAATAAAGAAAATCCGTTACCCGCCGATAAGCTTTTAATTGTTACTTTTACCAATGCCGCCGCGGCAGAGCTTAGGGCCAGAATTAATAACGGTTTAACCCGGCTTATTGCTAAAGAACCCGAAAACACTTGGATTTTAAAACAACAGCTACTTCTTAACAATGCATTTATAGGTACCATAGATTCTTTTTGCATAAAAATGTGCAGAAATTACTTTAATTTACTTAATATAAATCAAGATTTTGATATTTGTGCCGGAACAGATGAAGATATAGCTATACTTAATACGGTAAACGAAATATTTTTTGAAAAATTTGAAGAAAACAATGAAGATTTTTTGTATTTTATAGATAATTTTAATTCCGATTTTGATGACAGCGAATCGGTGAATGCCGTAACGGATACATATAAATTTATTTCCAATTTGGAAAATCCCAAAGAATTTTTGCAAAATTCTTTAAATCTTTATAAAAAAAATGAATATATAAATTTATATTTTAAAGATAAAAATTTTGATAATTATAAAAAAGCAGATTATTTTTACAATACTTTTTTAAATTTATATAATTTCTTTTGTGAAAATCCGATTAAAAATTTAAGCGATATTTGTTTATATGCCAAAGATTTGTCTTTAAATTTTAAAAAAGCTTTTAAAAGCAATAATTATACCGAAATAATAAATACCTTTAATGGTATAAACAACGATTTTTCAGTTAGCGTAACCAAAAAAACAGAAGAAACAGCCTTATTTAAAGAAACGTTTAAGCAGTTTAAAAAGTATATTAAAAATATAACCGAAACTTATAAATACAGTTTAAGTTATTTAAAAGAAGAGAATTTAAAGCAAATAAGAATTTTAAATGTTTTGGTTGATTTATTAAACAGTTTGGAAGAACGGCTTTTAACAAATTTAAACAAGCAAAATATGTTAACCTATAATTTTTGCGAACGTTTTACATTGGAGCTTTTGCAAAATAAGGAACTCGGCATAAAAAACGAAATTATTTCTATGTTTAAAGAGGTAATGGTGGACGAATACCAGGATGTTAACGATTTACAGGATAAACTTTTTTATTTAATAAGCAATAACGGAAAGCATTTGTTTACGGTTGGCGATATGAAACAGTGCATATATCGTTTCAGAGGCTCAAATCCTTTTAATTTTAAAGAAAAATGCGATACCTTTAAAGAATACGGAAAAGAAGAAAATTTAAAAATTAACGGCAGTTTAAGCCAAAATACAAACGAACTTGAAAAATCAAACGCTTTAAATCTTCCGCGTAAAATATATTTGGCTAAAAATTACAGAAGCAGAAAAGAAATATGCGATTTTATAAATTACTTTTTTAAAGTAAATATGTCGGAAAAATTAGGCGATATTAATTACGGTGAAAATGAAAAATTAGTATACGGGGCAAATTATGCCGATACCGCGGAGCCTAAAGCAGAAGTGGATTTTATTAATAATAAATCCTCACAAAAAAGCAATATTGCCGAAGCAGAATATATAGCGCAAAGAATTTTAAATTTAATAAACAAGGAACCGTTTTTAAAAGATAAAAACGGAGGTTTAAGAAAAGCGGAATTCAGAGATTTTGCGGTTATTTTAAGAAGCGACAGCGGAAGATTTGATGAAATAGGAAAAATATTTAAAAAATATAATATTCCCTGCGGTAAAGGTAAAAGCTTTCCTTTACTAAGCAATGAAGTTATAACGGTTATTGACTATTTAAAAGTTTTGATTAATCCTAACGATGATATTTCTTTAACTGCTGCATTAACTTCGGTATTTTTTAATTTTACTTTAAATGAAATATATGATATAAAACAAGCAGAAACCACTTCTTTGTATTCCGGTTTAATTTTAAATAAAAACAATCCAAAGGTTTCGTTATTTTTAAACTTTTATAAAAAACACAAATATCTTTCCTCGGTTCTTTCCTGTTATGAACTTATAGAAACTATAATAAACGATTTTTCTTTTAAAGAAATAATAGGTTTTATGACACTGCCGGACAGAAGAAACGATAATTTAAACTTTTTATGCGAAAAAGCAAAAAACTTTAAAGATAATGTAGGCGGTCTTTATGCGTTTTTAAGATATTTGGAAAAATCCAAAAACGACGCTCCTACCGGAAACGGAATAAACAAAGAGCAAAATACCGTAAAAATATTAACTATGCACGGCTCAAAAGGTTTACAATTTCCTATATGTTTTATTGCTTCAAATGCAAGCGCTTTTAACAATGTATTAAGCAGGGAAGTAATTTTAAAAAATAAAGATTACGGTATAGGTTTTAAATGTTTGGACGAAATTAAAAACGTTAAAAGAAGCAATATTGCAAGGGAATTTATTTTAGATAAATGTTATTCCGATGAGTTAAGCGAAGCAATAAGGCTTTATTATGTGGCTTTAACCAGGGCAGAGGAAAAGCTTATATTAACTGTATGCAAAAACGATATTGATAAAGATTTTGAAAAATTTGCAAAAGAAACCGAAAAGCTTTTAAATGAGAATTTAGACAGCAAAACCATAGCTTTAAAAGCAAAATCTTTTAAATATTGGATTTATAACGCATTATATTTTAACGGTTATAAAAATTACGGCAAAATACCGCCCAAAACCGAAAATTCTTTAAAATATGTTGTTAATTTTACTGAATTTTGCGGTTTAAAAGAAATAAAAGAAAGTAAAGACAATAATTTAGAAACAGACGAAAAAACAGTTAAAGAAATAATAAACCGCTTTAATTACCGATATCCTTTTAAAGAAATTGCCCAACTACAATCAAAAACCACCGTTACCGATATTGTGGAGAGCGAAAGACTTACGCTTTTTGATTATAAAAAAATTCCGGAATTCGGCAATACTGCAGTTTTAAGCGGCGCACAGTACGGAACAGTTATGCATAAACTTATGCAATATTTAAATTTTAAAAAGGCGAAAGAAAATTTAGACGAAGAATTTTTAAGACTAAAAGAATATTTGTTTTTAACCGAAGAAGAGCTTAATGCGGTAAAAAAAGAACAAATAATAAAGTTTTTAAATTCAAAAACAGCAAGCAGAATTTTAAATGCGGAAAAATGCTATAAAGAATACAGTTTTTTAACCGAAATTCCGGCTACGGAATTAAATCCCGCAATAGATAAAAAATTTAAAGATGAAATGATAGTTGTTCAAGGCGCTATAGACTGTTTATTTATAGAAAAAGATAAAACAAATAATACAACCGATAATATACCCGATAATAAAACAGATAGCGAAACAGAAAATTCAAACTGCCTTAGCTGTTCAAGCAATGAGCATATAGTTATTTTGGATTTTAAAACCGATAAAGTAAAGGATGAAACAACATTATTAAATAACTATTCCGAACAACTTAAGTATTATGCTTTTGCCGTAAGTAAAATTTTTAAAATACCTGTTAAAGAATGTTATTTATACTCTTTTAATTTAGAAAAAGAAATTTTAGTTAAATTTTAAATCTGCGCAGCATATAATTTTTTGAGGTGGTTTTATGTGCTGCAGAATTGTTGAATTAAAAGACAAACAGGTGATTTCTATAAAAGACGGTACTATTTTGGGATATGTATGTGATGTTGAGGTAGATACCGCCAACGGTAAAATAGTATCGCTGGTTTTGCCCGGAAAAGCAAAGTTTTTCGGCCTATTCGGCCACGAAGACGATATTATAGTTCCGTGGTGCGAAATTGAGGTTATAGGAAGAGAAACCATTCTTGTTTGTACCGAGCCCAAAAGTAAAATAAAACCGAAAAGGAAATTTTTTCCGTTTTAATTAAACTTTAGGTTTTAAATATTTATTTTAAAAGCTTTTATGTTTATTTTAAAACTTATTTATTTTAAAGAGTGATTTTTGCTTATTTAAGTACTTTTACAAATAAAAGAACTGCCCCGTAAACGGTAGTTTTATTTAATAAAATCAATTTGTTTCTGTTTACTGCTATAATTACGATACAATCTGTTTTGGTTTTACAAATAAAAAACATGCAAAATAAATACTTAATAAAAAACTGCATAGAATAACCTTAAAGGAGTTTTTCTATGCAAAAAACAGTTAAAAAAATTTTAAAACCTATATTTATTTTGTTTTTGGCTATTTCCGTAACCGTGTTAAGCTTTGTGGGTTTTTTAGGGAATAATTTACCAAAAGATTTTAATGTAATAAAAGGCAACAAGCTTACTATAAACAGTTATTTTCCTATCAATGCCGTACAAACCGGGAATACCACAAAAGAAAAATACGATGTTACACTAAAGTTTTTAGGCGTAATACCGGTGTCTAATGCTTCGGTTAATGTTATAGATGAAAATACCGTTAAGCTTTTAGGTACGCCTTTTGGGATAAAAATATATACCAACGGCGTTATGGTTGTGGGAATTACGGAAGTGGATACCAAAAACGGCAATAAAAAACCAGCCGAAGAGGCAGGACTGTTAATAGGCGATTTAATTACAAAAATTAATAATAAAGAAGTTTTAACCAACGAAGAAGTAGCTTTAATTATAGAGCAAAGCGAAGGCGAAAAGCTAAAAATAGAAATAGTAAGAAACAATAAAAACCAAACTTTATATTTAACGCCCGAAATTTCTTTAAGTTCAAACAAATATAAAGCCGGTATTTGGGTTAGAGACAGCAGTGCAGGAATAGGTACGCAAACCTTTTTCAGCCCAAAATATAATTGTGTTGCCGGTTTGGGACACGGTATTTGCGACGTGGATACCGGAAAACTTTTAACAATAAACGAAGGACAAGCCGTAGATGCCGAGATTTTATCGGTGCAAAAAGGAAAAAAGGGAAGTGCCGGCGAATTAAAGGGCAGGTTTTTAAACAGCACAATAGGCGATTTATTGCTTAACGACGAAACCGGAATTTTTTATTCTTTTAAAAATAAAAATACCGATTTTAATAATTTGATAAAAGTGGCGTTAAAACAAGAAGTGGTTGCGGGGGACGCTAAAATTTATACAACCATAAACGGCAAAGAGCCTCATTATTATAACTGCGTTATTCAAAAAATAAGATATAACGACAGTATAACCAAAAATATGGTTATTAAAATAACCGATTCCGAGCTTTTGGACAAAACGGGAGGAATAGTGCAGGGGATGAGCGGCAGCCCCATTATTCAAAACGGTAAATTAATAGGCGCCGTAACGCATGTATTTTTAAACGACCCTACTTCGGGCTACGGAATTTTTGCCGAAAATATGTTAAAAGATATGAGTGAAATAAACCGTAAAAACAATTTAAAAAACGCATCGTAAAAATGCAAAATATAAATAAAAATTATAAATAATAAATGTATATAAAATAAAAACAGAGCAAAGAAAGGGGAAATTTCTTTGCTCTGTTTTGTGTTACTGCCAATATATATTAACGGCAACACTTTATTAAAAAATTTAAAAAATAAAAATCGGAAAATTTTTTAAATTTTTAATACGTTAAATAAAATTAAAACTTTATTTTGTTTTTTAAAAGTTATTTTCCGCTTTCGCCGTAGTTGGATAAAACTCTGGCAGAAGGGTCGTTTACATCGCAGCCTTCCCATTCTTTGTTAGGCATCCAAAAATCTTTTATCATTTTGGATTGTCCCGGATAATATTTTTCAAATATTTCTCTGTATAACAAAGATTCTTTGGTAAAAGGCATTGCATGAGTATACTTTTTACGCTTTTCTTCAAATTCTTCTTTTGTATATTTTGTTTCGGCGTATTCTTTTAAATAATCTACCATAGAATGTCCTACGGCGTCCGAAAACGCTGCTTTTTCACGGTATAAAATATCGTTTGGCAAATAATCGCCTTCAAAAGCTTTTCTAAGTAAATATTTACCTTTGCCGTAAGTATTTAATTTCTTTTTAGGGTCAATGCTCATAACATATTTAACAAAATCCAAATCTCCGAAGGGAACTCTTGCTTCTAAAGAGTTTGCCGAAATACATCTGTCTGCACGAAGAACATCGTACATGTGCAGTTCGCTTACTCTTTTTACGGATTCTTTTTGAAATTCTTCCGCACTCGGAGCAAAATCGGTATATTTATATCCAAAAAGCTCATCCGAAATCTCTCCGGTAAGCAAAACCCTGATATCGGTGTTTTCGTGTATCCATTTGCAAAGCAAATACATACCCATACTGGCTCTTATTGTGGTAATATCAAAAGTTCCTAAAATTTGTATAACCTCTTCTAAAGAGCTTAAAACCAAATCCTTGTTAATAATAACTTCCGTATGTTCGCTTTTAATATAGTCCGCTACTTCCTTTGCGTATTTTAAATCTATTGCGTCTTCGTTCATACCTATAGCAAAGGTTTTTATAGGTTTTTTAAGTTTTTTAGCGGCTATTGAACAAACAAGGGAAGAATCTAAACCGCCAGAAAGCAAAAAGCCCACTTTGGCGTCGGATACAAGCCTTTTTTCTACACCGGAAATCAATTTTTCTTTTATGTTTTTAAAAATCAAATCATAATCGTCGTCGGTATATTTTTCTACCTTTGTTATATCGTTATAACAAACAAACTTTCCGTCTTTATAAAAATGTCCCGGAGGGAAAGGCATTATTTTATCACATAAGCCAACCAAGTTTTTAGGTTCGCTTGCAAAAACAATTACTCCTTTTTTATCGTAACCGTAATATAAAGGCCTAATACCTATAGGGTCTCTGGCGGCAATATAGCTTTCGCTTGCCGCATCATAAATAATTAAAGCAAATTCCGCGTCCAACATTTTAAACATATCGGTACCGTATTCAAAATATAAAGGAAGCAATACTTCGCAATCGGAATCGCTTTTAAAAGAGTATTTTACGGACAGCTCTTTTTTTATTTTTTCAAATCCGTATATTTCTCCGTTGCACACTACATAACTTCCGTTTAATTCAAACGGCTGCATACCGCTGAAACACAAATCCATTATAGATAAACGGTGAAATCCCAATAAACCTTTTTTGGTATCAATAATTTTACTGCTGTCCGGACCTCTTGAAACGGTTTTGGAAAAACCTTTTTCAAATGAAGCTAAATCGGTACAGCTGTCGCAATAACCCATTATAGAACACATAAAAACATTCCTCCTAAAAATTCAGCATTAATAGGGCGAGGCTGTTACTCGCTGTACCACCTATCTTTTAAGCCGTTAAAATTTATAGTAATTACGCTAAATTAATAAAATTTTGTAACGGCTACCTTAATTTTACAAACAATAATACTTTATATTAATACCGTATTATTGTTTGCGTAGCTTCAAACAAAGCATACCGCTGTTACGGGCGGAACCCGTCGCACCTACTTATAATTAAATTTTTAAAATTTTAAATTTTAAGTTTTTAATATAAATTTAATTTTGTTTTAAAAAATCGGTTTATCAGTTATTAAAAGTACATTTATAAAATATAAAACAAAAAGTAAAAAATAAAAATTATAATAAAAGCTTAAACTAAAAAAATAATATGTTCGGATAGAAGCTTGCCGGGTGTTCTTCGCTTAAGTATTTACCTGTACGGCTTACACCGTCCCGTACTCGCTGTACAACAAAAATAAAAACATTTTTAAAAACATTCTTTACCCAAAAGGGTAAACCTATTTAAAAATTTACGCCTTTTGGGTATTGATTGTTGCGTTAAGTGTGCTTAAGTTACTTTTCCCAACTCAAACGCTTTTATTGATTAAGTTTAAATTATTCTACGTCCTGCAAAGCTTCGTAACCTTCTTCACCGGTACGTACTTTAACAACGTTTTCAACATCGTAAACAAATATTTTACCGTCGCCTATATGTCCTGTATACAATACTTTTTTAGCAGTATCAATAACTTTTCTTACGGGAACTTTGCTTACAACTATATCAAGTTGAATTTTCGGTAATAAGTTTGCCTCTACTTCAACACCACGGTAATATTCGGGTTTGCCTTTTTGAATACCGCAGCCCAAAACGTGAGATAACGTCATACCTGTAATACCTATATCGGTAAGAGCTTTTTTAAGAGCTTCAAATTTAGATTCTTTGCACAAAATTTCTACCTTTGTAAATTTAGGCAAATCTTCCGTACCTTCGTTAAAGGTAGGCATTTTTTTAACCGGAACAGCCTCTGCTACCGGAACATCTCCTGTAACCGCTACAGTGTCTTCGTCTGCTACTATTGTATCGGGTAACATTGCAAAACCTGCATAAGCGGTAGGTAAGCCGTGTTCCGAAACATCCAAACCTGCTATTTCGTCTGCTTCGTCTGCTCTTAAACCGATTGTATGTTTAATAATTAAGAAAACTATGGTAATTACTACCGCAACATAAGCCATTACCGAAACAACGCCTAAAGCCTGTACTCCGAGGAAATGGAATCCGCCGCCGTAGAAAACACCTTTTTCGGTAGATACGCCTGTTGCAAAGAAACCGGTAAGAATTGTTCCTAAAGCACCGCAAACACCGTGTACCGAAATAGCGCCTACGGGGTCGTCTATTTTTGCTACTTTATCAAAGAATTCTACTGCCAAAACAATAACCAAACCAAATACTACGCCCATTATTGCGGCACCCAAAGGATCAACTGCGTCGCATCCGGCTGTAATACCAACCAAGCCTGCCAAAGCTGCGTTGTAAGTCATAGAAACATCGGGCTTACCGTATCTTAACCATGTAAATATTAAAGTTGTGCAGCAAGCTACTGCGGCAGCAAGGTTTGTGTTAAAGAATATTAAACCTGCGCTTTTTATAGCTTTGTCCGAATCCATAGCAACGGTAGAAGCACCGTTGAATCCAAACCAGCAGAACCATAAAATAAATACGCCTAAAGCAGCAAAGGTTAAGTTGTGTCCTAAAATAGCTCTGGGTTTGCCGTTTTTATCATATTTACCGATACGCGGTCCCAATATAGCAGCACCGATTAAAGCACATATACCGCCTACCATATGTACTGCGGTAGAACCAGCAAAATCGTGGAAACCTAATTGGCTTAACCAGCCGCCGCCCCAAATCCAATGTCCGGAAATAGGATATATTAAAAGCGAAATTGCGGCAGAATAAATACAATATGCACTAAACTTTGTTCTTTCTGCCATAGCTCCCGAAACTATTGTTGCGCTTGTGGCACAAAAAACAGTTTGGAATATTGCGTATGCCCAAAGCGGAACACCCGCCGGCAATATATGACTGTAGTCTTTCATAATAAGCGGGTCAATCCAACCGAATAATGCGGTTCCGCTGCCAAACATAACGCCAAAACCTACAAGCCAAAAGCAAGGAGTACCTATACAAAAGTCCATAAGGTTTTTCATTAAAATGTTACCTGTGTTTTTTGCTCTTGTAAAACCTGCCTCACACATAGAAAATCCGGCTTGCATAAAGAAAACAAGAGCTGCACCTAATAATACCCATATAGTGTTTACAGCACTTAAAGTCATTTTTAACACTTCCTCTTAAAGTTGTTGTTTTAATAAATGTTGTTTTAATAAATAAAGTACATTTATTAAAAATATTAATGCGTTTTTTACTTTACATTTTTAAAATTTATTATCTTACGCCGAACAACAACTTATCATAAGTTGGGAACGGCCAATATTTTTCGGATGTAACGGCTTCTGCTTCATCACATACAACCCTTAATTCCGCCATTTTTTGAAGAATTACATCTCTTATAAAGTTTGCGGCTTCTGTTACATCTTCTATAGCTTTAAATTCAATAATTGCGCTTTCAAGCTCACTTGTTGCCGAATCAATGCCGTCGGCATAAGCAGATAATTTAGAAATTAAATTCTTTTCGTATTTGCCGGGGAGTTCCGGTAAAACTTTTGTTTTTGCAATAAGTGTTTTTGAAATATCTTTGGCATAGCTTTCAATTGCCGGTAAAATTTCTTTTCTTGCCATATCAACCATTGTTTCGGCTTCTATATTTACCTGTTTTGAATAGTTATCCAAAGTTATTTCGTAACGGGACTGAATTTCTGCTTTAGAAAAGATTTTATGAGAAGTTAACATATCTACATTCTTTTTCTCTAAAATAGTAGGTAATGCGTCGGGTGTGGTTTTTAAATTCAAAAGTCCGCGTTTTTCTGTAGCTTCTTTAATCCATGCGTCATCATATCCGTTACCGTTAAATATAATTCGTTTGTGGTCTTTTATTGTCTTTTTAATCATATCGTGAAGCGCTGTTTCAAAATCTTCAACGTTTTCCAAACGGTCCGCATAAACTTTTAAAGATTCGGCTACGGCTGCGTTTAACATAATGTTTGCACAAGCAATGCTGTTAGAAGAACCCAACATTCTGAATTCAAATTTATTGCCGGTAAAAGCAAACGGGGAAGTACGGTTACGGTCGGTTGTATCACGCGTAAATTTTGGTAAAACATGAACGCCTAATTTCATAACCGTTTTTTCGTGATTGCTGTAAGGCGTATCGTTTTCTATAGCCTTTAAAACAGCGGTTAGTTCATCGCCCAAAAACATAGAAATTACTGCAGGAGGTGCTTCGTTTGCACCCAAACGGTGGTCGTTGCCCGCCGTAGCTACGGATAAACGAAGTAAATCCTGATAATCATCTACCGCTTTTATAACCGCACATAAGAATAATAAAAACTGTGCGTTTTCATAGGGGGTTTCGCCCGGAGTTAAAAGGTTATCGCCCTTATCGGTAGCCATAGACCAGTTGTTATGTTTACCGCTTCCGTTTACGCCCGCAAACGGTTTTTCGTGTAATAAGCAAACCAAACCGTGTTTTGAAGCAACCTTTTGCATAATTTCCATTGTAATTTGGTTATGGTCGGTAGCTATGTTTGTAGTGGCATATATAGGCGCCAATTCGTGTTGTGCGGGTGCTACTTCGTTATGCTCGGTTTTGGCTAAAATTCCGAGTTTCCAAAGTTCTTCATTTAAATCCGCCATATATTCGGCTACTCTGGGTTTTATAACGCCAAAATAGTGGTCGTCCATTTCCTGACCTTTAGGTGGTTTGGCACCGAAAAGAGTTCTGCCGCAGAACATTAAATCTTTTCTTTTTTCGTACATTTCTTTATCAACTAAAAAGTATTCCTGTTCCGGTCCTACAGAAGTTCTTACGCATTTTACATCGTCTCTGCCGAATAATTTTAAAATTCTTAATGCCTGTTTATTTAAAGCTTCCATACTTCTTAAAAGAGGAGTCTTTTTATCCAAAGCCTCTCCGCCGTAAGAACAAAACGCAGTAGGAATACACAAGGTTTTGTCTTTAATAAAAGCATAAGAAGTAGGATCCCACGCCGTATAACCTCTGGCTTCAAAGGTTGCTCTTAAACCGCCCGAAGGAAATGATGACGCGTCCGGTTCGCCTTTAATTAATTCCTTACCGGAAAATTCCATTATTACTCCGCCGTCCGGAGCAGGGGAAATAAAACTGTCATGTTTTTCGGCTGTAATACCGGTTAAAGGCTGGAACCAATGCGTAAAGTGTGTAGCGCCGTGTTCTATGGCCCATTCTTTCATAGCCGAAGCTACCGCATTAGCTACATCGTTTTTTAAACTCGCCCCTTCGTCAATTGTTTTTTTGAGTGATCTGTAAACATCGGCTGAAAGTTTAGATTTCATTATACGGTCATCAAAAACCAAGCTGCCGAAATAATCAGATACTGTTTTCATATTTTCCACTCCTTATAATGATTTTTGTTTAATAATTTGTTTTTTATTTTTTGATATTTTAAAAATTAATTAAATTAAAAAATATAATTTTATTGTTTTAAAGTATTTAATTATTTTTGTTTTTTAATTTAATTAATAAGTAAAACCTAAGAATTATTAAAAAATAAAAGAGGCAGCAGGACCGTAAAACAAGACCCCATTGCCTCTTTAAATTTTTAATTATTTAATTGTAATGCTTAGTTTATATTATTAAGTAATTATATTATAAGTATTATTTTAATTTTAAAATTACCGTTTAACACTAAAATAACAAATACTTAATAAATAACCGTAAACAGTTTATAAAAAAGAAAAAGACGTCAAAGAGAAATAAAACTCTAAGACGTCATTGCCTTTTATGTCAATTATTATACACCGTATTTTTAATTTGTCAAGAGTTTTTTTAAAAAAATTTAAAATTTAATTTTTGGTTTGATTTTTTAAAAGTAATTTCCATAAAAAAATGCGGCGGCGATACAATATTAAAAATCATCTTAAAACGGGAGTTATATTAATTTTATTTGTTATTTTTTATATTTTTAAAAAACAAAATGGCTTTTTGTATTTTTTGTTTTTTTAATATGAATTTAAAACTTAATTTTAAGAGTTAAATTAAATTGTATACAAATAAAAAATAAAAACTTGACTTTATAAATTTACTGTGCTATAATACCAAAAGATAAAAAATGCATTTAAAAAATAATGTAAATTAATGTTTTTTAGCATTGATTTTATATTAATTTAATAATTAATGAGCAAAGGCGTTCATTCTTAAGGATTTATCCTTTTTGGAATGGACGCCTTTTTTATTGTTTAAAATTCTTTTATAAGAAAGGATAGGAAAGAAGTTTATGAAAATAGAGGGAGAAGTACGTATACCTTCGGGTTGCGCAATTTCTGCGGTAATTTCCAAAGAAGGCAAAAAAATGACCGGAGAAAGTATTATAAAAAGTATGGTACCTATGCACGACCGTTCAAACGGATTGGGCGGCGGTTTTGCGGCATACGGAATTTACCCGGAATATAAAGAATTTTACGCTTTTCATATTTTTTATAATGATAACGATTCGAGAGTAGAATGCGAAAAGCTTTTAAAAGACAGATTTGAAATTGTAAAAGCCGAGAATATACCCATTAAAAAAATTAAAGAAATAACGGATGTTCCTTTAATATGGAGATATTTTGTAGCGCCTTTGGCTTCTATATTATCAAGACTTCAATTAGACGAAAAAGAATATGTGGCAAGAACCGTTATGCATATAAACACAAACTTAAAAGGAGCTTATGTTTTTTCAAGCGGAAAAAATATGGGTACTTTTAAAGCGGTAGGTTTTCCGGAAGATGTAGGAAGATTTTACAGGTTAGACGAATACGAAGCATATTCTTGGACCGCTCACGGAAGATACCCCACAAATACTCCGGGTTGGTGGGGCGGAGCGCATCCCTTTGCTTTACTTGATTATTCTATTGTTCATAACGGCGAAATATCTTCTTACGACGCCAACAGAAGATACATAGAAATGTTCGGTTATAAATGTATGCTTAAAACCGATACGGAGGTTATAACATATATAGCCGATTATTTATTAAGAAAACAAAAACTTACTTTAGAAGAAACCGCTTCGGTAATTGCTGCCCCGTTTTGGAGCACAATACAAAATAAAGGCCCTAAAGAAGCCGAAAAATTAAGCTTTTTAAGAAAAATTTATCCCAGCTTGCTTATAACCGGTCCTTTTTCTATTATTTTAGGATTTGAAGGCGGACTTATGGCATTAAACGACCGCCTTAAACTTCGTTCTATGGTAATAGGAGAAAAAGACGATAAAGTATTTATTGCAAGCGAAGAAGCGGCAATAAGAGTGATGGAGCCCAATGCAAAAAATATATATGCTCCTTCGGGCGGAGAACCGGTTATAGTTAAAGTGAAAGAAGGTGCCTTTTAATGGCAATAAGATATGTTACACCGGAATACGATATTATAAGAAACAAAGATAGGTGTATTGCTTGCAGAGTTTGCGAAAGGCAGTGCTCAAACGAAGTACATAGATTTGATAAAGACTTAAATTTAATGTTAAGCGACGAAACAAAGTGCGTAGACTGTTTAAGATGTGTTTCGCTTTGCCCCACAAACGCTTTAAAAATAGTTAAAAATGAATGTACATTTAAAGAAAACGCAAACTGGCAGCAAAGTACAATAAAAGAAATATACAAACAAGCGTCCTCCGGCGCAGTGCTGCTTTCCTCTATGGGAAACCCAAATCCGCTGCCGGTATATTTTGATAAAATACTTATTAATGCTTCTCAGGTAACAAACCCGCCCATAGACCCTTTAAGAGAGCCTATGGAAACAAAAGTATTTTTAGGTAAAAAACCAAGTGAAATTAAAAGAAACCCCGACGGCTCAATTAACACCGAGCTCACTCCTCAGTTAGAGCTTTCTATGCCGGTAATGTTTTCGGCTATGAGTTACGGTTCTATAAGCTATAACGCACATGAAAGTTTGGCAAGAGCCTCTAAAGAATTGGGTATTTATTATAATACCGGCGAAGGCGGACTTCACGAAGATTTTTATTGCTACGGACCTAATACGATAGTACAGGTAGCTTCGGGACGTTTCGGCGTTCACGAGGAATATTTAAATGCGGGTGCCGCAATAGAGATAAAAATGGGGCAGGGTGCAAAACCCGGTATAGGCGGACATTTACCGGGTGCTAAAATAGTAGGGGACGTATCAAAAACCAGAATGATTCCCGAAGGTTCCGACGCAATTTCTCCGGCTCCGCATCACGATATTTATTCAATAGAAGATTTACGCCAGCTGGTATTTTCTTTAAAAGAAGCAACAGAATATAAAAAACCTATTATAGTAAAAGTTGCGGCAGTGCATAATATAGCGGCTATTGCAAGCGGTATTGCAAGAAGCGGCGCGGATATTATTGCTATTGACGGCTTTAGAGGCGGCACGGGAGCGGCCCCTACCAGAATAAGAGATAATGTGGGCATTCCTATAGAACTTGCTTTAGCGGCTGTTGACCAAAGGCTTAGAGATGAAGGTATAAGAAATAACGTTTCTTTGGTAGTAGGCGGAAGTATAAGGTCTGCGGCAGATGTGGTTAAAGCCGTAGCTTTGGGTGCAGACGCCTGCTATATAGCAACCTCCGCATTAATAGCTTTGGGCTGTCATTTGTGCAGAACTTGCCAAACCGGTAAATGTAACTGGGGTATAGCTACCCAAAGACCGGATTTGGTAAAGCGTTTAAACCCCGATATAGGTACCGAAAGACTTGTAAATTTATTGACCGCCTGGAAACACGAAATTAAGGAACTTATGGGCGGTATGGGTATAAACTCTATTGAAGCTTTAAGAGGCAACCGTTTAATGTTAAGAGGCGTTAATTTAACTGAAAAGGAGCTTGAGATTTTAGGAATCTCACATGCAGGAGAATAATGAAAAGAGTATATGTAAATGAAAAATGGTGCTTGGGATGCCATTTATGCGAATATAACTGTGCTTTTGCAAATTCCCATATAAGCGATATGGTTAAGGCTTTAAAAAACAAAACCATATATCCGAGAGTTCATGTAGAAGGAAACGATAAAATAACGTTTGCCGTATCTTGCAGACATTGTGAAGACCCTATATGCGTAAAATGTTGTATTTCGGGTGCCTTACATAAAGAAGACGGCGTTATATGTATAGATACATCAAAATGCGTCGGTTGCTTAACCTGTGTTTTGGTATGTCCTTACGGTTCAATAACTCCAAACGGCGAAGGCGTAGCCCAAAAATGCGAATTATGTATTAAAAATAATGTTGATAAACCGGCATGCGTAAGCGGATGTCCTAATAAAGCCATAGTTTACGAAGAACGGTAAATTATAATCAATAAAAAATTATTAATCGGTGTTTGGTTTACAACGTAAATTCGAGAGGTAAAAAATATGAAAAAATACGTTATTATAGGAAACGGAGCTGCGGCGGTAGGATGTATAGAAGGCATACGTTCGGTAGATAAATCGGGAGAAATAACCGTAATTTCAAAAGAAAACGAACATGTATATTCCAGACCGTTAATTTCCTATTATTTAGAAAACAAAACAGATTTGGAAAAAATTAAATTAAGACCCGACGATTTTTACAAAAATAACAGTGTTAAAGTTTTATATAATAAAGAAGCCGTAAAAATTAACAACGATAAAAAAGAAGTTTTGCTTTCGGATGATAAAACAGTAGATTTTGACGAATTATGCGTTTGCACGGGTTCAAGTCCTTTTGTACCTAAAGTAAAGGGTATGGAAACCGTTAAAAACAGTTTTACATTTTTAACTTTAAGCGACGCAAAAAAAATAGAAAAGGCAATAAATATAAACAGTCGAGTTTTAATTGTAGGAGCAGGTCTTATAGGTTTAAAATGCGCCGAAGGCATTTTGGAAAGAGCTAAAAGCATACTTGTGTGCGATTTGGCTACAAGAGTGTTATCCAGCATATTAGATGATGAAAGCGCAAAAATAATTCAAACAAAATTAGAAGAAAAAGGCCTTGAGTTTTCTTTGGGTAATTCCGTAAGTGAATACAAAGGCCATAAAGCCGTTATGCAAAACGGAGAAACTGTTGAATTTGACATTTTAATAACCGCCGTGGGCGTAAGACCTAATGTTTCTTTAATTAAAGATATAGGCGGAGAAGTAAACAGAGGAATAGTGGTTAACAATAAAAACCAAACCTCTTTAAAAAATATATATTCTGCCGGCGATTGTACCGAAACAATAGATTTTTCAAGTAAAACCTCTAAAATTATGGCGCTTATGCCAAACGCGTATATAGGCGGTAAAACGGCGGGAATTAATATGGCGGGAAAAGAAGAAGTATTTGATAATCCCATACCTATGAATTCAATCGGCTTTTTCGGACTTTACGCAATGTCTGCCGGAGACAGAAATGAAGAAACCGCAGATAATATTTATACCGAAAAAGGAAAAGAAAATATTAAAAAATTATATTTTAAAAATAACAGATTGGTTGGATTTTTACTTATAGGTAATGTAAAAAATGCAGGTATTTACACAAATATTTTAAGAAATAATATTGATATAAACGAAGTGGATTTACCTGTTTTGGAAAAAGAACCTTCTCTTTTTGCTTTTTCAAAAAATTATCGTAGAAAGATTTTAGGAGGTGTGGTATAATGGAAAAAACAATCGAAATTAATGCAAAAGAACTGAATTTTAAAGATTTAAACAATAAAATACGGGAATATGAAAAAAACGGCACTGTAAAAATAACCGATTTAACAGGTCAGCGCTTTATAGCAAGCGGTATGAACAACAAAAAAATTGAACTTAACGGAATTCCCGGTAATGCTTTAGGCGCATACTTAACCGGTGCCGAAATAACCGTAAACGGCAATGCACAGGACGCCGTAGGCGATACTATGAACGCCGGAAAAATTATTATACACGGCAACATAGGCGACGCCGCAGGATACGCTATGCGCGGCGGAGAAATATATGTTAAAGGCGACGCCGGATACAGGGCCGGTATTCATATGAAAGAATATAAAGAAAAGAAACCGGTTATTATAATAGGCGGAAAAACCGGCAGCTTTTTAGGCGAATACCAGGCGGGAGGATTAATTATTGTTTTGGGGTTGACCAAAAACGATAAGCCTTTGGTAGGTAATTTTTCTTCTACGGGTATGCACGGCGGAAAATTAATTTTAAGAGGAAAAGCCGAAAACATTAAATTTCCGGGTCAAACCACCAAACGTAAAGCCACCAAAGAAGATTTAGACGAAATAAAACCGTATATATCTAATTTTTGCAAATATTTTAATTTTAACGAAAAAGAAATGTTAAGCGAAGAATATACGGTAATTACCCCTAACAGCGCAAACCCGTACAAACAAATGTATATAGCCAATTAACAATAAAATTAAAATTTTTCGGTTTATTTAAAAACCGAACGGTTTAAAAGAAAGGAAACTGTTATGAAGTATTCAAAAAACGAGGTTTTGCAATATGTTGCAGAAGAAGACGTTAAGTTTATACGAATGGCTTTTTGCGATATTTACGGCCAACAGAAAAATATTTCTATAATGCCGCAAGAACTTGAAAAAGCTTTTGAATACGGTATTGCAATAGACGCTTCTGCTATTAAGGGATTTAATGTAAAGGTTCATTCCGATTTATTTTTACATCCCGATCCATCTACTATTTCGGTTTTGCCATGGAGACCTGAGCACGGAAGAGTTGTAAGAATGTTTTGCAATATTACTTACCCTAACGGCGAACCTTTTGAATGCGATACAAGAACCGTTTTAATAAACGCCGTAGAGGAAGCCAAAGAAATGGGTCTGGAATTTTCTTTCGGCTCCGAAATGGAATTTTATTTATTTAATTTAAACGAAAACGGAGAAAAAACAGTTATTCCTTACGATAACGCCGGATATATGGATATAGCTCCCGACGATAAAGGAGAAAATATAAGGCGAGAAATTTGCTTGACTTTGGAGCAAATGGGTATTATACCCGAAAGTTCCCATCACGAAGAAGGTCCGGGACAAAATGAGATAGACTTTAGATATTCCGATCCTTTAACCGCTGCCGATAATGCCGTAACTTTTAAATCGGTAGTAAAAACTGCGGCTGCAAGAAACGGTTTATACGCAGATTTTTCTCCCAAGCCTTTATTAAATAAAGCCGGCAACGGTATGCATATTAACTTTTCGGTAGCGGAAAATAAAAAATCGAAAATAAATAATTTAAAAGACGATGAAAAAAATATTATGCAATGCGTAATAGCCGGAATTTTAGATAAAATAAACGATATTACATTATTTTTAAATATTACGGATGAATCTTATTTAAGATTCGGACACAGCAAAGCACCCAAATATGTAACTTGGTCTAATGAAAACCGTTCGGAACTTATACGTATTCCTGCGGCTTTCGGTAAATATAAACGCGCCGAACTTCGTTCGGCAGACCCTATGTGCAATCCTTATTTGGCTTTTGCTTTAATAATAAAAGCGGGAATATACGGTGTAAAAAACAATTTAAAATTGCCAAAACCCGCAGATTTTAATTTATATTTGGCGGAAAAAGAAAAAATTAAAGATTTTAAACTTTTGCCGCTTACTTTGGCGGAAGCAAAAGAAAACGCATTAAACAGCTTATTTATTAAAGAAAATTTAAACGAAAATTTAATTAAAAATTATACGCAAGATTAAAATATTAAAAAGATTAAAAGTTTTAAATTTAAAAACATCGGTAACAAAAGTTATACTTTGATTTTTGGGGAAGGAGAGAAGTATTAATGGATTTAATTGAGCATTGCTACAGTGTTTTAATAGTATCTCAATTTCAAAAATTCAATCAATCAATATTAGATTTACTTCCCGAAAATCGTTACAGCCCCAAAATAATAGTAAAAGATGTTTCAGGCGCAAGAAGAAGTTTGCTTGAAAACAGTTATGATATTGTTATTATAAATACGCCTTTGCCGGACGATTTCGGCACAAAATTGGCGTTGGATGTTTGCGAAAGCAGCGGAACGGGAGTTTTGCTATTAGTAAAAAGCGAACATTATCCGGATATTAACGCAAGGGTTTCTCCGTTCGGGGTATTAACTCTTTCAAAACCCACAACCGCCGCTATGATTACACAATCTTTAATTTTGCTTTGCGGTACAAGAGAGCGCTTAAAGCGTATGGAACAAAAAACAGCTTCCATAGAAGAAAAAATGGAAGAAATACGTTTGGTCAACAGGGCAAAATGGGTACTTATAGATAACCTTAAAATGTCTGAGAATGAAGCACATAAATATATAGAAAAGCAAGCTATGAACAGATGTGTAACAAAACTTGAAATAGCTAAAAATATATTAAATACATACAGATAATAAAATTTAAAAAATAAAAAGCATAAATTTAATTTAAAAAAATAATTTTAAAAAACAAAACTGTAAAATAATTAAAAACCTATTAAAAACAATCAAAAAATAATTATAAATATATTAAATATAACTTTGTCTTTGGGAAGGATATGATAATTTTTATGGCTAAATATATATTTGTAACCGGCGGTGTTGTATCGGGTTTAGGTAAAGGTATTACCGCCGCTTCTTTAGGAAGACTTTTAAAATTAAGAGGGCTTAAAGTTGCAGCTCAAAAATTAGACCCGTACATAAATGTTGACCCCGGAACTATGAGTCCTTACCAACACGGAGAAGTTTATGTTACCGAAGACGGTGCCGAAACAGATTTGGACCTTGGCCATTACGAGCGTTTTATAGATGAAAATTTAAATAAATATTCCAATCTTACCACCGGTAAAGTTTATTGGAATGTTTTAAACAAAGAACGCCGAGGAGAATATTTGGGTTCAACCGTTCAGGTAATACCGCACATTACAAACGAAATTAAAGATTTTGTATACAGAGTGGCAAAGCAAACCGATGCGGATGTTGTTATAACCGAAATCGGCGGAACCATAGGCGATATAGAATCACAGCCGTTTTTAGAAGCCGTAAGACAAATTTCATTAGAAGTGGGCAGGGAAAACAGTTTATTTATACATGTTACTTTAGTTCCTTTTTTAAGTGGCTCGGACGAACATAAATCCAAACCCACACAGCATTCCGTTAAAGAATTACAGGGAATGGGAATTAATCCTAATATTATTGTTTTACGATGCGACGAACCTTTAGAAGAGCAGATATTTAATAAAATTTCTTTATTTTGCAATGTAAAACCCGACTGCGTTATAGAAAATATCACTTTGCCTTGTTTATACGAGGCTCCGATTATGCTTGAAAAATCCAATTTTTCTTCTATAGTTTGCAGGGAATTAAACATAAAAGCTAAAAAACCGGATTTAAAAGAATGGACCGAAATGGTAGAAACCATTAAAAAGCGTGAAAAAGAAGTAAGAATAGGTTTGGTAGGCAAATATGTACAGTTACACGACGCTTATCTTTCGGTGGCGGAAGCTTTACGTCATGCCGGATATACTTTTAATACGCATATAAAAATTAAGTGGTTGGATTCGGAAAACATTAACGAAAACAATTATTGTGTAATTTTAAATGATTTAGACGGAATAATAGTTCCCGGCGGCTTTGGCAGCAGGGGAATAGAAGGTATGATTTTATCGGTTAAATATGCAAGAGAAAACAACATACCTTTCTTTGGAATTTGTTTGGGTATGCAAATAGCCGTAATAGAGTATGCAAGAAACGTAGCAGGTATTAAAGACGCACATTCAGGCGAATTTGATGAGCTTTGCAAAAACAAAGTTATTGATTTTATGCCGGGACAAAGCGAAGATATAGACAAGGGCGGAACATTAAGATTAGGCGCTTATCCTTGTTTGATAAAAAAAGGTACCACAATGGAAAGATGTTACAAAAAAAACGAAATTTCCGAACGCCACAGACACAGATACGAATTTAACAATATTTATAAAGACACGCTTGAAAAATGCGGTTTAACTTTTTCGGGTGTTTCTCCCAACGGAAAACTTGTTGAAACCGTAGAGCTTACAGAAAGACCTTTTTATGTAGGAGTACAATTCCATCCGGAATTTAAATCCCGTCCAAACAAAGCTCATCCTTTGTTTAAAGGATTTATAAAAGCCGCATTGGATAAAAGAACGGCAGAAGATAACAAATAATAACGCGAAAGCCATCCCAAAAACAAATTTTGTTTTTGGGAGCAAAAGCTTTGCTTTTGCCAAAGCCTAAAAGGCTTTGGGCTTTCGCCTATATATGGAGTATATTTATGAAGTTTACTAAAATGCAAGGACTCGGAAATGATTATTTATATATCTTTTCCAACGAAGAACCGAAAAATCCAAGTGAATTATCTATAAAACTTTCCGATAGACATTTCGGCGCCGGATCCGACGGTATTATATATATTTTGCCTTCTACCGCAGCAGATTATAAAATGCGTATTTTTAATGCCGACGGCAGCGAGGCGCTTATGTGCGGAAACGGTATCAGATGCGTGGGAAAATATTTATTTGATAAAGGTTATATTAATAAAAACGAAGTAGAAATAGAAACTTTATCGGGAATAAAAAAACTGGAACTTAAAATTGATAATAAAAAAGTAAAAAGCGTTACGGTAAATATGGGCAAAAGCGAGCCGCAAAAAGATGTGGTTTTAAATGTTTTAAATAAAGATTACACCGTAAAACCAGTATCTATGGGTAATCCTCACGCGGTAATTTTTGTTAACGACGCCGAGAACGCTCCTCTTACAACAGTAGGCCCTAAAATAGAACATCATTCATTTTTTAAAAACGGTACAAATGTAGAATTTATTAAAGTACTTGATAAAAACAAATTAAGAATGAGAGTTTGGGAAAGAGGCAGCGGTATAACTTTGGCTTGCGGTACGGGGGCTTGTGCTTCGGCTATGGCTGCAATAGAAAACGGTTTTTGCGAATATAATTCCGATATATCTGTAATTTTGGACGGCGGAACATTACATATAAAAATATTAAACGATAATACCGTTTTAATGACCGGTCCGGCAGAATTTGTTTATGAAGGAGAAGTTGCAGATGATTAATTTAAATGAACATTATTCCGAACTTAAAAGCTCTTATTTGTTTTACAATATAGCCCAAAAAACAAATGCTTATTTGCAAAAAAATCCCAATACACACTTATTGCGCTTGGGTATAGGCGATGTTACGCTTCCGCTTTGTAAAACCGTTGTAGAAGCATTACATAAAGCAGTAGATGACCAAGGCAATAAAGAAACATTCCACGGCTATATGCCTGAATGCGGCGCGGATTTTTATAAAAAAGCCATTAAAGATTATTATTCTTTAAGGAATGTAGATTTAAGTACCGAGGAAATTTTTGCTTCAAGCGGAGCCAGCGATGAATTGGGAGATATATTAGATTTATTTTCAAGCAATAATACAACTTTAATTATGGAACCCGCATACCCGGCTTATGTTGACGCAAACGTTATTGCGGGACATAAAATTATACATTTGCCTTCCAGCAAAGATAACGGCTTTACTCCGTCGCCCGATTACAGCATAAAAGCTGATATTATTTATATTTGCTCTCCAAATAATCCAACAGGGGCAGTATTTACAAAAGAAAAGCTTTCAGAATGGGTAGAATACGCAAATAAAAATAATTCCGTAATTATATTTGACGCCGCTTACGAAGCTTTTATAGAAGACGATGAAATTCCGCACAGTATTTACGAAATTGAAAACAGTAAAAAATGCGCTATAGAAATAAGTTCGTTATCTAAAACCGCAGGATTTACCGGCACCCGTTGCGGATATACGGTTATACCTAAAGATTTGGCTTTTAACGGTATGAATTTAAACGAAATGTGGGTTAGAAACCGTACCACAAAAACAAACGGCGTTTCTTATATTATACAAAAAGGAGCCGCTGCGGTTTTTACGGCTTCCGGTCAAAAAGAAATAAAAGAAAATATTTTAAAATATAAACAAAATGCCAAAGTTTTAATGCAGGCTTTGGACGAATGCGGAATTTGGTATTGCGGCGGAAAAAACGCTCCGTACATTTGGTTTAAATGCCCAAATAATATGGGTAGCTGGGAAACCTTTGATTTACTTTTAAACAAAGGAAAAATAGTAGGTACTCCGGGAGAGGGCTTTGGAAAATGCGGGGACGGATTTTTCAGATTATCTTCTTTCGGCAATAAAGAAGATACCGTAGAGGCAGCAAAAAGATTGGTAGAATTATTTAAAAAATAAATTTTATTTTTAAATATATTTTATATTTTAGGGTTTTAAAAAAGAAAAATTTATTTTGGTTTTTTATATTTACCTATTTACAAGTGTTGCAAAAGCGTATCTATTGTTTTATAATTAAGTAATAATAGTAGTATTTAAAATACTACTATTATTTTTTATAATAAATTTAATTTACAAAGGATTTATAAATATGGACGTTATAAAAAATTTTTTGCTTTCTCCCAAATTGTATATAAGCACGGCTATTGTTGTAATTTGCGTTGCGGTATGGTTTTTATACAAACAATTTATAAAACGCTTTTCTCAAAAAAAGAAGTTCGATTTTAAAAAAGAAGCTAATTTAAAAACCGTTTCGGTTTGTATAAAATATTTGCTTATTATATTTGCCGCAATTACGGTTTTGCAAATATACGGTATTAACGTTACATCTATTATAACAGGTTTGGGAGTAGCCGGTATTATAGTTGGTTTTGCTTTGCAGGATATTTTAAAAGATTTAATAATGGGTATAAATATTGTTTGGGATGATTTTTTTACCGTGGGAGATTATGTAAGCTACGGTAATGTAACTCTCGGTAAAATAACTCATTTTAATTTAAAAGTAACAAAAATATATGATTTAAAAACGGGTAACACCGTTACGGTAAGCAACAGAAATATAAATGAAATTACTAAATTAAGCGATTGGCTGCTTATTAAAATTCCTTATCCTTACGAAATCGATTTGGAAAAAGCAAAAGAAATTTCAAATATTATTTGCGATAAAATTAAAAATACCGTTTCGGTAAAATCCATTAAATATTTAGGAATTACCGAATTTGCCGACAGTTCGGTTAATCATTTAATTAAGGCAAATTGCAAATTGGAAAAATTTTTGCAAATTAAAAGAGATATATTAGGAATAATTTATTCGGTTTTTGAAGAAAACGATATTTCTGTACCTTACCAAAAAATTGATATTAATTTATATAATTAATTTTTTATAATTTTTTTAACAAGAATTAAAGTAATTCGGCTTTAATTCTTGTTTTTTTATGTCCGTTTTTTATCGGTTAAAAAATATTTTCCATTTTTTGTAAAAATATACTTGCAATTTTTTACATTATATGGTAAAATATAGCAAATCAATAAAAGGAGTTAAAACAATGGAAAAGAAATTAAAAGTACTAATAGCAGATAATAAAACGGAATTCGGACAAAAATGTTCCAATATATTAAAAAGTTACGGTATGGAAACTTATTCGTGCGAAAAAGACGGAAAAGTTTTAGTTAATGAAATTCAGCGTAAAACTCCGGATATAGTTTTAGCGGATGTTTTTATGCCAAGCTTAGATATTTTGGGAGTAATGGAAACCATAAAAACATTAAATTTAAAAACTATGGTAATGGCAATGTCCAGTTTTGATAATCCGGAATTGGAACAAGCTGCTTTAAAAGCCGGTGTTTCTTATTATTTTTTAAAACCTTTTGATATAGGCGTTATGGCCGAAAGAATGATTCAGCTAACCGGTTGGAAAAAGATTTCCAACCCTATTAAAAGCATTAACAGCGGTGTGGTAACCGACCCGGACCTGGAAATTATGATAACCGAAATAATTCATCAAATAGGCGTTCCGGCACATATTAAGGGATATCAGTATTTAAGAGAAGCCATAATACTTTCGGTAAAAGACCCCGAAATAATAAATTCAGTTACAAAATTATTATATCCAACGGTAGCAAAGCATTATTCTACAACTTCTTCAAGAGTGGAACGTGCCATAAGGCATGCAATAGAAGTGGCTTGGGATAGGGGAGATGTGGATGTTTTAAATTCCTATTTTGGCTTTACCATACATAATGGCAGGGGCAAACCCACAAACAGCGAATTTATAGCAATGATAGCCGATAAGCTAAGATTAAGATTAAAAATAGCCTAATAAATATTATAATTATTTTTATTATGGTTATTTTATATATTGTTTTTTATTTAACTTTATCTTTCTAAATAACAGAACCGCAGAAACAAAAATCTGCGGTTCTGTTATTTTAATATATTAGTATATTAAATTAGTTTTTATCTTTATCGTTATTTTTATTTGATAATTTTTCGTTTGCCAAAGGATTATGGTCTATTGCGCTGTCAATTTGCTGTGAAGATGTATGTGTATATATTTGGGTTGTATTTAAATTAACATGTCCCAAAATATCCTGTAAAACTCTTACGTCTACGTTTGCATGCTGATACATCAGCGTTGCGGCGGTGTGTCTTAATTTATGTACGGAATATCCTTTTCCGCCCAAACCCGACTTATCCAAAAAAGTATAAACTATATGCTGTACGGTTTTATTACTTATTCTTTTTAATTGCTGGCTTAAAAACAATGCGTCTTTATATTCGCTTTTTACGCCTTCGGCAGGTCTTTTTTTAATATAATTTTCCAAAGCGTTTATACAAGCGTTGTTTAAATGAACTATACGCTGTTTATTACCTTTACCTGTAATTTTAAGATTAGTGCCTTTTATATCGCTTAAATTTATATTGCAAAGCTCGCTTAAACGCAAACCGCAATTTAAAAACAACGTTATAATACAATAATCGCGTTCATAATGTTTACCGTCAATAGAGTTTAATAATTCGCGGCTCTCTTCTAATGTCAAATATTTTGGAATTTCGCTTTGAAATTTTGGAGATTCCATTAATGCGGTAGGGTCCGTTTCTAAAAGACCGCGGTTGGTAGTTAAATATTTAAAATATATTCTTAAAGTAGAGCATTTGCGGGCGCGGGATTTTGCGTTGTTTTTTCTAACATTTTTTAAATAAACCAAAAACGAATATAAATCGTTTAAAGTAACTGTTTTTACCAAGTCTAAATCTATGTCGGATATATCTATTTCTTCAAAATCCGTATTTTTAGGAACCATATTACGGGAAAGCTTTAAATACCTAAAAAAGGTTCTTAAATCAAAAAAATATTCTTCAACGGAATTGACCGATTTATTTTTAATGGTTTCACTGTAAACCAAAAAATCTCTTATTATTAAAGGAGCAGAGCTTAAAACTTCATATTTCAATAAATACACCTCCGAATACTACATATATATTATAATTTATAAGATAATGCCTGTAAAGTCTTTAATTATTTAAAGTAATTTAAACTTCCCTAAATTATACAAAATATTCATTTTGTATAATTTTTGATATTTTAAAATATAGGAAAAACAATACCCTTTTCTTTTATTAAATAAAAAATATTGCTTTTCCTATTTATTTACTAATATAAATTTATCATAAAAATTTTGGTTTGTCAAATTATATTACTTCTTTTATTCTTTTCTTAAAGAATCGGCAGGATTTAACTTTGCCGCAGTTATAGCCGGATATATTCCAAAAACAACTCCGCTTATAACAGATATTAAAGAAGCGGTTATAAAAAGCTCTGCGTTTAAACTAAAAGTTAAATGCAAAAATATATTTAAAAACAACAGTATTAGTCCCACTACGGTAAAAGCCAAAAAACAGCCCATTAAAGATAATAATACCGACTCCCCTAAAAATTCAAATAAAATATTTTTAAACGAAGCGCCCAAAGTTTTTTTAATTCCTATTTCTTTTGTGCGTTCGTTTACCAAAAACATCATAACCGTCATACTGCTAAATCCCGAAATACATAAAGTAATCAGTCCTATAGTGCCCAAAACCGCCGATATAATATTTAATGTATTGGATAAACCGTTGCGTTGCTTTGATAAATTTTGGGCTTTTACAATACTGCCGCCGGATGAAGCGTTAACTTCGTTTACTATTTTAGAAGTATATTCATCCATTTGCGCATCGTTAACGGAGTTAACATTAACTGCAATTTGGTTTATGGTATTTATTCCTATGGCAGTTTGCAAGCTTGTATATGGAATATATAAAACATTGGGTATAATCTCTCCTACCGTATTTTGTAAAATACAGCTGTCGGTTTCAACTACGCCTACAACCTTAAACGCTACGGTTTCGTTAGAAATTAAAACCTCTAAATTTTTATTTATTGCGTCTCCGTTAAAATATTTATCTTCCATATTTTCGTTTATTAAACAAACATAATCGTTATTTTTAACATTTTTATCGGAAATATTATTTCCCTTTATAAGCTTTATGGAAATTACCTGTTCTGCCGAAGAATCTATGCCCCAAAACGCTATGGCGTTTGTTCCGCTGCCTTCGTTTTTTAAATATCCGCCCGATACTATTACGGGTGTAGCCTGCTTAACATAAGAAAGCTTTTTAATTTCTTCCAAAGTATCGTTTTTTAACGTATTACCAACAGTAGCCGTAACGGATATACCATTCATACCTAAGCTGTCCAATTCGTTATTTATAAGCGTTTTTCCGGTTGTAGAAACTATTCCTGTAATAACAACCGTTAATATACCCATAGCTATGCTTAAAACCGTTAAAACAACCTGCTTTTTCTTTTTAAATAAAGCCTTTAAAAATGTTAATTTCATAAATATTACCGTCCAAAATACTTAATGTTTTTACACTTAAATATTTTGTGCATTTTTATAAATACTATACGGTTATTAAAAAAATAAAGTCTGTTAATTTTAAAAAAAAGACTTTAAAAAATATATATAAATTTTATGATTATATTATATTATAATTTATTTTATTTTATCATATCTTTAAATTCTTGTTCCGATATAATTTTTACTCCCAAAGCTTTTGCTTTATCGTATTTAGAGCCCGGGTCCTCGCCGGCTAAAACAAAACTCGTTTTTGAAGAAACGGACGAAGATACTTTACCGCCTAAGTTTTCAATAATTTCAGAAGCTTCGTTGCGGGTATATTCGCTTAAAGCGCCCGTTAAAACAAAAGTTTTTCCGCTTAAGCTGTTACCTGTTTCTTTTTCTTCGGCTGTCATATTAACATTAAAGCTTTTAAGCTTTTCTATAAGTTCTTTTGTTGCCGATAAATTAAAAAAGTTATAAACGCTTTCGGCCATAACTTCGCCGAAACCTTCTATTTCCTTTATTTCTTCTTCTTTTGCCAAAAGCAAATTATCAATATTTTTAAATTTGTCGGCAATTAATTTTGCGGCTTTATTGCCTATATGGCGAATTCCGAAAGCGTATATTAAGCGGTAAAAATCGTTGTTTTTGCTTTTGTTTATTGCGTTAATTAAATTATCCGCCGATTTATCTTTAAAGCCTTCAAGATTTAATATATCTTCTTTTTTAAGTAAATACAGCTCGTAAAAATGAGAAATAAGCTTTTCTTTAAGCAGCAGTTCCACAATTGCCGGTCCCAAGCCTTCTATATCCATGGCGTCTCTCGAAGCAAAATGAATAATATGCCTTGCCAACTGTGCGGGACACGCGGTATTAACACATCTTATTGCCGATTCTCCCTCTTCACGGTAAACTTTAGCGCCGCATGAAGGGCAAAATTCCGGCATTTTAAAAATACTGTCCCCTGTTTTTTTGTTAACTCCCACAACTTCAGGAATAATTTCTCCGGCTTTTCTTACCGTTATTTCGTCTCCTACATTAATTTTTAAAGAATTAATAAAATCTTCATTGTGCAGTACTGCTCTTGAAACGGTAGTGCCGGCAAGTAAAATAGGTTCAAAAATTGCTACGGGTGTTAAAGCTCCCGTTCTGCCTACGTTTACTTCTATTTTTAAAAGCTTTGTGTTTTTTTCTTCGGGAGGATATTTAAAAGCTACCGCCCATCTCGGCACTTTAACCGTACTTCCCAATGTTTGCCTAAATTTAAGTTCGTTTACTTTTATAACCACGCCGTCTATTTCACAATCAAGCTCTCCCCTGTTGTTGCCTAAATTTTCTATTTCTTTTACGGCTTCTTTAACAGATGAAACTTTTTTGTAAAACGGCAAGGTTTTAAAGCCCAATTCTTTTAAAAAATCAAGCGTTTCTATATGGGTTTTAAAATTTACGTCCGTATATTTTTTGTTAAGTGTTTCCGTATTTTTATTGTTTTGTTCTATTTGCTGTATATTAAAAACATAGCAATCTAAATTTCTTTGTGCGGTAATTTCGGGATTTTTTTGCCTTAAAGAGCCTGCTGCGGCATTTCTTGGGTTTTTAGCCGGTTTTTTGCCCTCGTTTTCTTGTAATTCAACTAATTTTAAAAAGTTTTCTTTAGACATATATACTTCGCCGCGTACTTCCAAAACGCCGTTAAAGGCTATTTTTTTAGGCACCGAACGTATTTTTAAAGCGTTTAATGTTATATCTTCTCCGGTAGTGCCGTCGCCCCTGGTAGAAGCTCTTACCAAAACTCCGTTATTGTATTCCAAAGATACGGATAAACCGTCTATTTTAGGCTCAAAAGAAAAAGTAGCGTTATTACATTTATCTGTAACTCTTTTTTCAAAAGCATACAGTTCATCGTACGAAAAAGCGTCTTGTAGGCTTTCCATTTTAACTTTATGTGTTACTGACGCAAAATGGCTGTCGGCTTTTCCGCCTATTTTTTTGGTGGGCGAATTTTTTAACGCATATTGCGGATATTCTTTTTCCAAATCCACTAATTTTCTAAGCATCATATCGTATTCATAATCCGAAATTTCAGGATTATCGTCATCGTAATACTTAGAAGCATAGTAATTAAGTTTATCTGTTAATTCTTTTATTTCTTTTTTAAAATCCATATTATTATATATCCTGTTTTTTTATATTTTTAAAAAATAACCTACCTGTTACAACACTTAATTTATGCTGAAATACGATTGAGGTATTTTACCCACTATTACCGTTTCGGCTAAAACATAACTGCTTTTAACATTAATGTTGCTTGTAATGTACGGCATAGAAGCCGAAATGTCCGAAGATAATTCCAAAACTATTTTATGCAAAGTTTGATTTATCCCGGCACTATTAAATTCACTTTTAAAATTCGAATTTATTGTGCTGTTTAATACATATTTATATTTTAAGCACGGACCTTTTCCCGAAAACAAATTACTGTTTAAAACATTACCCAGCGGAATAGAAAAAGAAAATTCCGGGCCTTTTTTTAAATATACATCTATATTTTTTATAAGTTTTGTTTTTATATTTGTTAATTTAACCGTGTTGCAACTAACCGATATTATATCGCCGTTATTATTTTTTTCTATATTTGCCAGTTCTTTATAATTTATATTGTTTTCTTTTATTATATTTTCAAGCTCTTTTGCCGTAATATTTAAAAATTCGTTTTCTGCGCATACTTCAATATTGCTTATTATTAAAGGTTTTAAGCTGTAATAGGATATGTATATAATTCCCGCCAAAATTATAATTATAGCAAAAAAGCAAACTTTTATAATTCCCTTTTGTTTTTCTCTTTTTAAATTTTTCATAAAAAGCACCTGCTTTCCGTATTACCATTTTACTCAAGTAAACGAAAACAGGTGCTGATTTTTAAAGAGATTCAACAGCTTTTATAATAATATCCGCAACCTTTTGCGTACCTATTTTGCTGTTTATACACATGTCGTAAGAAGCTACGTCTCCCCAGCGTTTATCGGAATAAAAATTGTGGTAAGTGGCACGTTTTTTATCCGCTTTTCTTATAATGCTTGCCGCTTCATCGTGCGATATCTTTTGAAAAGATGAAACTCTTTCAATTCTGTTATCAAAATCATTATGAATAAACACGCTGAAAATATCATGTTCTTTTTCCAAAACGGTTTCGGCACATCTGCCCACAAATACGCAAGGGCCGTTACTTGCCAAAGATTTAATAGTATCGCTTTGAATAATAAATATTTTATCACTTAAAGGCATTTCCGGAACACCGGCAATTGTATTATAAGTGTAAGCGCCTAAAGATAAAGAATAAAGAAAAGAGTTTGTGTGCTTTTCATCGTAGTCTTCCAAAAGTTCCTTACTAATACCGCTTTTTTTAGACATTTCGTTTATAATTTCTTTATCGTAAATAGGAATATTTAATTTTTCCGCTATTAATTTACCTATTTCATGTCCGCCGCTGCCAAATTGCCTACCAATGCAAATACTTATATTTTTCATACTATTAAGCCTCCTTTTATATTGTAATTATATCACTTAAACCTAAAAAATACAATTATTTTTTATAAGTTCAAAATATTTTTTTGCAACATTTGTTTAAACTTTTTTAATTTTTAAAATTTTTTCTCACAAAAAAATTAAGTTAATATATTTTTGTTAAAAATTCAATTGCACTTAACTTTTAAAAATAAATTTAGGAGGTATTTATGTACATACTTAAAAATGCAATTAAAAACATAACGCGTTCCAAAGGCAGAAATATTCTTATAGGCTTAATAGTTTTATTGCTTTCGGGCGGTCAGCAGCAAAGAGTTGCAATTGCCAGAGCGTTATCTTTTAACCCTAAAATAATTTTAGCCGATGAACCCACCGGGAACCTGGATATAGAAACACAAAACGAAATTATGCAAATTTTTAAAATGTTGGCCAAAGAAGGCAAATGTATAATTATAGTAACCCACTCTCCGGAAGTAGCCGGTCAATCCGATACGGTTTACCGGTTAATTAAAAGTTAAAATTTTAATTAAAAACAAAATAAAAAACAGCCCAAAAAATTATGTAAATTTTCAGGCTGTTTTTTATTTAATTATTCTCGGTATTTTCTTTGTTAAATATTAACAACAAAAATAAAGGATATAGCATTGTAAACGGTAATACATATCTAAAATTGCTTACAGGTCCCAACAAATATGTGGCCCATAATAAAGCCGGAGGCAATAAAACCAACAGTTGTTTGTATTTTCGTTTAAAAATTAAACATAAACCGGTAAATAATATTGCCCATATGGGCGTAGCTATAGAAAATATATTTGAAACTATGGGGATTTTTCTAAAAATGCTGTAATCGGCTGCTTTTTCGTAACAGTTATAAATCCACGGTAATTTGGAATTTCTGTTTATTGTATAATAATTATTTGAAACCGCACTGGTTTCAATGTATCTTCTTTGTGAATATGTATCTACGGAATCCGCATCAATAAACCAATACGGCAAATTCAAATCCATAAAAGCAATAATATATTCTTTAGGATATTTAAGTCCCAAATCAACCCAAAGCCTTAAAAATTCTTTTTTGTTGCAATCGTAATAATCTGTTTTAAAAGAACTTTTTATAGGGTCGGCAAACCTATAATTAAATTTTTGTTTAATAATTTTATAATCTAAAAATTTATCTATTGTACTTTTTTCTTCCTGAGTTAATTTGCTCTCGTTTCTAACAACAGTAAGCGCAATTTGCTGCATCGGTACGCTAAGTTTTTCACGGTTATTGCCTTTTTTAACGCCCAAAGCTTGTAATAAAGGACCGTTAATTACCATAAACAAAGCCAAAGCGCAAACCAATACTGCCGCCGCTTTTATTCTAACGCCTTTAAAAAATACAGCAAACAACGGCACACATACTATAAATACATAAACCGCGTTATTTCTGAATAAACAACTTAATAATATACAAATTAATAAAGCTGATATTTTAATAGGTTTTTTAAAAAATGCTTTTGTATTTTTAAGAGCGTCATAAATTAACAGTATTGTCCAACCAAAAAATACGGAAAAACAAACATCTTTTGTTGGATTTATGGAAAACAACGCAAAAATAGGATTTAAAGCAAACCAAACAAAACCTATAATAAACAACTTTTTATTTTTATTGCGTAAATATATTAAAACCGAGGCAAAAAAACAAGATAACAACGCCATTTGTAATAACGCATAAACCGTTATGGCTTGCAACGGAATTATACTTCCTATTTTAATGCAAACCTTCCATAAAAAAGTATGTAACGGCGGATGAAATTTATCAAACGGAGCAGCTCCTATTGCCTGAGCCGATTGCATTTTCATATCGTAAGCATAAATTCCGGGCCAATAAGCCAACAAACACGGAATATACGCTATAAAGTTAACTCCCCATAAAATTAAAAATTTTACAGGTGTTTTTAAATTTAATTTAGATGTACCCTTTAAATTATTACTGTTATTGTTGTCGGTTATGTCGTGAGTTTCTAAAAAGTTTAATATTAAACTAAGTGTTAAACCGGTAATTATAAAAATGCCAAACAACATAACCAAAGTTATTAAAACTCTTTTATAAGAACCGTATAACGTGATAAAACCGTTTGTATCATATAAAGCTTTACCCACACAAATAACTACGGAATATACTGCTCCCGCAGAAAACGCTATTCTTTTAGTGCGCTTTTTAAACGAACTTGCTTTTTGTAATAAAATATATATCAATATAAAAAAAGAAAAATTAAAAGCGCTTTGTAATACTAAATTTTTTCCGTAAAAATAATAATATGAAACTCCGGCAGCCGCACAATAAGAAAAAACAGCCCTTAACAAAATAACCGCAAATTTATTATTTTTAATTGTGTCCGAAATTTTATACATATATAAATCTTCTCCAATAAAAAATGGAGTAAGATTAAACTTACTTACTCCATTTTAAACTTTATTTATTAGATTCTTTTAATTTTTTTTCGTATGAATCCTGGGTTTTAATTAATTGCATTTCAAAATCGTGTCTGTTTTTCTGCGTTAATGTAGAAAGTATAAGTCCGGAGAAAAACGATTGTATAGCCGCAAGCATTACAAAACAACTTACAATTAAAGTAGGTATTTTGGCTACTAATCCGGTTTTAATAAAAGAAACAAAAATAGGTATAAAAAACGCTAAACTTATAATACATAAAATGGCAGCCAAAATAGAGAAAAACTTTAACGGTTTGTAGTTTTTATAAAGCTTTGTAATGGTTTTTAAAACTCTGAAACCGTCCGAATATGTGTTAAGCTTAGATTCGCTGCCTTCGGGCCTGTCCCTATATTCTATAACTACATTTTCTACCAGCATATTTTTGTCAATAGCATGTATACTCATTTCGGTTTCAATTTCAAACCCTTTTGAAAGCACCGGGAAAGTTTTTACAAACTGATAACTGAAAGCCCTGTAACCGGTCATAATATCTTTAATATTGCTGTTAAACATAGAATTGATACAACCGCGTACCAAAGAATTTCCAAAATTATGGAAAGGACGTTTATTTTCGGTAAAATAGGTAGAAGAAAGCCTGTCCCCTACAACCATATCTACTTTACGGTTTAATACTTTATCTGCCATCTCACGAGAAAATTCTGCGGGATAAGTATCATCACCGTCCGCCATAATATAACACTCGGCGTCTATTTCCCTAAACATACGGCGTATTACATTACCCTTACCGGCTTTGTACTCGTATCTAACTACAGCGCCGGCCTCACGTGCCAAATCATCGGTATGGTCGGTAGAATTATTATCATACACATAAACTACCGCTTCCGGTAAATATTTTTTAAAATCCTTAACAACTTTAGCTACAGTTTTGCTTTCATTAAAGCAAGGGATTAAAACCGCAATTTTTTCCATATTAATACACACCCATTTTCTTACTAAAAATTAATAAATATAACATTTTTTGTTCCAAAATATTATAACATGGCAAACTTTTACTGTCAAGTTTAACGAAATT
>CADBQU010000003.1 GCA_902796905.1 Oscillospiraceae bacterium | reverse complement strand
TGTCGATTTACCTCTTAACTGTATACAGTCTATTGTTGTATTATTAAAATGTATTTCTTTATTATCTCCCGATACCGTTATATTTTTTAGCTTTTTATCTATTTCGTCTATTTTATCTTCCAAAGCCATTATTTTATAGTCCATTTTTGCTCCGCCCTTCTTTTTTCATACCCCTATATTCTTTGGCCGTTTGCCTTGCTTTTATTTTACCACCGCTTTTATTCTCTCTCAATAAATTTTATTTATCTGTCTTTAATTACTTTTTATCTGTTATTAATTTTTCACTGATTTTTAGACAAAATTTAAAATATATGCACAAAAAACCATAACCACCCGTTAAACGAGTGGTTATGTTATTTCTCCGTACATACTATGGGGTAATATGTAAGGTAGAAACCGTATTAAGTTTTGCTACGATATATAAGTAAAATTAAGTTAAAGTTTATTTGTATAATATTTTTTATTTTCAGCAAATAAAATTCACTATATTTTGCCAAAAAAAAACCCGAACTGCTTTTTGATGTTCGAGCTATAATAAATTCTAACCAAAATGTCAGAGTACAGCCGAAGAGCCGTTTATCTCTTCGGCCATTCTCCAACGTAGAGGTATGAAACTTATCGGCAAATTTATAGTTTTTTATATTTAACTGTGAATATTATAATACATAAAATATTTTTTGTCAATACTTATCACTAAAAATTAAAAAAATATATAATATTTTTTATAAATAAGATATTAAAAAACAGTATCTTTTAAACTTTAAAAGATACTGTTTATAATTACCGCATTTAAGATTTAAATTTTTAAGTTTTGGTTTTAATTTTTAAATTCTAACTTCCGTCAGCCTAAATCGGCAAGGGTTTTGCTGTTAAAAAACTCTTTTGTTATTTTATAATATTCCTTCCACATAGGCAATGTTTTACATTCTTTTATACGGCTGCACGGTTCGGCATCCGGCTTTAAACATTTAACCGGTGCCAAATCTCCTTCGGTTAAAGTTAAAATATCTCCTATAATATAATCTTTTTTATCTTTTGTTAATTTGTAGCCGCCTACTTTGCCGGAAACACCTTTAAGTAAATTATTTTTAACCAAAACAGGCATAATTTGCTCCATATATTTTTGAGAAATTCCCTGTCTTTCGGATATATCCTTGGTTTTTACAAAACCCTCGCTTTGATGCTCGGCTATATCCAGCAAAACCCTAATGGCATATCTTCCTCTGGTAGAAATCATTTTATTCTCCTTAAAAACAGTATTATGTACTATAAAACTTCGGAAATTTTTCCTCCGCCCAAAACCAAATCGTTATTATATAAAACTACCGCCTGTCCTTTTGTAATAGCTCTTTGGGGTTCTTTAAAAACTATTTTAACGGCAGTATCGGTTATAGGATAAACCGTGGCTTCCTGTTCGGGTTGTTTATACCTTATTTTTGCGTAAGCCTTAAAAGGTTTATTCGGCGGCGAAAATGCAATGTAATTAAAATCCTCCGCCAAAAGCTCCTTTTTAAACAAATCACCGTTATCACCCAAAACCACCGTATTGTTTTTAGGATTTATATTTGTAACATAGCAGGGTTTTCCCAACGCTATATTAAGTCCTTTTCGCTGACCTACGGTATATTCTATTATTCCGCGATGTTTGCCTAAAACCTCTCCGTTTTCACTTAAAAAAGCACCGGGCTTATAGCTTTTACCGGTATAGTTTTTTATAAACTCGGCATATTTACCGTTAGGCACAAAGCAAATATCCTGACTGTCCGGCTTTTTGGCGTTATAAAATCCGGCTTTTTCGGCTATATCTCTTGTAACTTTTTTATCCTTAATTTCCCCCAACGGAAAAATCGTATGCGAAAGCTGTTCCTGAGTCAGCGAATACAGCACATAGCTTTGATCCTTTAAAGGGTCCAAAGCTTTTTTTAATAAATATCTTTCGTTTTCTTTTTCTATTCTTGCATAATGACCGGTAGCCACATAAGGTATGCCTAAGGCTTCGGCTCTTTTATAAAGACGGTCGAATTTTAAAAAGCGGTTGCAATCTATACAAGGATTGGGAGTTTCTCCGTTTTCATAAGAATTTACAAATCGGTTTATTACTTCGGTTTTAAATTCTTTGGTAAAATTAAAAACATAAAACGGAATATCAAGCTTGTGCGCCACACGCCTGGCGTCGGAAATATCATCTAACGAACAACAGGTTTTTTTAGGAGAAACGCCTATATCTTCGTTATTGTAAAGCTTCATGGTGGTTCCTACGCAAGAATATCCTTCTTGCTTTAAAATATATGCGGCTACGCTTGAATCCACTCCGCCGCTCATAGCAACCAGTACTTTTTTATTTTCCATATATTTATCTCTTAAATTTATCTTTTAAAATTATCTCTTAAAATTTATCTCTTACTTTAATTTTATTTTTTATAGTTTTATGGCGCCGATCAATTTTTTTATTTCGGCGCCTTTTATTAAAATTAATTCAAATTAATTTTCAGCGCTTTTATATTTTTCCATAAAGGCGTTGATTTCATTTTCGCTTTCGCGCATAGCCAAAATAGTATCGGTTATAAGCGTATCAATATCGGTATTAAGCATTTCCGCACCGTTTAAAATAACTTCTCTGGAGCATCCTGCGGCAAATTTTTTATCTTTAAACTTCTTTTTAACGGATTTTGTTTCCAAATCCGATACACTTTTTGACGGATGCATTAATGCCACCGCACCTATAAGTCCTGAAAGTTCATCCGTAGCATATAAAACTTTTTCCATTTCGTGTTCGGGCTTTATATCAACCGTTATATTATAACCATGGCTTGAAGTAGCTCTTATAATACTTTCATCTATATTGTTTTCCCTTAAAATTTCCATACTTTTTTTACAATGCTCGTTTGGAAATTCTTCAAAATCTATATCATGCAAAAGACCTACTATTCCCCAGTATTCGGCGTCTTGAGCATAGCCTGATTTTTTTGCATAGTATTTCATAATGCCTTCTACGGTTAAAGCATGTTTTATATGAAAAGGCTCTTTGTTATATTTTTTAAGCAAATTAAAAGCCTGTTCTCTTGAAGGTATCATACTAACTTACACTTCTTTCTGTTTTGCTGTTTTTATCAGTCGGCAAAAAGAAGAGTAGATAAATATCTGTCTCCGGTGTCTGGGAAAAGTACAACTATATTTTTACCTTCGTTTTCTTTTCTTTCTGCCAATTCAATAGCGGCGGCTAAAGCTGCGCCCGAAGAAATACCTACAAGTACTCCTTCTTTTTTGCCTATAAGATTACCTATTTCAAAAGCTTTTTCATTTTCTATAGGTATAACTTCGTCATAAATTTTGGTATTTAATGTATCGGGCACAAAACCTGCGCCTATACCCTGAATTTTATGAGGACCCGCTACACCGGTTGAAAGTACTGCGGAAGTTTTGGGCTCTACGGCTACAACCTTAATATTTTTATTCTGTTCTTTTAAATATTCTCCTACACCGGAAATAGTTCCGCCTGTACCTACGCCTGCCACAAATATATCTACCTTGCCGTCCGTATCTTTATAAATTTCGGGACCGGTGGTTTCGTAATGTGCTTTGGGGTTTGCGGGATTTACAAACTGACCGGGTATAAAGCTGTTTTTTATTTCTTTAGCAAGTTCGTTTGCTTTTGCTATTGCGCCTTTCATACCTTGAGAACCGTCGGACAATACAAGCTCGGCTCCGTAAGCTTTCATTAACTGTCTGCGCTCAACCGACATGGTTTCGGGCATTACTATTATAATTCTGTAGCCTCTTGCTGCCGCTACCGAAGCCAAACCTATACCGGTATTTCCGCTTGTGGGTTCTATAATTACAGAGCCCGGTTTTAATTCGCCTTTTTGTTCGGCGTCGTCAATCATATATTTTGCAATACGGTCTTTAACTGAGCCTGCCGGATTGAAATATTCTAATTTTGCATAAATGTTTGCTTTTAAGTTAAATTGTTTTTCTATTTTATTAAGTTTTAATAACGGAGTTCCGCCTACTAATTCATCCGCCGAATTATATATTTTTGCCATTGTAATTTCCTCCTTATGATATTACAAGTTAAGTATTTTAAATTTAATTTTTATCATTTTTTTATTTTTTTATTGTTTATTTTTTTTTATTTATATGTTCATATTATTAATACTTGTGCCGCAACACATTTTTTGTAAAGCCGAACTTCTCATACACGGAGAAAGAATTTTACTTTTTCTGTTTTTAATTTTTGTTTTTACCGTTAACATATTTTATCCTCTCCTTTTTATACATTAGTCTTTACTAATATTAAAAGTTATAAATTATAACTTTTTTAAGCATTAATAAAATTAACTTTATTTTTGTTTTTAAAATTATAGCATTTATTTCCTACCTTGTCAATAGGAAATAAAACTTTTTTAACTTTTTTAAATAATATATTAAAGAATATATTTTTTTATTTACGCATATTAATTATTAAGATTAATATCCGGATTGGAGCTTAGTATGAGATATTTAATAATAACCAAAAGACATATTATGATTTTTGCGGCGGTATTTGTTTCTTTTGCCGTACTTTCCATTACTTCGGCTTTTGCCTTGCAAAACAAAAACCGTCTTTTACCGATTTACAGCGTTAATACAAACAAAAAAGTTGTGGCGCTTTCTTTTGACGCCGCCTGGGGCAACGAAGATACCCAAGACCTTATAGATATTTTAAAAAAATACGATATTAAAGCTACGTTTTTTGTGGTTGCAAGCTGGGTGGATAAATATCCCGAAAGCGTAAAAGCTTTGCACGACGCCGGGCACGAGATAGGCAATCATTCTACCACCCACCCTCACATGCCTAAGCTTTCGACCGAAGAAATGACAAACGAAGTTAAAACCTGCAACGAAAAAATCAAAAATGTAACAAATACCGAGCCTATACTTTTCCGCGCTCCGTACGGAGATTATAATAACAACGTTATTAAAACTTTAGGCGATTTAAATATGTATACCATACAATGGGATGTTGACAGCAGAGATTGGATGGAGGGTCATACCGCCGAAAAAATAACACAGGACGCCACAAAAAACGTTCAGAACGGCTCTATAATTTTATTTCATAATGCAGCGGTAAATACGCCGGCAGCGCTGCCGAATATTATAGAAAATTTAAAAAGCCAAGGATATTCTTTTGTTAAAATTTCCGATTTGATTATAAAAGAAAACTATACTATAGACCACGCCGGAAGGCAGCAATCCAACGAAGACAACAATTCGGGCAGTTCTTCAAGCCCAAACAATACAAGCAATTCAAGTGAATTCGGCAGTTCAAGTAATTAAAGAATTAAGTAATTTTAATATATTCTGATAAAATTATATAAAAAAGCTTCCGTTTTACAATTTTTACGGAAGCTTTTTATTATTTGTATGTAAATTTTTATTTTTAAACTTTTGGTTCTTTTTCGGCTTTTCCGAATTTTACATTTAAATCATCATTTAAATTTTCTTTAAAGTGTTCGTCAAAATCCTCGTTTTGCTCTTTTGGGTTTTGCTCTTTTGGTTTTAAATTATTTTCCGTTAAATTTTCTGCAGTAAATTTAACCGTTTCTATAGGCAATATAAAATCGCTTTCGTGCGGGTCTATAAATCCCTTAGTGCTTTCCGTACTTAATTCCACTTCGTTTACAGATATATTTTCCGTTATATCGGAAGTATTTGAAACTTCGTTCAGCTTTTTATATATAACCTTTTTACTCATATCTATTTTTATAAGTTTGTTAAATACGCAGGTATATTTAGATGTAATTTGTCGGTCTTCGTGCAAAGAGCCGAAATACCAATGCCTGAAAGTGCAAGTAGAAGCCACTTCTTCAAAAAATCCGTTAAGCTTATTTACATGGTCTTCCGCACCTTTTCGTAAAAGCATTGCGCTTTTAACTCTTGACGGAGGTTCGTGAGTTAAAATATAATCTACCGCACAGTCTTCTTCGTCAAGTCTTGTGGCACCCAGTGCCATTTCGTTTGGACCCGGCAATTCAGAGCGCCACCAAAAATCGTGATCGCTCTTAACGTCTTTATCGTCGCTTTCTCCGCCTCCGAAAGTAAAAAACTTTATACCGTCTATGGTAAATATCTGACCCCTCATTAAATGATAAAGATGGTCGCCTATTCTATGTACTTTACCGCCCTTCCAGTAGGTAGTTCTTCCCTTTTTAATTAAATCAAAATTTTCGTGCGTACCGTCTAAAAAACAAACCGTAAATTTTCGGGTACTTAAATATTTAATTGCGGATTTTTCTCTTTCGGTATCGTTCCATAAAAAACCGAAATCTCCCAAAATAATTAAAATATCTCCGGCTTTAAGCTTTCTCCACTCTTTATCGTAAAGTCTGCTTTCATCTCCGTGCATATCTCCAGTTACATAAACCATAATATCCTCCGGTAAAACTCTGGTTTTATTTTTTGTTAAAATATCTTTAAATTAAAAATAATTTATGGTATACTAAAAATATTAATACTTGTTTTAAATTATAAAATTAAATCATAATTAAATCATAAATATTAATTCTATTATATTATATATTATTTTTAAGGAAAATAAAAGATATGAAAAAATGTTTTTTAGTTTTGTTAACAATTACCATTATTTTTACATCTGCGGCTACTCCGGCTTTAGCTTATTCCCCTTCCACTTTTGAAGTAACTGCAAAAAATGCACTTATGGTAAGCTTAGACACGGGAGAAACCATTTACAGCAAAAACCCCGAAGAAAGATGTTACCCGGCTTCTTTAACCAAAATTATGACAGCATTGCTTTTAATAGAAAAAACCAAAGACTTTCAAAAAGAAACTATAACCGTATCTAAAAACGCCATTAACGCTATGATGGGTACGGGTAGTTCCGTTGCCGGGCTTGTAGAAGGCGAAGTTTTAACGGTAGAGCAAATTCTTTATTATTTACTGTTAACCTCCGCGGGAGACAGCACCATAGCCATAGCCGAGCATTGCTCCGGCAGCGAAAGCGCTTTTGTGGATGAAATGAACAGCAAAGCGGCAGAGTTAGGTATGAACGGAACGCATTATGTTAATCCGCACGGTTTGCACGACCCAAATCATTATACCACAGCCTACGATTTATCCATACTTACAAAAGAAGCTTTAAAATACGATATTTTTAAAAAAATTTGTTCAGAAAGCAGATATAAAATGCCGGCTACAAATAAAAGCCGGGCAAAAATATTGGTTACAACAAATATGCTGCAAGATATATCTACGGCGTATTATTATAAATATGCCGCAGGAGTAAAAACAGGTTTTACGGATGAAGCCGGAAGATGCTTGATTTCTACCGCAAAAAACGAAAGCGGATACAGTTATTTACTTATTCTTTTAGGATGTAAAAACAACGGCAGTTGGGGTTCAAGGGTAGAATTTAACGAATCTAAAAAACTTTACGAATGGGCTTTTTCTCAATTTGAATACAAAAATATTTTTGATACATCTTCTGTTTTAGGAGAAGCTAAAGTTAAACTTTCTTTGGAAAGCGACCATGTATCGTTACTGCCTAAAACCGGTCTTTCTGCCATATTGCCTAAAAAAGCAGACCTTTCCACCATTAAGGTAGATATTAAATTAAAAGACGAAACGGTTAATGCTCCTGTTAAAAAAGGAGATAATTTAGGAACGGCGGAAGTAAGTTACGCGGGGCAAACCTTAGGTACCTTGCAATTGGTTGCCGGCGATAACGTTAAAGAAAGCTTTATTTTAAAAGCGTGGGACGTTTTGGTTAAAATTTTTACAAGCACTGCTTTTAAAATAATATTGGCTTTAATTGTTTTAGGTATAGTTATTTTTATAAGCTATGTAATTATTATTAATAAAAAAAGAAAGCGCCGCAGACGCAGATACAGATAATTTTTAATATTTAAAGTTTAAGTTTTTAGGATTTTAAATTTAAAAATATAAAAAGCAAATTATAAAAACCTCTCTTTTGGGCAAACACCCGTAAGAGAGGTTTTTAATTTATAATTATTTATTATGGGTTTATCGGTCTAATTCCGTTAATCCTTTTAAAAGCGTTAAAGCCACATATCTTGTAGAACTTGCGGCGCTTCCTCCGTTTTCTACAATTATGGCAAAAGCGTACGGATTTTCGGAGCTGTCCATAAATCCCGAAAGCCAGGCGTGCGGCTTACCCTTTTCTACCTCCGCCGTACCTGTTTTACATCTTAAAGAATAATTATTTACGGTACTTTCGCCAAACGTATATTCCGCCGCCATTTTCATCATTTCATTTAATGTGCTTGAAGTACCGTTAGAAATAACGCTTTTAGGTAAGCTTATATTTAAATTGGTAGGAATACCGAAAGCATTGTAAATTCTGTTAACAACTTTCGGAGAATTTAAAGAGCCTCCGTTTGCAACAGCGCCCGAAACCTGCATCATTGTTATGGGGCTTGCCAATACGGTATATTGACCTATACCCGACCATCCTAAATTCGTGGCTCCTGCTTTGCCGGCATCGTAATATCCGCCGCTGTAACCTATTTTACCCATTTTACCGTTTTGGTTAAAACCAAACTTTTCGGCAACGGATTTTATTTTTTCGGCTCCCACCATATTTGCCACATTTGCAAAAACAACATTACACGAAACCGAAAAACCTTTTTTAAAATCTATTTCTCCGTGTTTGCCGCTGCAGGTAATAGTTCCGCCGTCCGGCATAGTGCATTTGCCGTTACAAACAAATTTTTGAGAAAAAATATCGGGTATATTTTCTATAGCGGCAATAGAAGTTATAATTTTAAAAGTACTTCCGGGAGGATACATACCATTTAAAGCACGGTTAACATATATGCCTTCGTAATAAGAGCCGTCTAAATTTTCGGGTTTGTTTTGCGGGTCATAATTAGGAGCCGAAAGCGAACATACAATTTCACCCGTTTTATAGTTGTAGGCAATTACCGCTCCCCTTTTACTTCCAAAAGCATTTGCTACTTTTTTTTGAAGCTCTGCGCTTATGCTGAGTTCCATTTTAGAAACCTTATTAAATGCCGAAAGCATATGAACGCCGTTTAAAGCCGAATATCCGGCAAGCTTATCGGCATAAGTTTGTTGTATACTTCCCGATAAAAAGCTGGAATTATCACCAATTATGTGCATTAAAGATTTTCTTGTTGCAAGATCTTCGTAGTAAGTTCTTTTACCGTTTTCGGACTTTGCCAAAACTTTTCCGTATCTGTCTACAATAGACCCCGTAGTTTGCAGTGCGCCGTTGCTGTATATATGCGTATTATAAGCCGACAAAGCCCATTTGCCGCCGTTTATGGCAAAGTTGGTATAAAAGAATACCAACCCCACCGTAAAAACTATTAAAAGCAAATATGCCGCTTTTGCCCTTTTAGATATTTTTTTCATTTACTTTTCTTCCCCCAATCTGGGAACAAAGTTTAAAAACGAAAGTAATCCCCACGAAGCTATCATAGAAGAACCGCCTTTACTTACAAACGGTAAAGTAATACCGGTTAAGGGTATAATATCGGTTACGCCGAAAACATTAAGTCCTGCTTGAAAAAGCAATAAGCACGCAGCGGCCACTGCGGAAATAGCATAAAAGCTTGATTTTGCATTTGCCGAGCCTTTAATTGCCAAAACCACCCAACCAAAATATATAAGCAAAACCAAGGTTGCAAGCAGCAATCCCCATTCTTCGCTTACTACGCCAAACATAAGGTCTGTGGTAGAAGCTACTACTCCTTTTAATTTTCCTTCCCCCGGTCCTACGCCCAACAAACCGCCCGAAGCTATAGCTATAAGCGTTCTGGTTTGCTGATATCCCAATCCGTCGGCGTTTTCCCATACGTGGCGCCAAACCTTAAATCTTCTTGCAACATAAGGTTTTGCAATAATCATGGCTCCCGCGCCTAAAACCGCACCCGAAACCATTAAAATAATAGTGCCCAATCTTCCGCTTCTTAAAAAACACAAAACCAAAAATGTGGCAAAAAACACACAGGCAGTACCTAAATCTCCCATCCATGCCAAAGAACCCATACAAACGCCGAAAAACACAATAAACCAAGTTAAATGGTTAGAGCTTTGCATTTTTTCAAGCGTGGTAGCACCTACCAAAACAAAAGCCACTTTAACAAATTCGCTGGGCTGCATAGATAATGCGCCTATTCTTATCCAGTTTTGACTGCCGCCTATAACTTTACCTAAAGTTAAATTTAAAACCAACAGTAAAACCGCTAAGGCTATAATATATTTTTTAAAGCGCATAACCCTATCCAAATTACTTAAAAACAAAGTAAACAGAACATAAAAAACAACGCCTATAAAAAATGCAAACAATTGCCATAAAACTGCCGAAGGCGTAGTTCCCGCAAGCGCAAACAATCCAACGCCCGATAAAAAGAAAGCGGAAATTTCCAAAACTCCGCCGCCGCCCATAAAACGTTTTATTAAATAGCAATAAATTATTTCAAACGCCATAAAAACGCCAAGCCCTATAAAAGCTATGGGCTTTTCCCAGGTGGTTTCGCAAAAGGCAAGCCTTAAAAGGCAAATAAGCTGAAACAAAATAACCGCGCTTATAAGCTTTGTAGGAGTTACTTTAAATTTAGCTTCTTTTTTATTTTTAAATCTTTTTTCACTCATTTATAAAATAATCCTTGTTTTTTAAAATTTTACTTTCTTTTGTTCTTTTTAAAATCTTTTGCACTAAAAATAAAATTCAGTCCCGCAAAACCTACGGTATCTCCGTTTAAAAGCGCATAACACTTTTTTATTTTTTTACCGTTTACGGTTACGCCGGATTTAGACGCGGTATCAAATATTATCCATTCTCCGTTTCTAAAAGCAATAACCGCATGATTTCTTGAAATAAAAGGATAATTTAAAACTATATCCGAATCGCTCATTCTTCCTATAGCTGTTTCATAAGCCGTAATTTCGTATTTTTCGGTACCTTTTTCGGATACAAGCAATGCTACGGGTTTTTCAATTTCTTTTTTTGCATACAAAAGCCTTACCCATCTTATAAGCAAAATTATAAGGGGTATAAATACAAAAAGCCTTAGTGCCTCTTTAAAAAAGGGCATTGCCTCTTGCCATATTTCGTTGTTAAAAATTATATCTTTCATAATAATATTATTTTAACATATTTTTTAAAAAAGTAAAGTAATAATAAAGTTTACAACCTCTTAACGGTTCTTAATAAAAAAATTGTTTATTATTTAGTTTCTTTAATATAAAACATAAAAGCCAAACAAAACCCGGCGTTATTGAAAAATAAATTAAAATATGGTAAAATCCAAATAAAAAGGTATTTTTACAAGATATTTTAAAAACATCTTTTAAAAAAATAAAATTTTATAAATACATAACATACATTTAAGTTTTTAAGAGGTAAAAATATATGACCGTTAAACAGCAAACCGCCCAAAAGGCAGTAGAACTTTTAAAACAACTTTACCCAAATGCCAAATGCAGTTTAAAATATAATTCCCCTTTTCAGTTATTGGTAGCGATAAGATTATCCGCACAGTGTACCGACGCCCGAGTAAATTTAGTTACGCCGGAATTATTTAAGCAGCTGCCCACTGCCCAAAGCTTTAAAGAAGCAGATGTTACAACCATAGAAAACTTAATAAAATCCTGCGGACTTTATAAAACCAAAGCCAAAGACTTAAAAGAAACCGCCGCAATTATTTGCGATAAATACAACGGCTTAGTACCGGATACAATAGAAGAACTTATAAAACTTCCGGGCATAGGCAGAAAAACCGCAAATCTTATTTGCGGAGATATTTACGGCAAACCGGCAGTTGTAACCGATACTCATTTTATAAGAATTTCAAACCGATTGGGGTTTGTCAATTCCGAAAATCCGTTAATTGTAGAACGGGAAATGAGAAAAATTTTACCGCCCGACGAAAGCAACGACTTTTGCCACCGTATAGTATTATTCGGCAGGGACACTTGCAAAGCTATAAACCCCAAATGCAACGATTGTATATTAAACCCTATCTGCAAAAAGAAAATAAAGAAAAAAGCAAAATCAAAAGGCAAAAAATAATTTTACCATACAAAAATAACCCGGACAGTTTTTGTCCGGGTTATAAAATCAATATAAAAATCAATATAAAAAATAATATAAAATAATATATTTATGTAATTAAAATTATAATTCTTAATGGTTTTTTATTTGTCAAAAAAAGATTTTCTGTTTGGATTAGAGTAATAATCGTTAATGTATTTTACATCTGTGTATTTAGACATATCTTCAAATAACGAAACATTCATTTTTTTATTTATCTTTTTAATAAAAAACGAAGAAGTCTTTTTAATTAATATATTAATTAAAAAAAGAAATATATAAGCAAATAAAGCATATATTAAAGCCGCTTTTAAATTAACAGCTATTCCTAAAACAATCCCTACAATTATTAAAATTAAAGGCAAGCCCACAAAATCTTCTAAAACCGGTTCATAAAAATATCTTGCTGTATTTAATCTTTTTATATTCTTTATCAATCTGTCTTTATCTAAAATTTCGCAGGTTTCTTTTATGCAATTTTTGTTTTCGGAATTTAAAAATAACCGTTGATATTCGCCGTTACTTTCAAATCTTACGGTTTCTTCATATATTTCAAATGTATCAAATTCATTTAATTCGGTTAACAAAAAAGTAGTTTTTAAAACTATAAAAATAGTATCTAAAGAAAAAAGTTTAAAAGTATACTGTCAAATATATCAAACTTTATTTTGCTTTTATTAACCGTTGAAATTTCAAATATTACATTTTTGGTTTTTTCAACGTTGATTTTTTCATTTTTATACGGTTTAATCAAAACTTTTTTATTGTTTACCGTAACGCTAACCAAATATTTAGATTTATTATTAAAACTAATAATCATAAAAACTCCGTTAATTATTTGAAATTTTAAAACTTATAATTTAATTATTCTTATTATATATTTTTTGCTGTAATCGTTATCCCTTTTGCATCCGAGCAAAGTTAAAAAATTTTCGCTTAATATTGTACCGGTATAAAAATATTCTTTTCTTCGGCAATTATATGTTTATTTGATTTTATTCGATTTTTTATAGTATTACATATTGCCTACAACTGCAAAACAAGTTTAAAATTATTATACATAGAATAAATGCAACTATCGTTTTTTATTAATATATCGTATATATTTTTAAATAAATCACTGTTTTATAGGTATATAAAAATCTCTGAATTTTTCGTTTCTTTTCCAAACAATTATAACTTATTTCAACATTTTTGTCAATAAATGCTGATGTTTATACATCAATTTACAGTTTTATAAGCAATTGCTATTAAATATTAAATGTATTTTTTATTAAAATATTTACCGTTTATTAAAAACAAAAACCTCTTTTTAAAAAGAGGTTTTTGTTTTTATATATCTTCAAGTTTTGCAAAGTTTGCCATTATTTTTTTGGTTCCTATTTTATCAAATGCAATTTCAAGCAAACTGTCGTTACCCATATTTGTAACGTTTAATATAGTACCTTCGCCGAATGTGTTGTGTTTTACACGGTTGCCTACGCAATACACCTTTTTGGCTTTGGCAGGTTTTTTAACCGCGGGTTTAAAGGTAGAGGAGGTTTGGTTTGAATATCCGCCGCCGGTTCCATATCCGTATCCGCCGTTATTTTCATATCCGCTTCTGTTTCCGGTACCGGAATACGAAAAACCTTTTTGAGAACCGTAAGAATTGCGCGAATTATTATATGAGTTGTATGAATTATAAGAATTGAAAGAAATCGGATTATATTCTTTAATATTGCAGCATTCTTCCGGAATTTCTTTTAAAAATCTGCTTGGAAGATTACGGTTTGTAGTACCGAAAAGCATACGGGTGTACGCATTGGTTATGTAAAGTTTACGCCTTGCCCTTGTAACGCCCACATAAGCCAATCGTCTTTCCTCTTCTATTTCTTTTAAACCACCGTATACGCTTTGGTTTCCGGGGAAAATGCCTTCCTCCATACCTACCAAAAATACGGTGTTAAACTCAAGTCCTTTTGCGGCGTGAAGAGTCATTAACGTTACAACATCGCTGGAGCTGTCGTAATTATCTATATCGCTTATCAGCGAAACTTCTTCCAAAAATCCGGCAATGGTTGCGTTTTCTCCGTTTTCTTTTTCAAACTGTTTAATGCTTGTTTTTAATTCGTTTACGTTTTCTATGCGTTCATAAGAAAGTTCGCCTTCGGCTACCAACATATCCATATATCCCGTTTTATTTAAAGCCTCGTTTAAAACTTCGGACAATGTATGTGTTTTTTGATATTCCGCTAAATCGTTTATAATTTTGCAAAAAGGCAAAATATTTTTTGCCGAACGGGATATTTGGGGATAATTTTCCACATTTTCCAGAACTTCAAAAAGAGAGATTTTTAATGCGGAAGCAATGCTTTCGGCTTTATTAAGCGTAACAGTTCCTATGCCTCTTTTAGGTTCGTTTATAATGCGCTTTAAGCGAACACTGTCGTTTTTATTATTAATTAACGAAAGATAAGACATAACGTCTTTTATTTCTTTGCGGTCAAAAAAGCGATGGCCGCCTATAATTCTGTAAGGAACGCCGCTTCGCGCAAAAACATTTTCTACAGCGTTACTTTGAGCGTTCATACGGTAAAGAACGGCAAAATCCGAAAAGTTTTTCCCTTCTTTTACATAGTTTAATATTTTTTCTGCAACATAGTTTGCTTCTGCCGTTTCACTTTCCAAAGTGGCAATTTCAATTTTTGAATCTTCTTTAAGGCTTGTCCAAAGTTCTTTGCCTTTTCTGCCTATATTATTTGAGATTATGGCATTGGCGGCGTTTAAAATAGTTTTTGTAGAGCGGTAATTTTGCTCAAGTCTTATAACTTTGGCACCGGGAAATTCATTTTCAAAATTCAAAATATTTTCTATAGTGGCGCCCCTAAAAGAATAAATGCTTTGGTCATCGTCGCCCACAACGCAAAGATTATTATAAAAGCTTGCCATTAGCGTTACAAGCTTGTATTGCGCCAAGTTTGTATCTTGATATTCATCTACCATAACATACTTAAAGCGTTTTGCGTATTTTAAGCGTATATCCTTAAAGTTTTCAAAAAGTTTAACGGTATTTATTATAAGGTCGTCAAAATCCATTGCGTTATTCTTTTTAAGGCGCGCTTTGTATTCGGCATAAATTTTTGCAATTAAAGACCGCGTATAATTGGCAAAGCCCGATTTTTCATATTCTTCGGGAGATAAAAAAGCTTCTTTGGCTTTGCTTATTTCTGAAGAAACGTGTTTTACCGAAATATCTTTTTCGGATACATTTAAGGTTTTAAAAATATCTTTTATTATGCTTTTTTGGTCATTTGTATCGTAAATGGTAAAATCCGAAGTATAGCCCAAAACTCCGCCGCTTATTCTTAAAATTTTAGCGCAAACGCTGTGGAATGTTCCCGCAAGTACATTGCCGGTTTCACCCAAAATATTGGATATACGGTTTTTAAGCTCTTCCGCCGCTTTATTGGTAAAAGTTATAGCTAAAATTTCGTAAGGAGAAGCCGGATTGTTTTTAAATACCGGCGGAATATGGGAAGTTTCGCCCCTAAGATAGCTTTCGCCCAACTCCAAATCGTTTTGCGTATATTCCGGCTCTTCGCTTTTTAAGGCGTTACCGAATTTTATTAAATATGCTATACGGTTTACAAGAACGGTGGTTTTTCCGCTGCCGGCTCCCGCCAAAACCAAAAGCGGTCCGTTTACCGTGGTTACGGCTTCAAACTGCATATCGTTCATTTTGCCGAAATCTTTTTTTATAATTTTTGTTTGCAGGTCTTTAAATTTGCTCATAAATATTCCTTAATTTTTTATTTGTTTGTTTTTTTATTTGTTTTTTGTTTTAAATTTGGGGGCGAAAGCCCAAAGCCCTTTGGGCTTTCGCAAAAGCTTTAGCTTTTGCGCCAAAAATATTTTGTTTTTGGCGGGCTTTCGCCCATACGGTATACTATTTTTTTATTTTAACTTTTATTTTAAATAAATATTATAAGTTTTTTCATAATTGAGTTCGGTTTTTTCGCCGTGTCCCGGATAAATAACAAAATTACGTTTTTCTTCTTTTAATTTTTTTAAAGTGTTTTTATAATCTTCTTTATTCCCGCCCAAATCGCTTCTGCCTATAGAATTTTTAAAAATAAGGTCGCCGCAAAAAAGCATATTATTTATTAAATACGAAACGCTGCCCTTGGTATGTCCCGGAGTTTCCAAAACCGTTATTTCGGTATCCCCGAATTTTATTTTATCCGAATCTTTTACAAAATTTGTAGGGGTTATTACTTCGTTATTAAATCCAAAAGCCGAACCGAAGTTTTGCTTTGGGTTGGTTAACATTGCCTCATCTTTTTTACTTATATAAACCTTTGCGTTAAATAATTCTTTTAAATAATTAACGCCCATAATATGGTCAAAATGACCGTGTGTTAAAAGCACTTTTACTTCTTTACAATCTTTTAGCAAGCCGTTAAGCTCGGCGCATTTTTCCGCAGGGTCTATAACAACAGCTTCATATTCTCCGTTTTTTAATTTTGTTTTTAATAAATAAGTATTGGTTAAAAGCGGTCCTAAACTGAAAATTCTTAATTCCATTTGTATTTACCTGTTTTTTATTTTTCTTTATTATAATCTTTACTGTTTAAATTTATTGTAACGGGTCCCGAAAGAGAAGTTTTAATTTCCATATCCGCCCCGAATTCTCCCGTTTTAATTAAATCGCTGCTTTCTATTTCCGTTTTTAAAAAAGAACAGAATTTATTATATAACTCGTTTGCCTCTTTGGGATTTAAAGCATCTCCGAAATACGGACGGTTCCCTTTTTTTGTATCGGAAATTAAAGTAAAATTAGAAACCGATAAAATTTCAAAATTTTTATCTTTTACCGATAAATTCATTTTATCGTTTTCATCACAAAAAATTCTTATATTAACTGTTTTTTTAGCCAAAATTTCGGCGTCTTTTACGGTATCGCCTTTAGCTACTCCCAACAGCACCAACAAACCGTCTTTTATTTTACTTTTAAATTTTCCGTTTGCCGAAAGCTCGGCACTTTTTACTCTTTGTATTACGGCTTTCACTTTTTCTCCTTAATATTGTTTTAATACTATCTTTAATAATATTTGTTCTTAAATATTTATATCTTTTAGTATGCCTCGGTTTTTAAAAGCCTAAGGCTTGCGCAAAACAAAAGTTTTGCGTTTAAAAGGCAAAGCCTTTTTAAAAACCGCGGCAGATAAACTTCACGCTATCCGTGCATTCTTTCCACACTGTAAACTCCGCTAACCTTTTTAATTCTCTGCGCAATAGATTTAATTTGCTCTGCCGATTGTACCGTTAAGGTTACGTTTACAAAACATCTTCCGCCGGTAGCTTCTCTGGCATTTACGCTGTGTACCGGAACATTAACGGAAGCCAAAGCCACGGTAACATCCGCCAAAAGACCGTTTCTGTCGTTTGCGGTAATCATAAGCGAAGCTTTAAAGCTGCTTTTTACTTTATCTTCAAAATAAGCCTTTATCCAGCGTTCCGGTTCTTCGCAGGTTTCTATATTTTTAGGTACATTATTACAATCTCTTTTATGAATAGATACGCCGTGTCCTCTGGTAATAAAACCTATAATTTCATCTCCCGGTACCGGCGTACAGCATTTTGCCAGCTTAATTAAACAATTATCTATTCCCTCTACAACTATACCGTTTGAAGAATGAGATACCGCCACGGGTTTGAATTCTTTAGGAGATTCTTCGGCTAATTTTTTGTTGTAATCCTCTTTAATTTTAGGCATTATTTTTGTAAGGGTTATTCCGCCGTAGCCTATGGCAGCGTAAAAATCGTCTAAAGAATTAAAGTGCTGTCTGTGGGCAATATCTTCTAAAAGTTCAACGGTTTTTTCGGTGTTAAGCCTAATATTGTTCCTATGAAATTCTCTTTCTGTTTCACTTTTGCCTGTCGCAATATTTTCATCGCGTTTTTCTTTTTTAAACCAGTTTCTTATTTTTTGTTTGGCAGAAGTGGTAGCACATAAATTAAGCCAATCTCTGCTGGGTCCGTGTCCCGCCTGATTTGTGGTTAAAATTTCTATGACTTCTCCCGTTTGAATAACGTGGTTCAGCGGCGCAATTTTACCGTTAACCTTAGCGCCTATCATTTTAATACCTACGGCAGAATGTATTGCAAAAGCAAAATCTATAATGGTGGCTCCGTTCCTTAAGCTTATAACATCGCCTTTTGGGGTTACGGCAAAAACATCGTCTAACGGCAAGTCGGTTTTTATACTTTGTACAAGCTCTTCCGGACTGTCCGAATCCGCCTGATTTTCAAGTATTTGCCTTATCCACGCCAAACGGTCTTCTAATGCCACATCGCTTTTCTTTATTCCCTCTTTATATTTCCAGTGCGCGGCAATACCGTATTCTGCCGTATGATGCATATCAAATGTTCGCATTTGAACTTCAAACGGTATTTTTTCTTCACCCAATAAAGTTGTATGCAGCGATTGATACATATTGGGCTTAGGCGTAGAAATATAATCTTTAAATCTTCCGGGAATGGGCCGGTACATATCGTGCATAACGCCTAAAATATTATAACAGTTTGCAACCGTGTCGGTAATTATTCTTACGGCATAAATATCATATATTTCATCAAAATCTTTACCGGCAATAAACATTTTTCTGTAAATACCGTGAATGGATTTTATACGGCTTTCTATAACTATATTGGTGTTGGGCATAAGCTCTTTAAGCCTTTTTTCTATTCTGCGACAAATAGTATTTAATATCTTTTTTCTGGTGTGCTCCTTTTCCTTTAAAAGCGTTTCTATTTCTTTATATCCTACGGGGTCCAAATGTTTAATTGCAAGGTCTTCCAGTTCTTCTTTAACCGCACGTATACCAAGCCTGTGTGCTATAGGCGCATAAACCTCCAAAGTTTCCAAAGCCTTATCTCTTTGGTGCTGCTCGCTCATAGAATCTATGGTGCGCATATTATGAAGTCTGTCGGCAAGCTTAATAATAATAACCCTAATATCTTTTGCCATGGCAATAAGCATTTTTCTTAGGTTTTCCGCCTGCTGCTGTTCTGTAGTTGAAACAGGTAGCTTGCCCAGCTTTGTAACGCCGTCTACCAAAAGCGCAATATTTTTTGAAAATTCTTCTTCTAACTGTTCTTTGGTAACCGGAGTATCCTCTACAACATCATGTAAAAGCGCAGCGGCTATACTTTCGCTGTCCATACCCAATTTTATTAAAATTAAAGCTACGTTTACGGGATGTGTATAGTAATCCTCTCCGCTGGTCCTTTTTTGCCCTTTATGTGCATTAAAAGCAAACCAAAAGGCTTTTTCTATTAATGCGGTATCGTAGTTTGCGCCTTGGTTTTTAAGTGCCATTAAAATATTGTTTAATTCTTTTTGACCTTCTTTCAATTTAAGGCCTCCTCTTTAAGAGTATTTAAAATTAAAGATTTTTCCAAATTGCTTTTTACGCCTTCAACTTTTTCTATAATTCCGTTATTTAATTTTATAACGCCTATTTCCTCTAAAATTTTAAGTATTATTTCTATTTTGGCTTCGCCTAAATTTAAGTGATTTTTTAAGTATTCTTCGTTTTTAAACTGCACTGCGGCTTTATATACCAAAACCGTTTCTTCTCTGGTAGGCAAAATCAATTTAGCGTTTTCGTTATTAAGTAAATTGTTTTCAAAGGCTTCCAACAATAAAATCTGCTTTTCCGAATTTTTTTCGTCCAATCCGCTTTTGCGTATATCTTTAATAATTACGCTTAACTGTTCTTGGCCCATATATTCGTTAATTTTTAGAACAATTGCTATATCAACCGTATCGTTTTTAGTAAAACCGAAAGTACTTTTACTTTTATTAAACATAAGTGCATTAAAAGTACATCCGTTTTTACTAAAGAAAATTTTAATATGTTTATCATTAGATAAACTTACAACATTTTCTATTTTTAAATTGCAAATTGCAAAAATCGGTTCGGGATTCCCTGCTCCGAAAGGCTCCAAATCCTTAAGCGCATAATACAAATCCATATCTAACGCCAACGGATTAAGCTTTAAATCTATATTTAAATTATAAAAAGGTTTTTTCTGCAAAAATGCATAATTGTTTATATCTTTTAAAAACTTTTCGTAATTTTCGGCTTTTAAAGTTACTCCTGCCGCCAAGCTGTGCCCGCCGAAAGCTTCTAAATTTTCTTTAACGTTTTCCAATGCGTCAAACAAAGAAAATTCTCCCAAGCTTCTGCCGCTGCCTTTTAAAATACCGTTTTCTTCTTTTAATAATATTACCGGTTTTTCGTAAAACGATACCAATTTTGCCGCGGCGATACCCAAAACTCCTTCATGCCATTTTGGGCTTTTTGCCACTATTATTCTGTGTTGGTTTGAATTATTGGTTTCAACCTGCAAAATTGCATCTTTAATAATATCGTTTTCGGTTTCGTGCCTAAGTTTATTAAGTTCTTCTAATTTTAAAGCCGATTTTGTTGCTTTTTCGGCTTTTTCCGATGTCATTTCGATATCGTTTAAAAATATCTCCAACGCCTCTTTGGCATTGTCCATTCTGCCTGCCGCATTAATTCTGGGAGCTATTACAAAACCGATATCTCTTGAATTTATTTCCTTTTTGTTAACGTTTGCAATTCTTAAAATTTCATCTATTGCAAAACATTGCCTTTGATTTATTTTTTTTATTCCTTCTTTAATAAAGGTGCGGTTATCGTAATTAAGCGGCATAATATCCGCTACGGTTCCTATAGCCAAAAGTTCGGCGTTTTTATAAAGGAACGTTTCATAATCTTCATCGCCCGTTATTAAAGCCACTGCAAACGCAACGCCTACCCCGGCTAAGCCTTTAAACGGAAAAACATCGTCTTCCCTTTTAGGATTAACCACCGCTGCGGCATTGGGAAGTTTGCCCTGCGGAATATGGTGGTCGGTTACAACGGTATCTATATTTAAAGAATTTGCGTAATCTATTTCTTCGTTTGCCGCTATTCCGTTATCTACCGTTATAATTAAATTTATGCCTTCCTGCTTAAGTTTATCAACCGCGGCCTTGCTCATACCGTAGCCGTCGTATTTTCTGGAAGGAATAAAAGCCGTAACACACGCGCCTTTTTCTTTTAAAAAATTATACATAAGGGCGGTAGCCGTTACGCCGTCGCAATCGTAATCACCGAAAACCGCTATTTTTTCTTTGTTTTCTATTGCCTTTAAAATTCTTTCCTTGGCTTTAAAAATATCGCTTAAAAGGGAATAATCCGAAAAAACGGGTTCATCGGATAAAAACAGGTCTATTAAAAAAGGGTCGGTTAAGCCTCTGCCGGAACAAATCAAAGCCAAAAATTCGTCTATGTTGCATTCTTCGGCCAGTTCCGCCGCCAATTCTTTATTATAATTATTAAAGTTCCATTTTTTTAAACTTAACATTTTTCCCTTTATTCCCCTTAAAATAAGAATATAAATATACATTATATATTATAAAATAAAATCAAACATTTTTAAACCTTTTTTTACTACTTTTTTATTATTTTTTAAAAACAAATAGGTGTTAATGTTAATAAATATATCACTGTTGCGCAGAATAAAAATAAAAACAAAAAAACTCTTGATTTTTTTAAATAAGTGTGTTAATATAATTCTTGTCTTTAAAAAACTTACAAAATAAGCTTTATAAATTAAAGCTTTATAAATTTTGTAAGTTTTAATAAAGTCGGAGAATTTTTATTCAACTTTTAAATTCATTTAATTATTTAACTCTATTTGGGGGTATAGCTCAGCTGGGAGAGCGCTTGAATGGCATTCAAGAGGTCAGCGGTTCGATCCCGCTTATCTCCACCAAACACAAAAACACGGTTTGAAAAATCAAACCGTGTTTTATTTTTATATGTTTTTACGGCGGTTTCTGCAAATCTTAATAAGGTTTGCAGAACGCCGAAAGCCAAAGGCTTTCGGCGTTAAAAAGGCTTTGCCATTTTAAACCGCCGTATTGTATGTTGCTTGCTTTTTTGTTTTATTTACATTCCCAGCACCGGTATTAAAAGTAAAACCAAAATACCTAAAGCTATGCGGTAGTAACCAAAAGGCACAAAGTTCTTTTTCTTTATAAAGTTCATTAAAAACTTTATGGCAAAAACCGAAACCAAAAAGCTTACCAACGTTCCTACAAAAAGTATCATTATTTCTCTGCCGCCGAAGGAATATCCCTTTGCAAAATATTTTACTATTTTTAAAAGCGAAGCTCCGCACATTGTAGGAATAGCAATAAAGAAGCTGAATTCTGCGGCTACGGGACGGTAAAATCCCAAAATCATCGCACCTAAAATTGTAGCGCCCGAACGGCTGGTACCGGGTATTAAAGCCAACGCCTGAAAACAGCCTACAAAAAATGCGGTTTTATACGAAATATCTTCTAAGGTATTTACTTTTGTTTTTTTACCTTTGTTTAAATTTTCTACTAAAATAAACAAAATGCCGTAAACTATTAATGTAACGGATACAACTATTTTGTTGCTTATTTTATCCATAAAATTATCTAACAGCAAGCCTAAAATTAACGCCGGAATAATACCCACCAAAACTTTAGACCAAAGTTTTAAAGTTTGCGGTTTGCAGCAAATTTTACCCGTTGTATTTTTTTTGAACGGCCAAAGCTTATTCCAAAACAAAAGTACTACGGCTATTATAGATCCCAGCTGAATAATAACCAAAAACATTTCAAAAAAGTTTTCACTTGTGGAAAGCTTAAATAAGTCTTTGGCTAAAATCAAATGTCCGGTACTGCTTATGGGCAACCACTCGGTAATACCCTGTATAATACCGTAAATAACAGAATATAAAAAATCCAACATAATAACTCCCCTAACGCTTTTAAATTTAAATATATTTTCAATATTAAACTGTTTTAAAAAGCAAAAACATTTTAACACATTTCAATTAAAAAGTATAGCAATATTTAAAAAAATATGCTAAAATATTTTGTATTATAAAGTAACAAAGGAAGTTTTATATGAAAAAACTTATTTCTGTTTTAATTTTCACCGTAATAATATTAAATTTAGCCGGATGCCAAGGAAAATCGGATTTGGCAATAGAAGGCGAAGACACATATAAAGCGTCATCAAGCGATACAACAAGTATAAATACTTCAAGCGAACCGGAAGTGCTTTGGGAAAGCATACGCGGCGAAGGCAAAGATAACGATATGAAAACTTTTTCAAATAAAACCGGTTTGTATTTTAAATCCATAGGTGTAAGGCCCTCCGGTTATACAAATTTTGTAACCAAAAACATCATAATTGAATTAGACGGAATTGCGGCATACGAATTTACGGGTCCCGATTTGCTTCGTTATAAAATTTGGGATTTACGTTTTGAAAAAGAAAACGGAGAATATGTTATAGCAGAGAATGTAAGATTAACCGAAACCGGTAATTTGGTTCTTTACTATACCGGAAATATTTTAAAGGTTAAGGACGACAAAGGTAATGAACTCAACTGACAATGCAAAAACAAACATTAGAAAAAATAATTTAACAGGAAGCTTTATGCTTCTTTTAACCTCACTTATTTGGGGCTTTGCTTTCAGTTTTCAGGTGGAGGCCGCAAAATATTTACAACCCATAACCATAAACGGAATCAGAATGATGCTGGGCTTTTTAACCTTGTTACCCATAGCCGTTGCAACAAAAAATTTGGTTATAAATAAAAAATCCGCCGTAGGCGGCATTTTGTGCGGAATTTGCTTATTTGTAGCTTCTATTTTACAGCAGTTGGGAGTAGGTATGTATTCAAAAACCGAAGCCGCTGCCGGCAAAAGCGGTTTTATTTCGGCTTTATATATAGTTTTTGTTCCGTTTTTAAGCTTTGCTCTTTTTAAAATAAAATTAAAAAAATCCATTTTAATAAGCGTAGTTTTGGCGCTTATAGGTATGTATTTGCTTTGCGTTAAAAAAGATGTTATGCTTTCTTCGGCAGATATTTTTGTTTTGATTTCGGCTATGTGTTACGCAGCACATATTTTAATAGTGGACCGTTTTGTAAAGGTTGCAAATCCTTTAACCCTTTCTTGTTTTCAGCTTTTTGTATGCGGTCTTTTAGGTATAACAGCAATGTTTATTTTTGAAACCCCTACAATAGCCAATATTAAATCCGCTTTATTTCCACTGGTTTTTGTAGGCGTATTTTCTTCGGGAATTGCCTATACTTTACAGCTTACGGGGCAAAAAAGAATTACCGAGCCCGCGGCGGCTTCGCTTTTAATGAGTTTGGAAAGCGTTTTTGCGGCAATTTCGGGTTTTTTACTTTTAGGCGAAAGATTAACTCTAAAAGAGTTTATAGGCTGTATTTTGGTTTTTGTTGCCGTTATTTTGGCACAAATGGATATTAAAAGCTTGTTTCGCAAAAAATCTCAGCTTATTAAATAATACCAATTATTAAATAACACTAAAAACAGTATAATTATTGTACAATATTTCCGATGGCGGAAAATTTATGTTTTTATTGCCTAATAAATAAAAACATAAAACTTTTTTAAAACCTTTTTTATATTTTTATATAAAACTGTACATAAAAACCAAAAAACGTATAAAACCACTTGCTTTTTTAAAATAATAGTGGTATTATTACGTTAGCAAAAGCAATTAAAATTTGTACATATCAAATTTTAATTGCTATCGTTTGTCTAAAATTGTTTACGGAGGTGTTTTACTTATGGCACATGTTATTAACGATGATTGCATTAGCTGCGGCAGCTGCGCATCTACTTGCCCTGTTGACGCTATCAGCGAAGGAAGCGACAAATACGTAATTGACGCCGACACTTGCATTGATTGCGGTGCTTGTGAAGACGGATGTCCCGTAGAAGCTATTAAAGCTGAATAATTAAAAAATTTAAAAACGGGGTTTATGGCATTGCCGTATTAAACCCCGTTTTTTATTTAAAACATGTTTAAAACACGAAAGGAAAACAAAATGGATAATTTTATTGTTGAAACCAGCGCAAGACATATACATGTTACAAAAGAACATTTGGCAATACTTTTCGGCGAAGGATACGAGCTTACAAAGAAAAAAGACCTTTCCCAACCCGGTCAGTTTGCCTGCAACGAACGCGTTGATATTATAGGCGCCAAAAAAACTTTGGCAAATGTTTCTATTTTAGGTCCGGAAAGAAGCGTCACTCAGGTTGAGCTTTCTTTAACCGACGCCAGAAGCATAGGCGTTACGGCTCCCGTACGCGAATCCGGAGATATTGCCGGAAGCGGTTCCTGCATAATAAGAGGACCCAAAGGCGAAGTTGAAATTAAAGAAGGCGTTATAGCTGCAAAACGCCATATACACATGGATCCCGCTTCTGCCGAAAAATTCGGCTGCAAGGATAAAGAAACAGTTAAAGTTAAACTTGACACCGACGGCAGAAGTTTAATATTTGACGACGTAGTTGTAAGAGTAAGCAGTTCTTACGCTTTGGCTATGCATATAGATACCGACGAAAGCAATGCGGCAGGCTGCAGCGGAGAAGTTTTCGGTACTATAGTTAAATAAATCGGCACTGATATAAAAATAAAAAATTAAAACCGAAAACCAAAAATTAAAAGTAAATATTAAATATTAAAAATAAATAATGAGTAACGTTAATAATTCTTTAGGTTTATATGTTCATATTCCGTTTTGCGCAAAAAAGTGCAATTACTGCAACTTTTATTCTTTTGCGCCCAAAAACGCTGATGTTATAAACAATTATGTTGACGATACCGTAAGCGAAATATATCGGTGGGGCGAAAGGCTTTCTCGTCCCGCCGATAGTTTATATATCGGCGGCGGAACGCCAAGCCTTATTACTACGCCTAATTTAAACAAAATAATTGATGCGGCAAAAAAAGCTTTTAATTTAAACGAAAAAAACAATGAAATAACCGTAGAAATTAACCCTAAAGACGATATTGATTTTAAAAGCCTAAAGGCCAACCGTATTTCTATGGGGCTGCAATCGGCAAACGATACGGAGCTTAGCATATTGGGCCGAAGGCATAATTTAAACGAAGCAAAAGAAACCGTAAACGAATTTAAAAAATATTTCAGTAATTTTTCGTTGGATGTTATAATAGGTACTCCCAAACAAACAAAAGAAAGTTTAAAAAACACTTTGGATTTTTGCATAAATTCAAACGCTGTGCATATTTCCTGCTATATGTTAAAAATAGAAAAAAACACGCCTTTTTATAACAGCAATCTTTTATTTTTAAACGATGACGAAGTTTCGGATTTATATTTATTTACCTGTGATTATTTAAAAGAACACGGATTTATTAAATATGAAATTTCTAATTTTACAAAACCGGGATTTTACGCAAAGCACAATTTTAAATATTGGGACAATAAAGATTATTTGGGCATAGGCCCTTCGGCGCACAGCCGAATAGGTAACAAACGTTTTTATTATTCGGCAGATTTAAACGATTATTTAACCAATCATAAAGAAATTTACGAGGGTACTGCCGGAACAAAAGAAGAAATTATAATGCTTGCTTTAAGAACAAACAAAGGTTATAATTTTAAAAATGAATTTAAAAACAACTCTAACGCTTTGCTTTTTTTAAAAAAGCTTAAAAAAGCCGGATATATTAATTTAAACGGCACCTTGGTTACGCTTACAAATAAAGGCTGTTTAACCGAAAATACCGTTATAGCCTCTATTTTGGAATATATTTAAAAGCAAAACGGAATATTATATAACCTCGGCGGCTAAACGCAAAGGACGAAATGAAATTTCGTCCGCTGCCGCAAAAAAATAAAACCGTTTAAAAAAACGGTTTTAAAATATAAAAATATAAAACAAAAACATTAATAAAAAAGCCGAACAAAAATCAAGTAATTTTAATCCAATGTTTTAAGTAATTCTTCGGCTTCGGAAATAATCTTTTTTAAAGCTTTGGCTTTTGCGCTTTCGCCTTTTTTATATTTTGGTTTTTTGCCCAACAAAGCATCTACCGATACATCATAATAATTAGAAAGTGTAATTAAAAAATCAAGTCCGCATTCCCTTATGCCCTTTTCGTAGTGAGAAAGCAGCGCCTGGCTTATGCCTAAATCCAAAGCTGCCTGTTTTTGAGAAACGCCTTTTTTCTTTCTTAACTCCGAAATATTTTTAGGAAACGAGCAAATCAATTTTTTACACCTCTTTCTTTATATGATTTATATGATAAAAAATATATAATTTTATTTATATATTTCTTTATTTGCATTTAAAATTTGCGGCTTAAAAAAGCCAAAATAAAAAATGTAAAAACATTATACGCTAAAATTCGTCAAAAGTAAATAGTCAAAATATACAAAATGTAATTTATTTTTAGAGAGGAATAACCATAAATGAAAACCTATACAATTCACTTAATTAGGCACGGAGAAACGTACGGAAACGAAAAAGGGCAATATATAGGGGTAACGGATTTAGATTTAACTACAAATGGTATAAAAGAATTGCAAGAATTTAAAATGCAGAATTTTTATCCCTCTTGCGATATGCTTTTTGCAAGTCCTTTAAAAAGAGCGGTACATTCCGCGCAAATAATATATCCCGAAAAATCCGAAAATTTAATAACAATAGATAATTTAAAGGAAATGGATTTTGGAGATTTTGAGGGAAAAACAATTGACGAACTTAAAGGCAGAGAAGACTTTATAAATTGGATTTCCGGAAAAGTTGCCGCTCCTCCTAACGGCGAAGATTTTAATTTGTTTGTTGCAAGGCTTGCAAACGGACTTAGAGATATTGTGCAAATTTTAATGGATAACAACAAATTTTCGGCATCGGTGGTTATGCACGGCGGAGCCATAATGGCGCTTTTGGCGGTTTCGGCTGTGCCCAGAAGAAAAGAAATGAGCGATTGGGCCACGGGCAACGGCAGAGGCTACACAATTAAAATTACGCCCTCTTTATATGCCTCAAGCGGAATTATAGAAGTTACGGGCGAAATTCCTCCTAACGGTGCCGGACTTATAAACGAAGTTACCGAAAAATTATACAAAGGAATTGTGGATAATGGAACAGAAAAAAATTGACCGTATAAACTTTTTGGCAAAAAAGAAACGCGAAAAAGGTTTAACGCCAAGCGAAGCTTTGGAACAGCAAAATTTAAGAAAAGAATATATAGAAAGCTACAAAAGAAGTTTGGTTTCTCAGCTTGAAAGCATTACGGTTTTGGAAAAAGACGGAACCAAACATAAGCTTAAAAAAAGAGAAGAAAATAATAAATAAAACCATAAATAAAACCGAAAATTTAAAATACAAAAAGAGCATTTTATGTACAAAGCTTGTCATAAAACGATCTTTTTTATTTGTTTTTTATTTAATTTTTTAATCGGTTATATTTTTACCGTTTAGTATAACAGTACAATTCAATCCCGAATTTTCGGCTTTGACTTCTTTTAAAACAATTTCTTTAGGATGATTAACCGTAATATTAATATTATTGTCTTTAATTTCCCAAGAGACAAAAATTTCTCCGTACGGTGTAGGCACAATACCGTTGGCATAGGTTAAAGTTTTGCCGCCCGGTTTGGGGCAAACCGTAAACTCTTTATAACCCGGTTTTGTAGGCACAACGCCAAAAATATGCTCGGATAAAATACAACCTATACAAGCGTCGGGATGAGATTTATCGCCCCATGCTTCTCCTCTGCCTATAGGGTCTGCGGGATAAACCATACATTCCCATGTGGTAACAGGGCCTTTATTATCGTTAAGGCTCTTTAACCAATTTACTGCGTATTCTCTGTCTTTGCCTTCGTTTTCGGTTTTAAAGTGCGGTTTTTTGGAGATAAAATATTTTGCTTATAATCGTTTAAAGTTTTCAAAAAAACACCTTCAAAAAATATATAAACATTGCAAATGTTCATATATTAAAGTTAATAAATTATTTTTTTAATTATTTTTATTAAAGTTTTACCGAATATTCTTCTTTGGCGGTAGAAAAAACAATTTGGGTTTCGGTATTGCCGTACTTTTGCAATTTACCTATAAAACCGTCCAATTCCTCGGTAGCTTTAAAAGCCACTTTTAAAAGCATAGAGTAATGCCCTGTAACGCAATCGCACTCTAAAACATTATTACATTGTTTTATATACGGGTAAAATTCGTCTTTTCTTTTTGGGTCTAATTCCAAATTTATAAAAGCCACTATTTGATAACCCATTTTTTTATAATCTATTTTTGCAAAATATCCGGTTATAATTCCGTCTTCTTCAAGCTTTGCAATTCTTGCGGCGGTAGCAGGGCTTGAAAGATAAACTTCGTTGGCTATCTCTTTTAATAACATTCTTCCGTTTTTTTGCAATAAAGATAATATTTTATAATCTATTTTATCCATATCGTAAAGCCTCCGCAAAAGTTTTTAACGGTAAAATTTGCGTACCGGCGGTTTTAAAAAGGCAAAGCCTTTTTAAAACCGAAAGCCTTTTGGCTTTCGGTTTATGCAAAACTTTGTTTTGCATAAAACCGCCGTTATTGTTATTATTTTATAAGTAAATTATAAAGCCGAGAAGGTAAAAGTCAAGCTTATTTTTTTGTTGCTTAATAACTTTTTATTAACTTGTTTTTTTAAAGCAAAAACCTATTAAATTTATGTTCATAATTTGTTTAAACACTACAATTGGGGTACACTGACGGTATTATTTATAAATAATTAATAAATATATATTAAAATAGCAATTAACATCAAATTAAGTTAAATAAAATAATTTTTTATTATTTGCAAAAGCAACAACTTTAAGGTAAAATAAATAGTATTTAAAAATAAATTATATTTATATACTGTAATTTAATTTATAAAAACTATAAAACCATTATAAAATAAAAAGGATTAACAGAATGAATGTTTTATGCATAGCGGATGTTTGCGGAAGCGGCGGGTGCAATGCGCTTTTAAAAGCTCTTCCCAAAATTAAAATTCAAGAAAAAATAGATTTAACCATAGTTAACGGCGAAAACTCTGCCGAAGGCAACGGAATATTGCCCAAAAGCGCAGGGATGATTTTTTCTGCCGGCGCCGACGTTATTACCGGCGGAAACCATACTTTGGCACGAAAAGAAATTTATCCTCTGTTAGATTCCAACCCTTTTATTTTAAGACCGGAAAATATAAAAGAGGCTGCTTACGGCAGCGGTTTTTGTATTGTGGATATGGGATATACTTCCGTTGCGGTTATAAATTTGTTGGGAAACGTTTTTTTTAACAACGATATTTCTCCGTTTTTTACTGCCGATAAGCTTATAAAAAAAGCGGAAGAAAATAACGCTAAAATAATAATATGTGATTTCCACGCAGAAGCCACAAGCGAGAAAAAAGCTTTGGCTTATTATTTAGACGGCAGAATTTCGGCGTTGTTCGGCACGCACACGCACTGTATTACCGCCGACAGCTCCGTTTTGCCCAAAGGCACCGGCTACATAACGGATTTAGGCTTTACCGGAGCGCAAAATTCGGTTTTGGGCGTAGATAAGGATATTTCTATTTTAAAGCTTAAAGATAACGCCCAAATTTATTTTAAAAACGCCGAAGGTCCTTATATGATAAACGGAATTGTTTTTACCATAGATAATAAAACCGCCGAATGTTTAAATGTAAAACCCATAATAATTAAAAACATAAATGCATAAAACATATTGAAAAAAAACAAGGTTTATAATATAATATATTTTGTAATATTATTAATATATTATATGTATTACTGAAAGGATAAAAATGCACAGATTTTTAAAATATATATGTTTTTTGCTTTCGGCGGCGTTAATTTTTAATTTATGCGGCTGCACAAAAAAACAAGCAAAAAATACCGTTTCAAATACAAGTTCAAAAGCTGCGGAAGTAAGCAATCTTTCGAATTTTGACATACTTTACTGTTCTAAAGACGGATTTGACCCTTACACCTGCAAAACGAAACAAAATTTTGAGCTTTCGTATTTATTGTTCGACCCGCTTATTAAGCTTGACAACAATTACAATTCAGTTAAAGTTTTGGCGGATAATATTACCGTTAACGGCAAAACCTGTACCGTTTCTTTAAAAAACGTTACTTTTACCGACGGTTCTCAGGTTACCGCCAACGATGTTGCTTTCTCTTTTAAAAAAGCCAAACGTTCCAAAACGGTTTATTACTATTCTTTAAAAAACGCTTCTTCGGCAGAGGTTGTAAACAATAATACCGTTACTTTTAAGTTAACAAAAAAAGACCCGTACTTTTCTAACTGTTTGGATTTTCCAATAATTAAAAGCGGTTCGGATACGCGTAAAAACTCCGACAATAAATATTTGCCGCCCATAGGCAGCGGAAGATATATTTTAACGGATGATATGGATGCTTTAAACCGCAACAAAAATTATTTTTTGGGAGAGCCTTCGGTTAAAACCATATCTTTGGCAGACAGTCCCGATACCGAAGCCGATTATACAAACATAGAAGCGGGATTAATAGATTATTATTATTCAAATTTAGAAAAAGGCGAATTCCCTAAAATGAACGGCAGAAAAGCTACCGTTAATTTAAATAATATGGTATTTTTGGGGATGAATACTCAAAGAAGTTTTGTGGGAAATGTATTGTTTCGTCAAGCAATATCTTCGGCTATTAACCGTAACGAGCTTTGCGAAAAGGCGTATTTTACAAACGCCACGCCGGCAATAGGTCCTTTCCCTTCGGCTTTTCAGCCCGCAAAGGATTTTCAAACCATTTCCGCGTCTTCAAACATCAACTCTTTTAACGATAACATTGCAAAATTAGGATATAATAATAAAAATTCGGAAGGTCTTTTGCTTTCCGGCAAAAAGCCTATTACCATAGAGCTTTTGGTTAATAAAGACAATACCGTTAGAACAACGGCGGCAAACCAAATAGCGGACCAATTGCTTAAGGTAGGTATAACCGTAAATGTAAAAAGCGTGTCCAACGGCGAATATCAAAGCCGTATAAACACTAAAAATTACGATATATATTTAGGTGAAATGAGAATATCAAACAATATGGATTTAACCGAGCTTTTAGGGGTAGCCACAAAAAACGCGGTAAATACTTCTTCTAAAGCAAATTTTTCAAAATCGGCGAATTCATCAAAAACAAGCTCCGGCAGTTCTGACAGCTCTAAAAATACCGTAAGCCAAAATGCAAATTCTTCTAACAGTTCGGCGGTTACTTCTTCTGAAAATTCCGCCTATATAGGCGTTACCGCAAAAACCGCACTTTCGAAGTTTTATTCGGGCGAATATTCTTTAGGAGATTTTATAACTGTTTTCACTTCGGAGCTTCCGGTAATACCGGTGGTTTTCAGAACCGGCATAGCAATGTATTCCAATAATATTAAATGCAGCTTTAACCCTTCACAAAGCGATTTGTTTTTTGGGTTTGAAAAATTAAAGTAAAAGAGTTATAATATACTAAAGCAATTAAATACAGTATTAATATCGGCGTTTATGCTGATTTTAATTTATAAAAATTAAAAAAACAAAATAAAATAAAAACTTAAAATTTTAAATATGTTTTTTAACCGGAAAGGATATGATAAAGTATGATTCAATACGAAACAGGTTTAGGCAACATAAAAATGTCGAACGAATATTTTGCTAAGCTTGTGGGTCGTGCGGCCACATCTTGTTTTGGCGTAGCCGGAATGGTTCCGCAGGGTTTGCAAAAAATTAAACGTTTTTTTAAAAAGAATAAGCTTGATACAGGCGTAGTTGTAACGGGAGATATCAATTCCGTTTCTATTGACCTGCACATTATAGTTTGCTACGGTATGAATATTACCGCAATTGCTCAAAGCATTATTCACAAAGTTAAATACACAGTAGAAGAAGCTACCGGTATAAAGGTAGATAAAGTTACTATCCGTGTAGACGGAGTTAAAGATTAAAATACGGTTTATTTAAAATAAAAAAATAAAAAGTTTATTTTTAGTTTATTTATCAATTTATTATTTAATAAATAAGCCATTATTATTACAATCAACTTTTAAATTTAATATAAAATTATGTCGGAAATTTTTTAACGGCTGTACTTTTTGTTAAGTTTAATATTTACCTTTATTAAGGAGTGTTTTATTTGTTTAACGGTAATACTTTGCGCAACGCTATAATTTCGGGCGCAAATAATATTTATAAATTCAGAAGTTCGGTAGACGAACTTAATGTTTTCCCCGTTCCCGACGGAGATACGGGTACAAATATGTCAATGAGTATTTCCAACGCCGCAAGGGCTTTGGAAAAAGTAAACGACCTTCCCGCCGGCGAAGTAGCCGAAGTAGCCGCCGCCGCTTTATTAAGGGGTGCCAGGGGCAACAGCGGCGTTATTACTTCCCTTTTGTTCAGGGGATTGGCTAAAGGCTTTAAGGACCAAACCGAAGTTACCGGTGAAAATTTGGTTAAAGCTATGCAAATGGGCGTTGAAGCCGCATACAAAGCGGTTATGAAGCCCACCGAAGGCACAATGCTTACTGTAGCCCGCGTGGCTTCCGAAAAAGCTACGGAAGCTTTTAAAAACAACTCTTCTTTAAATGCTTTAGAAGTATTCGATATAATTTTAAACGGCGCAAAAGAGGCTTTAAAAACCACTCCCGAGCTTTTACCGGTATTAAAAAAAGCCGGCGTTGTAGATGCCGGCGGCGCAGGATTGATTAAAATTTTTGAAGGTATGAGTATTGTGTTTAACGGCGGAGAAATTGTTAAAGACGAAGAAATTGAAAAAGCTTCTTCTAAAACTACCGGTTTAAATATAGAAGACGATTACACTGCGGAAATTACATTTACCTATTGCACCGAATTTATAATTGAGCGCAAAGAAGATAAAGGCGAAAACGACGCCAACGAGCTTAAAAGCTTTTTGGGCGGCATAGGAGACAGCCTTGTTGTTGTTGAAGACGACGATATTATTAAAATTCACGTTCATACCGACCATCCCGGAAAAGCTATGGAAAAAGGCTTGGAATACGGTATGCTTATAAATTTAAAAGTGGAAAATATGCGTAAGCAGTACGAAAACGCAAAGCCTGCCACAAACGAAAACCGCACCGAAGTATTTACTCCGGCAGCGCCCAGCAAGCATTACGGCTTTGTTTCGGTATCTGTAGGCGAAGGAATAGAAGCATTATTTAAAGAATTGGGAGCAGATATTATTGTTTCGGGGGGCCAAACAATGAACCCCAGCACCGATGATATTTTAAAAGCTATAGAAGCCACTCCCAGCGAAATTGTTTTTGTTCTTCCCAACAATAAAAACATTATTATGGCTGCGGAACAAGCGGTACCGTTAAGCACCAAAAAAGTTGTGGTTCTTCCCACACGCACCATTCCTATGGGTGTTTCCGCAATGCTTTCTTTCGACCCCGATTCGGACGAAGAAGAAAATATAATTAATATGAAAAACGCCTGTGAAAGGGTTTCTACAGGTCAAATAACCTTTGCTGCAAGGAATTCAAATTACGACGGTCATAAAATTAAAAAAGATGACCTTTTGGCAATAGAAAACGGCAAAGTGGTATTTACCGAAAAAGATTTGGAAGCCTGCACGGTTAAGCTTTGCAAACAAATGTGCAAAAAGAAAGTAAGCTTTTTAACTTTATTTTACGGCGAAAACGTAGACGACGCCACTGCCGAAAGAATAAAATCGGCTGTAGAAGAAAAGTTGGAAAACAAAGTTGAAATTACGCTTATAAACGGCGGTCAGCCCGTATATTATTTTTATATTTCGGCAGAATAAACCCAAACCGAAAAATAAAAAATAATTTAAAATACACATACAAAAAATTTAAAATAATAAAAAGTTTAAAAGCTGTAAATTTAAATACAATTTACAGCTTTTATAAAAATAAAATTATGTTTTACAATAGGGATATAAAATTTATTAAAGGTGTTGGCGAAAAGACCGCCGGTTTATTTAATAAACTGGGCGTTTTTAACGTTGACACTCTTTTTTCTTTTTACCCCAAAAGCTACAAGGATTTAAGTGTTATAACCAAAATATGCGATGTTTTACCAAACGAAACCTATTGTGTTAAAGCTAAAATTTCAAGCGAAATTGTTTGTAAAAGAACAAAAAATAATTTAACGGTTTACAATTTTACGGTTTTTGATAAAACGGGAGCATTAAACGTTACCCTTTTTAACACTAAATATTTGGCATCTTCTTTAAAAACAAACGAAGAATATATTTTTTACGGCAAAGCCGAAAGCGGATTTAACGGCGGTTTTTTAAAGCTTAATTCTCCCGAAATATTAAATACAAACCAGGCAGTAATACATCCGGTTTACCATTTAACCAAGGGTCTTTCAAACAAAACGGTTGAAAAGGCAGTAAAAAACGCTTTGGAGTTATTAAAAACCAACAATTTCCCCGATTATATGCCAAACGATATTTTGCAAAAATATAAGCTGTATTCTTTAAAAGAAGCCATAATTAATATACATTTTCCAAAAAACCCCGAAGCTTTAAAGCAAAGCCGCAGAAGGTTGATTTTTGACGAACTTTATTTGTTAAAATTAGGTCAAAATTTATTAAAAAATAAGTTTACCGCTACGGTTTCACAAAGAATAGAAAAATCTTTTTTTACGGAATTTAAAAATTCTTTGCCCTTTAAATTAACCTCTTCTCAACAAAAAGCCATAAAAGAATGTTTAACCGATTTACACAGCAACAGAGCTATGAACCGTTTGCTGGAAGGAGATGTGGGAAGCGGCAAAACGGCTGTTGCCGCGGCGCTTATATACAGCGTTTGCAAAAACGGTCAAAAATCGGTTTTTATGGCTCCCACAAGTATTTTGGCGTCGCAGCACTTTGCTAATTTAAAAGCGCTTATTCCAAGTGTAAGAACGGCGCTTTTAACCGGAAGTTTAACCAAAAAGCAAAAAGATAAAATAAAAGAAGATTATAAAAACAATAAAATAGATTTACTTATAGGTACCCACGCTTTAATAGCAAATAAAAGCGAAAGCAAAAATAAATCCAACGGAAATACTATAACAAAATCAAAAGCAGAAACAATAGCAAAAGCCGAAGCAAACACCGATACAAAAACCAGAGCAAAAGCAAAAACAAAAGCAGAAAATGAAACCGAAAGTCAGAATTTTTTAAAGGGAACCGCACTGTGCATAACCGACGAACAGCACAGATTCGGAGTGGCGCAAAGGGCTGTTTTAAGCCAAAGCTCCGGAAGCGCCAACTGTTTGTATATGTCGGCTACGCCCATTCCCCGTACTTTAAGTATGGCAATTTACGGCGAACTTGATATAAGCGTTTTAAATGAAATGCCTTTAGGCCGAAAGCCCGTAAAAAGTTTTTATGTAAACGAAAGTTACAGGGCAAGAGTTTATAACTTTATTAAAAAAGAGCTTAACAAGGGGTTCCAAGGGTACATAGTTTGCCCTTTGGTAGAAGATAACGAAAGCGATTTAATATCGGTAAAAGAATACTACAAAGAATTAACCCAAAATGCTTTTAAAGAATATTCCATAGGTCTTTTACACGGCAAAATGAAGCCAAAAGAAAAAGAAAAAGTAATGGAAGATTTTTTAAATAAAAAATACAATTTACTTTTATCTACAACCATTATAGAGGTAGGCATAGATGTAAAAAACGCAACCGTTATGCTTATAAATAACGCCGAAAGATTCGGGCTTTCAACCTTGCACCAGTTAAGGGGCCGTATAGGCAGAAACAGTTTTGAATCTACATTTATTATGATAAGCGATAAAGATACCAAAAGGCTTGAAATTATAGCAAAAGAAACCAGCGGTTTTAAAATAGCCGAAGCCGATTTGGCTTTAAGGGGTCCCGGCAGCTTTTTAGGCGAAAAGCAGCACGGATTACCCGAATTAAAGCTTGCAAACCTTTTAACCAATTCCAATGTTTTAAAAGCGGCTGCAGCCGAAGCCGAAATTACTTTTAACAAGGATAAAACTTTTAAAAACAATCCTCTGCTTTTAAAAAAAGTAGAAGAACTGTTTTTTAACACGGATTTAAATATTTAAAATTAACAGTTTAACCTACGGGTTTTGCGGCAAACCTTTGGTTTGCCTGCCGCCTAAAGCAAAGCTTGAGGCGGCAAAAAGGCTTTAGCCTTTTGCAAAACCCATAATATAAATACAAAAAGAAGCCCTAAATAAGGACTTCTTTTTTTGCATTTGCATTTTTTATTTTTCTTCTTCTGCAGTATCTTGGGTTTTATTTTCCATAATGTTTTTAAAGTCTTCGCCGTCTATTTTTTCTTTTTCTATTAAAACGTTTGCAACTATTGTTAATTTATCAATATTTTTATTAATAATATCTTTGGCTTTATCGTAAGCTTCGGTTATTATTTTATTTATTTCTTCATCAATAATATTTGCAACTTCGTTTGAATAATTAGGCGTAGAAGCAAAATCTCTGCCCAAAAATACTTCGTTGTTATCGTTACCGTAGGTCATCGGTCCCAAACGGTCACTCATACCGTATTTAGTAACCATTTTTCTTGCAATTTCGGTAGCTCTTTCCATATCGTTAGAAGCTCCCGTGCAAATATCTTCCTGTGTAATTTCCTCTGCGGCTCTTCCGCCTAACATAGAGCAAATTTGTTCAAGCAAATATTTTTTACCCACATGGGTTTTATCTCCCTGTTCGTCATCCGGCAAATACATTGTATATCCTGCCGCCATGCCTCTGGGAATAATAGATATTTGATGAACCGGGTCTTGCGTAGGAAGAAAATACGAAACCACCGCGTGTCCGGCTTCGTGGAATGCCGTAATTTTTTTATCCTTATCCGAAATTACATGAGAACGTTTTTCCGAACCCATTACAACCTTTATGGTTGCTTCTTCTATATTTTCTTCGGTAATGGCTTTGTAGTTTTTCCTTGCAGCCAATAATGCGGCCTCGTTTAAAAGGTTTGCCAAATCCGCGCCCGTAAAGCCCGAAGTGGATTTTGCAATTGTTTTAAGGTCTACATCCGGTCCTAAAGGCTTGCCCCTTGAATGAACCTTTAATATTTCTTCCCTACCCTTTATATCCGGATAGTTAACGGTTATTTGACGGTCAAATCTTCCGGGACGAAGCAATGCGTGATCCAATACGTCAGGACGGTTGGTAGCCGCCATAATAATAACGCCTTCGTTTGCGCCGAAACCGTCCATTTCAACCAACAACTGGTTTAAGGTTTGTTCGCGCTCGTCGTGTCCGCCGCCTAATCCCGCTCCGCGCTGACGTCCTACTGCGTCTATTTCATCAATAAATATTATAGAAGGAGCGTTTTTCTTTGCCTGCTCAAATAAATCTCTTACTCTTGAAGCGCCTACGCCCACAAACATTTCCACAAAGTCCGAACCGGAAATAGAAAAGAACGGTACTCCGGCTTCGCCTGCAACAGCCCTTGCAAGCAAGGTTTTACCAGTTCCGGGAGGACCCACTAACAAAACGCCTTTAGGTATATGAGCTCCGAGTTGATCGTATTTTTGAGGATTTTTCAAAAATTCAACTATTTCGCTCATTTCCTCTTTTTCTTCATCCGCGCCCGCCACGTCTGCAAATGTTGTTTTCTTTTTATCGTCCGCTCTTTTAAACCTTGCTTTTCCAAAGCTAAAAGTTTTATCGTTGCCCATAGTGGCGTTCATACGGCGCATCATAAATATATAAAACGCCATTAAAGCCACAACCAAAATAACGGTAGGTAAAATATTAACAAGCCAAGCGCCTTCGCTGCCCTTTAAATAATCGTATTTAATTTGTTTTGTCTTGTCTTTTTCGTTGTTTTCGTTAATTTTTAAAACATATTCGTTAACGTCGTTATAAAACATATCGGGAGAAGCCACCGTATATTTCGATACCGTTTTACTGCCCCTAACCTTATAACTTAATTCTCCGCTGTATAAATTAAGGGTGTATGCTTCTACCTTATTGTCTTTAATCATTTCAACAATTTCGTAGTACTTTACTTCGGTTTGTTTTTTTTGCATATTCATTAAAAACAAAACGCCTGCAAAAAGCACAACGGGTATTAAAATATAAACCAGCATACTTTTTAAATTTTTCATTTGTTACGCCTCCTTTTTTAAAAATCCTTTATTCGTAAAGCTCCGGTTTTAAAACACCTATATAATCCAAATTGCGGTATTTTTCAGCAAAATCAAGACCGTAGCCTACTATAAATTTATCGGGAATAACCGAACCCACATAATCGGCTTTTAAATCTTCAACAACCCTTCTTTCGGGTTTATCAAAAAACGTACATATTTTTAAACTTTTGGGCTCTCTTAATTTAAGCATACTGCGCAAATGGTCCAAAGTTTTACCGCTGTCTAAAATATCTTCTATAATTAAAACGTCATAGCCTTTTATATCTGTGGTAAGGTCTTTTAAAACCCTAACCGTTCCGCTTGATTTTGTGCTGCTGCCATAAGATGAAATTGCCATAAAATCTATAGAACACTTTAAATCTATTTTGCGCATAAGGTCGCTCATAAATACAACCGAACCTTTTAAAATTCCTATAAGAAGCAAATTTTTATCTTTGTAATCTTCGGTTATTTGTTTTCCCAGCTTACTTACAATCTCATCTATTTGTTCTTTTGTAAATAAAACCTCTTCTATATCGTTATGAATTGACATACTTTTCCTCCACCGCAATTTCCGTTAAATTTTTTGAATTTTCATTTGGAACCGCTCGTTCCGCTACCCCTATTTTATAAACCCAAACTATGCCGTTGTCATCCCTTAAAACAGGAAGATTTTTACGCATATTTTGGGGGATTTTCTTTTCGGTAAAAAGTTTTTTTAAAGTTTTTTCGGGCCTTTTTTTTAGCTTTATGGTATCGCCCGCTTTTTTAACATCCAACTTTAATTTACCGATTATTTTATCACAGTCTATTGTATTTTTTTTTGAAAATTTGTTAACTTTTTGTGTCCTTACAAAAAATTCTATTTCCGGCTCTTCTTTTTTTAAATAAAGCTCGTTATTTGTAAAATAAACATATTTGTTATTAATAATATTTATTTTAAAATCTTTGCCGTTTCTTATTTTAAAAACTATGTTTTTTAAGGTCTTTTCGTCTATTGAAAATTTTAAATTTTCTTCTAAATACTTTTTAACCGCCCTGTTTATTACAGCTTCGTTTTCTTTTAAAATAAAGCTTGTTATAATGCCCTTTTTGCCGTATGAGGCATTTAAAACGTTTAAAGTATATTCGTCTAAAAATGAATTTTCCAAAAGAGCCAATTCCGAAAGCCTTGCAATATTATCCGTAAATTTTTCGTTTATGCTTTCAAAAACCGGAAAAACCATATTTCTTATTTTATTCCTGGAATAATCGTTGCTTAAATTTGTGCTGTCGGTTACAAAGCTTAAATTATTTTTTTTACAAAAACTAAGAATATCATATTTTTTAAAATAAAGCAACGGCCTTATATAATTTTCTCTTATTTCGGGTATACCGGTTAAACCCTTTAATCCGCAGCCCCTTAAAATGTTTAAAATAACCGTTTCGGCGTTATCGTCTTTGTTATGCGCCGTAGCAATATAATCGGTTTTTAAAGCTTTAAAAAACTCGTACCGTATTCTTCTTGCAGCCAGCTCCAAGCTTTCGCCTTTTTGCTTTAATTTGGGTACGTCCGCTTTTTTAACCGTAAGCTCTACTCCCATTTTTTTGCAAAGCTCTTCGCAAAAGTGCTGGTCCCTAAAAGCTTCTTCATCTCTTATTAAATGGTTTAAATGCGCCGCCTTTAGGTTTATGTTAAATTTATCTTTTACTTCGTTTATTAAATACAAAAGGCATACCGAGTCCGCTCCGCCCGAAAGCGCAACGGTTACGGTTTTATTATTTAAAAACGTATTTTTTTTAAAATAATTTTCTAAGCTTAATTCTTCCATAAACAGCCTTTAATAATTTGTATTTTAAATACTTTTTATTTTGTAATAAAAACACCGTTATTTTAAATTTTAATTTAATATAATAATTTTTATATTAAAAATGGTGTGTATTTATTGTTGTATTATTAAGTGTTAAAATACTTAATAATACTACATTTCTTCGTGCAAAGTATCTACCGCCGTAAACCTTGTAAACTTTCCGTCCCAATTTAAAGGGATGGTTTTGGTTTCGCCGTGTCTGTTTTTTGCAACCAATAATTCAACTTCGTTTGTTTTGGCTCCGTCTTCTTCGCCGTCTATACCCTTTTGGGTTTCGCGGCACAAAAACATAACTATATCGGCGTCCTGTTCTATAGAGCCCGAATCTCTCAAATCGGCAAGACCCGGCTTATGCGCCGCCGCTCCGCCTTTTCCTTCAACTCCGCGGTTTAACTGCGCGCATACCAAAACCGGTATATTAAGCTCTTTAGCCATAACTTTTAACCCGCGGGAAATTTCGGACACTTCCTGCACACGGTTTTCCTTTGCCGTAGAAGAATGCATTAAGCCCAAATAGTCTACTATTACCATATCAACTTTTTCCATTCTTCTAACTTTTGCTTTCATTTGCGGAACGGTTAGGCTTGAAGTTTCATCCAAATAAATGTTTGCTTTTGAAAGCACTTCACTTGCCTGTGCCAAACGCACCCATTCCATTTCGGTCATTTTAGAGCTGTCTCTTAAATGGTCGCTGCCTATTCCCGCTTCGTTAGATAATAGCCTTTGCGCCAACTGATCGCGCGTCATCTCCAAAGAGAAAAAACAAACTGTTTTTTTGGCGTCTACCGCTATATTCCTTGCAATATTAAGCGCAAACGAAGTTTTACCCACACCGGGACGCGCACCTAATATTATAAGGTCGGATTTATTAAATCCGGTTAAGGTTTCGTCTAACTCCTGTATGCCGCATTTAATGCCCAAATAATCGTTCCTGGTTTTAGGGTCGGCTATTTTTTGCAAACGGTCATAAGTTTCGTTTTTAATAACGCTGGCTATATGCACCAGCTCGTTGGAAATTCTGCCTTCCCTTATTTCAAATATCTTTTGCTCGGCAGAATCTATAAGCTCCGAAGCGTCTCCGCCGTTATCTATGTCCGTTATAATGGTTTGCGCCGCCAAAAGCAAACTTCTGGCATAATAACGCTCTTTTACAATATCTATATATGTTGTAACGTTTGCACTGGAAGGCACTGTTTGCACAAGCTGTGTAATGTACTGCTTTCCGCCGCACCTGTCTATTGCACCGTTGTTTTTAAGAGTTTCAAACAAAGTTACAAAATCTATGGGATTTGAATGGTCGTACATAGAAAGCAGCACCGTATATATTTCTTTGTGCTGCGGCAAATAAAAATGTTCGGGTTTTAAAGAAGTGGCAACGGTGTTTATACATTTAGGGTCTATAAGCACAGAGCCTAAAACCGATTGCTCCGCTTCTACCGAAAAAGGCATTTTTGTATTTTCCAGCTGAAAAAGTATATCTTCCGCCATAATAAATTTATTCCTTTACAATTACTTGAATTTCCGCCGTAATTTTGTTATAAAGCTTTACCGTAGCTGTGTATTCTCCAAAATTTTGAATAGGTGCTATGTTCATTTTTCTGCGGTCTATTAATACGCCGTATGTTTTATTTATGGTTTCCGCTATTTCTTTAGAGGTTACCGAGCCGAAAAGCTTACCGTTTTCGCCCGCTTTTGCCGAAATTTCAACTTTTTTATTGTTGATTTTTGCTTTTATCTCTTCGGCCGCTTTTATTTCTTCCTCTATTTTATGCGCCTTGCTGCTTTCTTTTCCGGCAAGGTCGTTCATAGCTGCGTTATTAGCTTCTACCGCCAATTTTTTGGGGAATAAAAAGTTCCTTGCGTATCCGTCCGGAACATTAATAATTTCTCCCTTTTTTCCTTTTGCCTTAACATCGCTTAATAAAATAACTTTCATTTTTATTCCTCCGTTTCATCTATTGCTTTTATAAGCATTTCCTTTGCTTTTTCAAAGCTATCGGTATCAAGCTGGCAGGCAGCCATGGTTTTTCCGCCGCCTCCGCCCAATTTTTCCATAACAATTTGAACGTTTTTATTTAAACTTCGTGCAGAAATATTTACTTTTCCCTCTATTTTGCAAATTACATACGAACTTGCAACGTCTTTAATTTCAAGCAGACTGTCCGCCGCCTGTGAAGTTATTATTTTTGTTCCCGTTCCTTCGTAGGTATTAATTGCTATTGCCGAAGCTTTATAAATTTCGGCAGAAGAAATTATCCCCGATTTTATTTTGTAAGATTCTATAGAATCCGCAAAAAGCTTTTTAATTTCCACCGGGTCCGCTCCGTATTTTCTTAAAACCGCCGAAGCTTCAAAGGTGTGTATACCGGTGTTAAAAACAAAATTCCGCGTATCCAACATTATACCGGCAAGCAATCCTTCGGCCTCGGTTCTTTCCATTCCGCCTTTGCCGAAATACTCCAGCAATTCACAAACCATCTCGCAGGTAGAGGAAGCGGATGCGTCGTGGTAAAACAAAACCGTATCGCTTATGTAATCCACCGCTTTCCTGTGATGATCTATTACCACTGTTTTTCTTGCCTTTTCCAAAGCTTTGGGAAAATCCACAAAACTCGGCCTGTGAGTATCCAAAACTATTAAAAGAGTATCTTTATTAATTAAAGATATTATTTTTTGCGGGTCCTGTAAATCAAACGGTTTTTCTTCGTTTCTTACATGGTTAAAAAACGGTCCGGCAACCGTAGTTTCGGTATCTATTAACGTATATGCGTCCTTACCCATTTTTCGTATATTTCTTTGCAAAGCATAGGCGGCTCCTACGCAATCCAAATCGGAATATTTATGTCCCATTAAAACTACAGATTCGCTTGAGGCTATAAGCTCCAATAAAGCCGAAGCCATAATTCTTGTTCTTACTCTCGAACGCTTCTCGTAAGAGTTGGAATTTCCTCCGTAAAACAAAAATTCGTTTGAATCGCTTTTAATTGCCACTTGGTCGCCGCCGCGGCCCAAAGCCATATCCAAAGCCTGCCTTGCGTATTCCTCGTTTATGTTATATCCTTCGCCGTTAACGCCTATACCTATAGAAATTGTGGGCTTTATATGGTTTGGAGTTTCTATTTTTTTAACTTCTTCCAAAACCGAAAATTTATCGTTTTTAAAATGATTTAAATATCTCGATTCAAAAACAAACATAAATCTGTCGCCGCTTAGCTTTTTTTCTATACCGCCGGTAACGCTAAACCAATTTTCAAAAACAGTTTGTATTTTTCCGTTTAAAGAATATCTTTCGCTGTCTTTTAAATCTTTAGATATTTCATCAAAATTATCTACCGCCAAAAGGGCTACAACCGGACGCGACAACGAATATTCTATTGCGTATTTTTGAAGCATTGTAATATCTACAAAACATATAACTCTCTGTTCAATATCTCCCGAAAAACTTATGCTTTCAAAAACCCTGAAAATTTTATCCTTGTAATTAACCTCAACTTTTTTACCGTTTTTTAAAAACAGCTGCTGCTGTTCGGTTAAAAACATATCAACATTTCTGCCTATAAGTTCTTCGGCATCACTGTCAACATTATTGCAAAACGCTTTGTTATACCAAACCATTTCGCCGTTATGAGATACAACTATTAACGGAATGGTAAAGTTTTCCATAACATTGCTGCTGGCATTTGAAAGCTCTTGATTTATGCTTTTAAAAAGCTTTGAATAATGATTGTGTTCGTTTTTTACTCTGTGAATAATAATTCCGAGTAAGGCACAAAAAACAACAGCAGATATTATAAACCAAAGTGTATTGTAAAAAGCCATACCTACCGTATTTAAAGCTATTACAATTAAACATAAAACATAAATAATATTTAAGTTCCAAAGCTTTTTCAAAATATTTCTCCTAAAAATTATAAATACTTATTTAAAATTCGTAACGATTTTGCTTTTAACCTTTAATAATAGAGGACTAAATAAAGCTTTAAGTGCAAAGCATTTTTAAACAAAACAAAGCTTTGTTTGGTCTGCGAACATTCTATTATAAAACCAAAGCTAAAGGCTTTTACGGCGCAGCCGTTTTTTAGGCTTTGCCTAAAAAGGTTTTAGTCATTCAATGGAGCAGACGCGGCGAAAGCCGTAAAAGGCAAAGCCTTTTACACAAAACAAAGTTTTGTTTGTCTGCGAACGTTATACTTCCATTATTATAGGTAATATCATAGGACTTCTGCGAGTTCTTTCGTAAATAAATTTACTTGCTCCGTCCCTTATTTTGCCTTTAAGCATATTGTAATCTTTATTTCCGCCGGACAAATAATTGTTTTCTATTATTTTACATACAACTTCGTTTAAATCGTCCAATAATTCTTCCGATTCTTTAACGTAAACAAAACCCCTTGATATAATTTCGGGTCCGGCAACCACTTCGTGCGTTGCGCTTTCTACAGAACACGCCACTATAATAACTCCGTCTTCGGCTAAATGTTTGCGGTCTCTTAATACAATATTCCCTACATCGCCTACACCTAAGCCGTCTACCAAAACCCTGCCGGAAGTTACCGTATCCACTACCTTTATACCGCTTTTTTTAATTTCTATAACCGAACCGTTGGTTGCTATTATTATATTTTCTTTAGGTATTCCCATAAGCTGAGCAATTTTAGAATGCTTATACAAATGTCTTTGTTCGCCGTGCATAGGAATAAAATATTTAGGGTTAGTTAAACTTAACATAAGTTTAAGCTCTTCCGCGCAGGCATGGCCCGAAACATGAACATCATACATTTTTTCGTAAACTACCGTGGCGCCCTTATTTATAAGTTCGTCTACAACCTTACTTACAAGTTTTTCATTTCCGGGTATGGGCGTAGCCGAAATTATTATAAAATCTCCCGGAGCTATAACTATGGTTCTGTGCTCGCCGAACGCCATACGGTGCAAAGCCGAAAGCGGTTCGCCCTGACTGCCGGTAGTTATAATTACCATTTGGTCATCGGGATACTTTTTAACATTTTCTATTTCTACCAGTGTGTTTTCGGGAACATTTAAATAACCGAGTTCTTCGGCAACATTAACAACATTTTGCATACTTCTTCCCGAAACGCTTACTTTTCTGCCGCATTTTACGGCTTCATCTATTATTTGCTGAATTCTGTGTATATTGGAAGAAAACGAAGCCACTATAATTCTGCTTTTTCCGGCTTTTTTAAACAATGTTGAAAAAGATTCTCCCACTATTCTTTCACTGGCGGTATAGCCTTCTCTTTCGGCATTGGTAGAATCGGATAAAAGCGCCAATACGCCGGCTTTTCCAAGCTCCGCAAAACGTCCCAAATCTATAACGTTATCATCTATGGGCGTAGTATCTATTTTAAAGTCTCCCGTATGAACAACCGTTCCCGTAGGAGTTTTAATGGCTAAGGCTACGGCGTCGGGTATAGAATGATTAACATGTATAAGCTCTACGCTTATGTTACCGAATGTAAGCTTAGTACCGGGATTAACCACATTTAGGCTTGCGCTGTTTAAAAGCCTGTGCTCTTTAAGTTTTCCCTCTATTAATCCAAGCGTAAGTCTGGTGCCGTATATAGGTAAATTAAAGTTTTTCAAAAGATAAGGAATAGCTCCTATGTGGTCCTCGTGTCCGTGGGTAACTATTAAGGCCTTTATTTTATCTTTGTTGGCTAAAACATAAGTAAAATCCGGAATAACTACGTCTATACCCGGTGTTTCTTCATCGGGAAAAGTAAGACCGCAATCCACTAAAATCATTTCGTCTTTATATTCGTAAATATAGCAGTTTTTGCCTATTTCTCCCATACCGCCTATGGGTATAAACCTTATAGGTGTTTCGTTCTTAGGCTTTTTAACTTGTTTTTTGGTTTTTGTTTTTAACTGTTTTTGCGGCTCTTTCACTTTGTTTTGTGCTTTTTTTGCGTTTTTAACCTTTGTGTTGTTTTTTTCTGCTTTTAATATGTTTTTAGCCTTGGCATTTTTAACTTGAGCATTTTTATTTTGTGTGGTTTTATTTTGAATATTTTTTTTGTTGCCGCTTTTATTGTTTTTGCTTACTTTGTTGTTATTTTTACTTTTGGTATTTTCAAAATTGTTTTTTTTCTTGGTTTGTTTTTCTTTAACAGTCAAACTGTTTTGCATTATTAATCCTCCGTTTAATGTTATAAAATTATGTATTTAAAAGCCAAAATTAACAGGTTATAAATATTATTAATTAACAATGCACATATATAAATTAATATTTGCGCAATAAAAGTTTTTACGGCTAGTTTTTTGCCAAAAACCGCATAAATTAATAAATATACATAAAAACCTTGACAAACCGTTATTTTTTAGTTATAATAAATTTCGGCTTTTAGTTAATTGCCACTTATTTTTACTCGCTGCTATGGCTCAGGTGGCAGAGCACATCCTTGGTAAGGATGAGGTCACCAGTTCGAATCTGGTTAGCAGCTCCATTCCGTCGCTTAATGCGGCGGTTTTTTCTTTTTAAAGTTTTTTAAACTTTACGGATATTAATGTATATTAACACCTTATATTTTAATTTTGGTCCACATCCAAAATTTAATACAAATTAAACCGTTTTTTATAATAATATTAAAATTTTTCGGTAAATATTTTTAATATTGTTTTTTAGTTTAACAGGACTTAAACCTGCCGCGGTTTCGCTCGCCGCATTTTAAATTGCGGCTTTGCGTTTATTTTTGCAAGGCGTTAGCCTTGCTGCAAATTTCTAAGCTGATATATAATTATTTTATAACAAAACGGTACTTTTTGCAATACATTTTTTTGCTTAGACAAAGCAATCAAGGTACAATTTTTTTATATCAAAAATGTATCCGTTTATATTGTTTAATTAAAACTTAATAAAAAAACAAAAGCAGAAAAAATTTTAAATTTTTCCTGCTTTTATTATATTGTTTTCTACTATGTTTTTTATTATTTTTATTATTTTTATTATTAATGTTTTATAATATTTTTGCCAAAAACGATTTTAATCTTTCGTTTTTAGGATTAGAGAAAAACTCTTTAGGAGGCGCGTCTTCTACAATTACGCCATCATCTATAAATAATACTCTCGACGCCACTTCTCTGGCAAATCCCATTTCGTGCGTTACAACAACCATGGTCATTCCTTCTTTTGCAAGGCTTTTCATAACGTCCAAAACTTCTCCGACCATTTCGGGGTCTAAAGCCGAAGTCGGTTCGTCAAAAAGCATAACATCGGGATTCATAGCCAAAGCCCTTACAATAGCTATACGCTGTTTTTGACCGCCCGAAAGCTGAGAAGGATATGCGTCGGCTCTGTCTAAAAGACCTACTCTGTCTAACAGTTCTTTGGCCTTTTTTTCGGCTTCTTCTTTAGTTGCTTTTTTTAACAACACCGGTGCCAAAGTAATATTGCCCAAAATAGTTAAATGGGGAAACAAATTAAAATGCTGAAAAACCATTCCCATTTTCATTCTGTGTTCGTTTATGTTGGTTTTAGGGTCGGTAATGTTTACGCCCTCAAAATCTATTTCGCCTCCCGTAGGCTGCTCCAACAAATTTAAGCAACGCAAAAAAGTGGATTTTCCGCAGCCCGAAGGACCGATAATAGCTATAACTTCGCCTTTTTTAATATCGGTGGTAATTCCTTTTAAAACCTTATTTTCTCCAAAACTTTTTTGTAAGTTTTTTATGTTTATCATATCTTCCATATAAAAGTTTCCTCCTACTATCTGTTCTCTGATTTCCTTAAAGCTTTTTCTATAAAACCAAGTCCAATAGTAAGCGCTTTAATAATTATAAAGTAAATAATTGCCGTACCTATTAAAGGCATAAATGCAATAAATGTAGAGCTCTTTATAAAGTCTCCGGCTTTTTGAATATCAACAAGACCCACATATCCTACAATAGCCGTTTCTTTTATTAAAACTATAAATTCGTTACATAAAGCCGGGAAAATATTTTTAACCGCTTGCGGAATTACTATTCTTATCATAGTTTGATATCCGTTTAAACCTAAGGAACGTCCGGCTTCGGTTTGTCCTTTATCTATAGATAAAATACCGGCGCGGATAATTTCCGATACATAAGCACCGGAATTTATACCAAAGGCAATAGCGGCAATAATCCATTTTTCCCAATTTACCGTTGCAAAAATTACAAAGTATATAATCATTAACTGTGTAACCGAAGGTGTACCTCTTATTACATCCGTATACACTTTGCCTATTCCGCGCAAAAATTTATTTTTTGATAAATTGCAAAGAGCAATTAAAAGTCCTATAATTATACCAATAAATACAGCTAAAAGCGAAACCTTTAAAGTAACCCCTATACCGTCCAACAAAAGCTGGTATCTGTTTTCTCTAATAAAACACTTATAAAACGTTTCGCCAAATTCGTTAAACCACTGCGTCAAACCATTCATCCGTTTATATTCCTCTCAAATTTTTAAAAACAAAAAATAAAAAAATGGGCAAAAGCTCCCTGAAATAATCAGGGAGCTTAATTTTACTATTAATTATTCGGCTACAGCCTCTGCATATTTAGCTGCGAATTCCGAAACTTTACCGTTTTCTATCATTGTTTTAATAGCACTGTTTATTTTGTTAAGAAGCTCCGTGTTGTCTTTATTTACTGCAATTGCATATTCCTCTGCTCCAAAAGCACCGGCATCTTTTACAATTTTTAAACCTTTGTTGTCTTTTACATATTTTTCTGCGGTAGCGGAATCTATAACTACTACATCGCATTTTCCGTTAACAAGTTCCATAACGGCTTCTGTACCCTTTTTAAAGGATTCGTATTTGTAACCCAATTTTTTAACACAGGTTTCGCCTGTATAGCCTTGAATTACGCATATCTTTTTATCTTTCATATCCGAAGCTTTTGCAATAGTAGAATCTTCTTTTACTATCATTACCTGAGTAGCGGTGTAATAAGGTGTAGAAAAGTTTACTTCTTGTTTTCTTTCGTTTGTTACGGTCATACCGGCTATTACAGCGTCAATCTGTTTGTTTTTCAAAGCAACTAAAAGAGAATCAAATTCCATATTTTCAATTTTTGCTTCCGCATTGTTAGCTGCCGCAATTTCTTTTGCAATGCACATATCAATACCGTCGTACTGTCCTATAACGCCGTTTGCAGATACATATTCAAAAGGAGCGAATTCTGCGTTTGTACCAAAAATAATGGTTGATTTTTGTGCAGCCTCTGTGCTGCTGCTTTCTGTTGTTTCTTTTTTACCGCAGCCGGCAAATGCAAAAACCAAGGTTAAAGCAAGAACTGCTGCTAATACTTTTTTCATCATTTTCATTTTTGTTTCCTCCGTTTTTTATCTTTGAATATATATTAATATCCTTTAAATAAAAATGCAAGTATTTTTTTAATAAAAATTGCATTTTTTTAAAAAATATTTAAAATATGCGGTTTTTCTTGCATATATCTGCATATTTATGCATAAACAAATGAATAATATTCAAAATATGCATTATCGACTTGCATATTTTTATAAAACATGAGTGAACCGCGATAGGGACAAAACGAAGCAAAACGTGTTTTGGACGGTAAACACGGGTGTTGCGGAGTGAAAAACCTATTGGAGGATTACTCAAATGAAAAAGTATATTGTTGACGAAAAAACCGGGCTGAAATATGAACTGGTAGGCGATTACTATTATCCCTGTCTTGAAGCACCGGAGGCACCGAAAGTCGGCAGATTCGGGATGATGTATCACGATTATCTGCGTAACAATAAGAAAGTTACATATTCGGGGCTTATGCTGTCGGGCAAGCTGAAAGAGCAGATCGAAGAGGTAGACCGGCAGGCGGAAGAGATGTTTTCTCAGCT
>CADBQU010000002.1 GCA_902796905.1 Oscillospiraceae bacterium | reverse complement strand
GAAAATTTGTCCGATTATTTTGTCTCGTCATTTGAAATACGGCAGTATTCCTGCAATCCTCGACTTCATAAACGAAAAAATTTTCTCGCTATGGGTGAAAGATTTTGTAATAAAACGGCGCTGTTTAGCGGCGCGGCGCCCGACCGAGGAATACTGACGTATTGTGAGCGAAGGGCAACAATGCCGATAACGGCGCCGTTTCTTCAAAAAAAGTATTGTACCCTGATTGTATTGTCTAGACAAAACTTATAAGTTTATAAGCATTATTATAAACAATGTTTGGTTTGCTAAAACGAATTTTCTTAAAAAGGCAACAAAAAGTCAATTTTTTAAATTTTTCTTTTTTAATTTTTAAATTTTAAAAAAAGGGACGAAACAAAATAAAGCATTTAAAAAGAATTTATATTTTTTTATTAATATCATTTTTAACAGCGATACTTTTTTTAGGAATAAGTACCGCCTATATTGAAATGCATTTTACTTTAACCGGCGAAAAGCTAAAGCTTTTTTCTTTAAAAAATAATGAAATTTACTTTTTGGGTTTAACGCTTAAAGATATTTTAACTTTTTTAGGGCTTTGCTGATTATTATAATTGCTTTTTTACGGTTTTGGTTGTATAATATTTAAGGATATATGTTATAAGGTTCTTTATACACGGTAGGGATATTAAACAATGAAAATTATTAAAAATTTAATTTTAAAATTTAAATTGTTAATAACAAAAAAAGAACATTCACAAAAAGAACGTTCAAAGCTTAAAAAATCGGAATTATCCGAATTTCAAAAAAAGCTTATAAAAAACCGCCGATATCTGTTTTTTCTTTTCTTTCCGCTCTCGTTTTTTTATATGGAGCTGGTTTTAAGAATAAGCTGTTGCAGATTTTTCGGTATAGGCTTGCTTTTTTTATTTTTGTTCTCGTTGCCGTTTGGCATTATGTTAACCATTCTTTGTACGTTTTTTAAAAATAAAAAAATAAACAAAATTATAACTTTGGCATTAAGCGTTTTTTTATTTTTGTTTTACAGTACCCAAACGGTATATTTTAAAATTTTCGGTAAGTTTTTAATTTTTTATTCCATAACCGCCGGCGGCGGAACACAAGTAGCTGGTAACACCGGTATGTACGCTTCTACGTTTAAAGGAATTTTGGGCAGCATTATACCTATTTTGCTGTACTTTGTGCCAACCGCCGTTTACATAAAGTTTAACAAAAAATACATTCGGTTTGTGTATACTTCCGTAACCCAAAAAATTATAGGTTTTGTTTTAAGTATTGCATACCATTTTGTTGTGGTACTTTTAATTTTTATTATTCCGTTTACAAACGAAGTTTATTTCGGCGCTTTCAGCCCTACGCAATCGGTTGAGCTTTTCGGTATGGTCACCACCGCCCGCAAGGATATTAAAGCCAATTTTTTAAAAATAGGCAAAAACGGTTCGGTTACCGTATCGGGCAAAAGCAACAAAAATTCAACAAATGCTTTATCGGATAATAAAAATAATTCAAAAAATTCGGTTTACAATATAATGGATATTGATTTTAGCGCTTTAAGTAAAAACGAAACCGATAAAAACATAAAAGCCCTGCACGATTATTTCGGTGCGGAGCAACCCACAAAAAAGAATGAATATACCGGCAAATTTAAAGGCTACAATCTTATAATGTTAACAGCCGAGGGCTTTGCGCCTTACGCTATAGATAAAAATTTAACTCCTACTCTTTATAAAATGTATAACGAAGGCTTTAAATTTACCGAATATTACAATCCTCCGTGGAACGTAAGTACTTCGGACGGCGAATATGTTGAATGTACGGGTTTAATACCCAAATCCGGCGTTTGGAGCTTTTACGAAAGCGGAAAAAACGGTATATTTTTACCGTTTTCAATGCCGCAGCAGTTTTTAAATGTTGGGGTAAATCCGGTATACGGTTATCATAATAACACTTACTCTTATTACCACAGGGATGTAAGCCATCCCAATTTGGGATATTTATATAAAGGACTGGGCAACGGTTTAAATATTAAAAAAACCTGGCCCGAATCCGATAAAGAAATGATAGAAAAAACCGTTGGGGATTATTTAAACCTAAATCCGTTAAAAACCCCTTCTTTAAATTCTTCCGAAAATACCCAAAACCAAAATAACACAAAAAACACCAAGAACGCAAAGAACACAAAAAATTCTTCCGTTGCTGCTTCGGCAAATAACTTAAAGAACGGCAAAAACGGCAAAAATAAAGCCGGCGGTTTAACAAACGGTACTGCCGATAAAACAACCCAAAGCTTAACAACCAAAAGATTTCACGCTTATTATATGACCGTTTCGGGACATATGGAATATGATTTTAAAAACAACTATATAGCTTATAAATATAGGGATTTGGTTAAAAATTCAAACTGCTCCGATACCGTAAAGGCATATAAAGCCTGCAATATAGACTTAGACCGAGCTTTGGAAGTTTTACTTAACAGCCTTAAAAAAGCAGGTGTTGCAGATAAAACGCTTATAGCGTTAAGTCCCGACCACACCCCTTACGGATTAGAAGCCAAAAGCGGCAACAAATATAAATATTTTAACGAGGTTTTCGGCCACGAAGTAGAAACTCAGTTTGAGGTAAACAAAAGCGTATTTTTACTTTACAGCCCTTCTATGAAAAAACCCGTAACCGTAACTAAACCCTGTTGCCCAATGGATATTATTCCTACGCTTAACAATCTTTTAGGTTTTGAATACGATTCCCGCCTTTTACCGGGTAAAGATATTTTAAGCAACAGCGAAGGTCTGGTGGTTTTTGAAAATCACAGCTTTATTACAAGCAAGGGAAAATACAGTACTTCTACCGGCAAATTTACAAAAACCATTTCTTCAAATATAGAAAACCAAGAAGAATACGTTAAAAAAATAAAAAAAGAAGTAAACAATAAATTTGTTGTTTGCGCAAAAATTTTAGAAACAAATTATTATGCAAAAGCAGTAACTTCAAGGAAGCATATTAAAGGAGGACTTTATAAATGAGCGAAAGCGTAAAGAATGAAAATGTAAAAATCACTTTAAAAGACGGCAGTATTTTGGAAACGCCAAAAGGCACAACCGTTTTTGAAGTTGCAAAACAAATAAGCGAAGGTTTGGCAAGAAACGCGGCAGTGGGCAAAATAAACGGTGAAATTGCCGATTTAAGGGATGAAATTTTAACCGATTGCGAACTTTCCATACTAACTTTAAAAGACGAAGAAGGTTTATCCACCCTTCGCCACACCGTATCGCACATTTTGGCTTACGCCGTGCAAAACCTTTACAAGGGCGTAAAATTTTCAATAGGTCCTTCTACAAAAGACGGCTTTTATTATGATATTGATTTTGGCGATATTACCGTTACTTCCGAAATGTTAAACGATATTTATGCCGAAATGAAAAGGCTTATTAAAGAAAACCACAAAATAGAAAGATATTATTCCACAAGAGAAGAAGCTTTAAAATATTTTACCGAAAAAGGCGAAACTTATAAAGTGGAACTTGTAAACGCTATTCCCGAAAACGAAAAAATAAGCTTTTACAAAATGGGAGATTTTACCGACCTTTGCGCCGGTCCCCATCTTTTAAGCATAGGCTCCGTTAAGGCATTTAAGCTTTTATCCGTTACGGGCGCATATTTTAGGGGCGACAGCAAAAACAAAATGCTTACCCGTATTTACGGCACCGCCTTTAGCAAACAAAGCGAATTAGACGAATATTTAACAATGCTTGAAGAAGCCAAAAAAAGAGACCACAGAAAATTGGGAAAAGAATTGGGGCTTTTTGCTTTAAGGGACGAAGCCCCCGGTATGCCTTTCTTTTTACCTAAAGGTATGATTTTAAGAAATACCCTTATAGATTACTGGCACGAAGTACATAACAAATGGAATTATCTTGAAATTTCCACCCCGCAAATTATGAGAAGGTCTTTATGGGAAACTTCGGGACATTGGGAGCATTATCACGACGATATGTACACTACCGTTATAGACGGCGAAGATTTTGCAATTAAACCTATGAACTGTCCCGGAAGTATTTTGGTGTATGAATTAGACCCACATTCTTACAAAGAATTGCCTTTAAGATACGGAGAATTGGGCAGAGTACACCGCAACGAATTATCCGGCGCTTTGCACGGACTTTTCAGAGTAAGATGCTTTACTCAGGACGACGCTCATATTCTTTTGGCTCCAGAACAAATTAAAGACGAAGTAGTAAGAATTACAAAGCTTTTCGACGAAGTTTACAGCTTATTTAAGCTTCCTTATAAAATTGAACTTTCCACTATGCCCGAAGACCACATAGGCAGCGAAAAAGACTGGGAAATTGCAACCAAAGCTTTGGCAGACGCAATAACCGGCGTTGGAAAAACATATACAATAAACGAAGGCGACGGAGCTTTTTACGGTCCTAAATTGGATTTCCACATTAAAGACAGTTTAGGAAGAACCTGGCAGTGCGGTACCATTCAGTTAGACTACCAGTTGCCCGGAAGATTTAATTTGGAATACACGGGAAGCGACGGAGAAAAGCATACGCCGGTTATGATACACAGGGTTGTATTTGGTTCTGTAGAGCGTTTTATAGGCGTTATAACCGAGCATTTTGCAGGCGCATTCCCCACCTGGCTTTCTCCCGAACAGGTTAGAATTTTACCGGTATCGGATAAATTTAAAGATTACGCCGAAAGCGTAAACAAAAGATTCAAAGAATTAAAAATTCGTTCTTCCTGCGATAACCGCCCCGAGAAAATAGGCTTTAAAATAAGGGACGCAAGGCTTCAAAAAGTTCCCTATATTTTGGTTGTGGGCGAAAAAGAAACCGGTAACAAAACCGTATCGGTAAGAACCCGAAAAGACGGAGATATAGGCGAAGTTTCTTTAGAAAAATTTATTGCGGATATTTTGGAAGATATAAATACAAAAAGAGTATAAAACAAAAGCAAAACAAAAAAGGATTGCGGTATGCAATCCTTTTTATTTTTAAATTTTAATGGTAATGCGGCAAAATACAAAATTAATTTTGTATTTAAACCAAAGCCACAATTGTTTTGGGTTAAAGCCTTAAGCGTTTTTGTCGCAAAAAGCTATTTTACTTCCGTAGCGCCAAGGTCCTTAAGTAAATTTTGTGCCTTTTTATAGTTTTCGCAAACAACTAAAATTATTGTTCCGTTGCATTCGCAAATAACCCTGTTGTTTACTTTTTTATACTCTTCGTCGGATACCGCTTTTAAATTATCGGAAGAGCTGTTTAAGTAATCCGCAAGCGATTTTAAAACTTTGTTTTTGGCTTCTTCGTCTTTATATTTAAACGCGCCTATCATATCGCTGGTATTTCCTACCGAAGAAATTAAAAACGAGGCTTTGCCTATATCTTTTGCGTCAAACCCGAAAAATCCCGAAAACTGTCCTTCCGAAACTTCGGTAAGATCTTCGGCTTTTAATTCTTTTTGCAAATAAGAAGTTATTTCTTCCGGAGATTTATTATTTAATGTTTTAGCGCTGCAGGAAGCAAAGTTTAATACAACTACCGCAAACACTAAAAATACGCTTATAAGTTTTTTTATATTCATACGGTTACCCTCTCTTTATTTTAAAAATCAACTATTTTAAACCTTTAAAAATAAAATACTTAGTTTATTATACAATAAAACGTTATTATTTTCAATTAACCCTTTTTACAATAAATAATACCCATATTTCAGCATTATATATAATAATTTTATTTTGTTTTTTCTATATGTGAATAATAATGTCTTTACTGTTAGTAATTATAGTTTTTAACATAGTTATTAACCGCTATGCTAAAAAAACATCCCTTAAAATAGACATTTTTAAAAAATTGTTAATAACATTGTGCAAAACTATAATAATTATTAAGGTTACTTTGGTTTACATAACTACTTTTTTAACAAAAACTGTAAGGGAATATATACAAATTGTATACAAAAAATGCAGCGTTTTATTTTTGTGTTTCGGTTGATATTTTTACCGTTTTTTTATATAATCTTTTATATAATAAAGTTTTGTTATATAAATTTTTATTAATTTTGCATTGGGAGATATTTATGTTTGATAATATTTATAAAAAATTAAGTTTTTCGACGTTTACGGCGGGAATTGTTTTTGTGGCGGCATCGGTTGCCGTATCCGTTTTTAACTTAAAAAGCCTTTCAAATTCAAACACGTTTTTTTCAATACTTTTTTGGGTTTTTACCCTTTTGGGCATTGTATTTTTATTTTTTGCCAAAAACAAAAGCAGCGGCGGAATGTTCAATTTTTTTACATCCGCAAAAATTATTGATATACTGCTGCTGGCAGCCATAATTATATATTTAATATTAAATATTTTAAAGCTTTATTTTATAAGCGGTTTTATGTTTATTGTTTTTATTTATCTTTTTGAGCTTCATTGCTTAAAAAGTTTAAACTGAGAATAATTTGTCTATACAATATTAATACTTTGTAAATTATTTGTTTTTTCTTGAATACACAGTTATTTTTTGTTATAATAACTGTGTATTTTTATTTATATAAAATATAAAAATACCAAAAATACGAAAGGCTGTTTTTTATGGACACTTTTTTAGAGCAAATAGTTCCCATTAAATTAAAGGGCAAAAAAATCTCTTTACTTGTTTTAATATGGATTTTAGCGGTGGCGTTTGCGGCTGCATTTGCATTTTTAAGCACCATTTTTACTTCTCTTTTAATGATAATTATTATAATAATTTTCGGTATTTTTTATGCTGCGTTTAAATTATCTCAACGCTTATTTGTAGAATACGAATATATTATTACAAACGATGAGCTTGATGTTGATAAAATAACCGCAAAGGCTTCCAGAATAAGGCTTATAACCGTAGATTTAAAAGAGGTTTTGGATTTTGGCGAATACAACAAAGCTTTTACCGAAACATTTGATAAAACCTATAATTGCGGCGTAGAAGATTGTCAGCGTTTTTATATTAAATACAAGCACAAAACCCAAGGCAAGGTTTTAATTATATTAACGCCGAACGAACAAATGTTGGAAGCCTTAAACAAGCAAATACCGCGTTTGGTTAATAAAGTTATAAACAAAAAATACCAATAAACAAAACAAATGAATTTTTAAAACGGCGGCGAAACACAAAATTTAAAAATTTTGTGTTTCATACAAAAATAAAATTTTTGTATGAAAACGCCTTCGGCGTTTTCGCCGCAATATATAAAAATATGATTAAAAATAAAAAACCACATTTAAAAAAATTAGACCCAAATGCAAATAAATACAGCCGCGGAACCGCCGCAATTTCTGCCGGAAGTTACGGTATGGCGGGCGCCGCAATTTTATGCTGCAAAGCGGCGGCATTAAGCGGCGCCGGACTTATAAAGGCAGAGCTTAAGCCCGAAATATATAACATTACGGCTGTTTCTTTACCAACCGTTGTTTTTTGCAAAAAAGAAAATTTACTTAATAAAGCAAACGCTTTATTAATAGGTCCCGGATGTGCCGATACCGTAGATTTTGAGTTTTTAAATTCTTTTTACGAATCTTTTTACGAAAAAAACCTTAAAAATTCTTCAAACAATATAAATACAACCGAAACCGTACTTTCTTATATTCCTATGGTTTTAGATGCCGACGCCCTTAATTTTATAGCTAAAAATAAAAAAAGCGAAGAAGAAAAATTTGAAATTTTTAAAAAATACGGAAACAATATAATAATTACTCCCCACGAGGGCGAAATGGCAAGACTTTTAAACATAACTGCGGAAGAAGTGCATTCTAACAGATTAAAGTACGCCCAAATACTTTCAAACAAATACAAAATAACAACGGTTTTAAAAGGCAAAAACACCATTTGCTGCAACGGTTTAAACGAAGTTTATATTAATAAAACCGACAGTCCCGTATTAGCTACCGCCGGCAGCGGAGATGTGCTTTCGGGAATTATAGTTTCGTTATCTGCACAAGGGTATTCTGCATATAACGCCGCTTGCTTAGGTGTTTTAATTCACGGTTTACTCGGCAAATATGCAAGCAAAAAATACGGGATTTCCACCACTGCCGAAAATCTTTTGGAATTTATACCGCGTGCCCTTAAAAAACTGAAATAATTAAAATTTAAAATAATTAAAAACAATAATTATTAAAAGCAGAAATTATTAAAGACAAAAATGATTAAAAGCCAAAACTGTAAAAACAAACAAAGGATGGATGGTATTATGAGTTTAAAAGCCAAAACAACAGTTACCGTTTTTTTAAAAACCGTTTTGTTGGGCATTATGATTCTTATAATAAACGTATCGTTAATAGCCTTGGGCATTTGCATTACAAAACCAAAGGCCGGATACACCGTTTATCATTCTACCGACGGCGGAAAAACAAAAACGGAAGTATATACTTATTATTACAAAGACGGCAAAGACACACAAATAGAAAAGTACAAAAACAATTCGGAATATTACAAAGCCGAAATAGCGGGCGGTTTGGAACAAAAATATTTAAACTACGTTAATATAGCCACTGCCGTTTGCGGGATGGTATTGACCGTAGTTATGTTTTATAAAAACGCTTGGATTTTGGGAGATAAATTCCAAACAAAATACGAGCTTTCAAACGAAAAGTATGATAAGCTTTTTATGCTTAAATGCTCGGTTTTGGCAGGTATTCCCTACGCTCTGTTATATTTGGCGTTAATTATAACAAAACTTATGAACAAAAGCGAAGGCTTTGTTAAAACCTACAGGCTGTTGAATTTTCATTTCTTTTACTATATAGATTTATTTTTAAAAGGAGATAAAATTTCTTATTTTGGAATTTTAGCTTTGGCGGCAATGCTTTTACCCATTCCTATTATTTGTTATTTGGGATTTAAATTGGGTACAAAACATTTATATTTAAAAAATAATATTATGTATAAAAATCAAAACAATACTAAATAAAACAAAACCTAAAAATTACGGTAATGCGGCGAAAACGCCAAAGGCGTTTTAATACAAAAATTTTATTTTTGTATTAAGCAAAAATTTAAAAATAAATTTTTGTGCCGCCGCAATAAAAAGGAGAATTATATGGCTAAGCTTTTTGGCGTAAATTACGAAAAAGAAGGCAAGGGCGTAAAAAAGAACGAGCCTCAAAAAAAGGCGTTTTTTAAGTTTTTTGATATTTATTTTTCGAATTTTTGGAAATTTATGGCGGTTGGCGTTTTGCAGCTTTTATTTGGCTGTACGGTTATTTTAAACGGATTCGGAAATGTAGGAGCCGCTTATATTATGCGTGCCGCCACAAACGAAAAACATTCTTTTTTACTGCACGATTTTTTTGAAACCATAAAGAAAAACTGGAAACAGGCTTTGGTTGCAGGTATTTTTAACGTTTTATTTACCACGCTTTTGGTTTTTGATTTTTATTTCTTTTTTATTCAAAAACAAAACACTTTTGCCATTGTAGGCATGGCTTTGGCTATGTTTTTATTTGTGGTTTTTAACGGTATGAAATATTATATTTGGCAGCTTATAATAACCTTCGATTTTAAAATTACAAAAATTTATAAAAACGCTTTTAGATTGTTTTTTATAAAACCTTTCAGGAATATGCTTATACAGCTTTTATTCGGCGTTTGCTACGCTCTTCCGGCTTTATTGTTTTATTTTAAAATTATTCCCGATACAATTATGGTAGGAATTTACGTTTTATCGGCAATGCTTTTCTTCCCCGGTTTTAGAGCTTTTTTAATTACTTTTAATTCTTTTAGGGTTATAAGAAAAATAATGATAGACCCGTATTATGCCGCTCATCCCGGCGCGGACCTTGAAAAAAGAGAAGCGCTTGGAATTTTAGAGCATACCCGTACCGAAGACGAAACGATTTTTGAAGACAGAGGTTAAACAACAAAAATCGGTTTTAATATTTGCGGCAGCAAAAACGCCTTTGGCGTTTTAAAGCTAAAAACTTTAAGTTTTTAGCTTTGGGCCAAAATAAATTTTGTCCCTGCTGCCGCAGTACTTATTTTTAACGTCAAAAAGCAGTCGGCAAAATTTAGTTGCTGACTGCTTTTTGATATTATTTTTATTTGGTAAATGTAAAATTATAAGTAAAATTAAAAGTAAATTAAAAGTAAAATTAATATTTTTTAGTAACGCGTTTTATAATGCCAATTCGGCATTATAATGGTTGTATAAAGATGAAGATTTAGGCAAACACGCCACAAGCGAAAGCGCTGCGGGCTGCAATTCTTCTTCATTTGCATTTACGGCTTTTTTTAACAATCCCAACGCCTTTTTATAAAGCTCGTTATATTGTTTAGCTATATTTAAACCGTTTGGGGTAAAATATATAAGTCCGTAAAAATCCTTGGTTACCAACCCCAAAGAAATAAAGGTGTTCATTTTGTTATGAACGCTGGGCTTTGCTATATCCAAAAAATTGGCAAGATCTACGCTTCTTACTCCGCCGTTATTTTTGTTTAAGGTAAGCAAAGCTATTAAATACCTAATATTAGAGGCGGTACAATAGTTTTTGTTTTTCATTTTTTTCCGCCTTTCGGGTTTTTAACTTTTTCTTTTAGCAGAACATTTATACAACATTTTTATTTTTTATAATAAAAATTCAATCTATCGTTTGTCTATACTGATAAATTTATATCCCGTATTATTAATTACATTCTCTAAAAGCTTTTCATCTATCGGTTGTAAAGATGTTATAAACGCTTCTCCGGTTTTGGCAGAAGAAGAAACCTTTTTAACTTTAAAGTTGTTTCTTATAACGTCGTTTATATGGCTTTCGCACATTCCGCAAACCATACCGTCTATTTTGACAACGGTTACAATTTCATCTTTTTGCGAGCTTAAATTTTTTTCTTGGGGTTTTGTAAAATTATTTGCATTTGCGTTGCCTGCCGAATGACAGGTACCGGCACACGCGCAATGGCTGCAATTTCCGCCGCAAAGCGATTTGCCCTTTTCTTTATCTTTTTTAAGTTTAACTATAATAGCTATTACAATACATAAAAGAATTGCGCTTATAATTATTGTTGCAATATTTTTTGCTATAAATGTAAGCATTTTTAAACCCCTTTCTTAAACTATAATATAGTATTAACATTATACCGAATATTATAATTTATAAAATTAATTTTTTCAATGCGGCAAGCTGAAAGCCCGAAATTTTTTCGGGCTTTCAGCCAAAGCAAAGAATTTGCTTTGGCCCAAAAAACAATTTTTGTTTTTTGGGGCTTGCCGCCCGTAATGCCCTTTTTGTTTTAAATTTTTAAAAGTTTAAAAATTTAAAAATCAGAGTTTGTGTTTTTGTTTTTATGTTTATTATGCTTTTACTTTTGTGGTAAGCTTTGTGGCTTCTTTGTAAGGACGTACCAACATATAAACCATTAAAGCCAACGCCGCTATTGCAAATATAAGTCCCACAACATTTACATGTCCGCTGAACAATAAACCGAACTGGTTAACCATAAGAGCTATTAAATATGCAAATCCGCATTGATAACCAACTGCAAACCAAGTCCATTTTGCACTGTTCATTTCACGTTTAATTGCACCTATAGCTGCAAAACAAGGAGCGCAAAGTAAGTTAAATACCAAGAAGGAATATCCGGCAACGCCTACTACCAAACCGCTTTCGGTAAACGCTTTTGCAATGTTTTGGTAAACTGTGCCGTCTCCGCTGCTGTAAAGAATACCTAATGTGCCAACTATGTTTTCTTTTGCAACCAAACCTGTAATAGAGGCAACTGCGGCTTCCCATGTGCCCCAACCCAAGGGTTTAAATATCCAGGCAATGGCTCCGCCTATAATAGCCAATATTGAAGAATCTATTTGTTCTTCGGTAAGCATTGTGAATTTTCCGTCTACCCAACCAAAATAGGTTGTAAACCATACCAATATGGTAGAAAGAAGAATTATAGTTCCTGCTTTTTTAATAAACGACCATCCGCGTTCCCACATAGAACGAAGTACGTTTTCTACAGTAGGAAGATGATATGCCGGAAGTTCCATAACGAACGGTGCCGGATCGCCTGCAAACATTTTTGTTTTCTTTAACATAATGCCCGAAACAATAATTGCAGCCATACCTACAAAGTAAGCCGAAGTGGCAACCCAAGCCGAACCGTTAAATATTGCACCTGCTACCATTGCTATAAACGGAATTTTTGCACTGCAGGGAATAAATGTTGTAGTCATTATGGTCATACGGCGGTCTCTTTCGTTTTCTATGGTTCTCGAAGCCATAATACCGGGAACGCCGCATCCCGTACCTATAAGCATAGGTATGAACGATTTGCCCGAAAGTCCGAATTTACGGAAAATACGGTCAAGAACGAACGCTATACGCGCCATATATCCGCAACCTTCCAAGAAGGCAAGAAGTAAGAACAATACAAGCATTTGCGGAACAAAGCCCAATACCGCGCCGAGACCCGCTATAATACCGTCGTTAATAAGACCCGCCAACCAGGGAGCTGCTCCCACGCTGTCTAAACCGTTGCCTACCAATACCGGTATACCGGGCACCCATACGCCGTAGTTAGAAGGATCTACTCCGCCGTCGTATTTTTCAAACATTGATAAGCTTTCGTCAAGATTTGAAATTTTTGCGGTTTCTTCTGTTGTTTCAAGCGTTTCTTCGTCTTCCAAAGTATATGTAAACGAATCGAATTGGGCTTTGCTTTCAACATCTTTTACGGCTTTAACCGCTGCTTTTGCGTCAAAGTTTTCGCTTTCGGTATCAAGCGCTTCATTTGCCGCTTTTACATCAATACCTTCGCTTTCGGCTTTAGCCATAAATCCGGCTATAATAGCGTCGGTATCGCCGTATTCTTCTTCGGCTTCCGCTGTTTGAGAAGAGCCTATTCCAAACAAGTGCCAACCGTCTCCAAACAATCCGTCGTTTGCCCAGTCGGTAGCGGCAGTACCTACGGTTACCATAGAAATATAGTAAACCAAGAACATAATAACCGCAAATATAGGAAGTCCCAACCAACGGTTTGTAACAACTTTATCTATTTTATCAGAGGTAGAAAGCTTGCCGGCGTCTTTCTTTTTATAGCAAGCTTTAATAATAGAAGCTATATATATGTAACGTTCGTTTGTAATAATTGATTCCGAATCGTCATCCATTTCTTTTTCGGCTGCTTTTATATCTTCTTCTATATGCGCCATAACGTCGGAGCTTATTTTTAAATTTTCCAAAACTTTATCGTCGCGTTCAAATATTTTTATCGCATACCATCTTTGCTGTTCTTCGGGCATATTATGAACAGCCGCTTCTTCAATATGTGCAATTGCATGTTCTACACAACCCGAAAAACTGTGCTGGGGAACGGTTTTTGTGGTTTTTGCGGCGTCTATAGCAGCTGCCGCCGCTTCCATAATACCTTTACCCTTTAAAGCCGAAATTTCAACTATTTTACAGTTTAACTGACGGGAAAGTTCCGCCGTATTAATTTTATCTCCGTTTTTCTCAACAATGTCCATCATATTAATGGCAATAACAACCGGTATGCCTAATTCTACAAGCTGAGTTGTAAGATAAAGGTTTCTTTCAAGGTTTGTACCGTCAATAATATTTAAAATAACGTCGGGGCGTTCGCCTATAAGATAATTACGGGCTACAACCTCTTCAAGTGTGTAAGGAGAAAGCGAATAAATACCCGGAAGGTCTGTTACAACCACACCGTCATGTTTTTTAAGCTTACCTTCTTTTTTTTCTACCGTTACGCCCGGCCAGTTACCAACATACTGGTTTGAACCCGTTAATGCGTTAAAAAGAGTAGTTTTACCGCAGTTAGGGTTACCCGCAAGGGCTATACGCAAATCCATTTCAATCCTCTTTCTTTTTTTAAGGCTTATGCCTTTTAAATTTTGTTTTTGTTTTGACTTTGCTTTTATTTTTATTTTGCTTTTTTGTTTTGATTTTTGGTTTTATTTTTTGTTTTGCAAATACCAAAAATCGGTTTTGGGCTTAAAGCCCTTATTTTTTTGCTTTAACTTTCAATTAGCTATCGCTAACCAAAAGGCTTAAATAAAGGGGATTTCTCCCTAAAAATAAACAATTAAAACTAAGCTTTTATACTATTCCACTACTATCATTTCGGCGTCCGCTTTTCTTAAAGAAAGCTCGTAGCCGCGTACCGTAACTTCAATAGGGTCTCCCAAAGGCGCCACTTTTCTTATGTAAATTTCCGTGCCTTTTGTAATACCCATATCCATTACTCTGCGTTTTAAAGCTCCTTCGCCGTTAAGCTTAACCACTTTAACGGTTTCTCCCACTTTAACCTCTTTTAAAGTTTTCATTTGCCATTCCTCCTTTAAAATTTAATTTTAACTTTTTAAATTAATTAAATTATAATTTGGTTTAATTATATTTTAGTTTATGTATTAAACCATTATTCTGTTTGCCATTTCTTTAGAAATTGCAATTCTGGCTTCTTTTACGTTAACAATTACGTTTTCGCCCAATTTATTAACAATCATAACGTTACCGCCAACTACAAAGCCTAAATTTTCAAGATGTTTTTTTACTTCGGGCGAACCGCCTATTTTTTTTATTACCATACTCTCCATAGAGTTTGCCAGTGTTAGAGGCATCATAAAAATCCTCCGTCCCATAATTAGCTTTTGCTAACTATAAACATTAATTTTTGGTTAGCATTTGCTAACCACATATCATATTATATCCGTACATATAAGGTTTGTCAATACTTTTTTAAAAATTTTTTACCGTTATTTCTACATTTTTTGTCCGCACTTGTATTTTGATTTTTTTTGTGCTAAAATATTTTGTATATTATAAAAGTATCAAAGAGGTGTACCCTATGCACTTACAAGAATCCGGCGAAATGTATTTGGAAAGCATTTATGTTTTATCTACTCAAAAAACATTTGTGCGTTCCTTAGACGTTGCAGAATATATGAATTTTTCAAAACCCAGTGTTTGCAGGGCAGTTGGCCTTTTAAAAAAGGGTGAATATATAACCGTTAACAAAGAAGGTTTTATTTCTTTAACCGAAAGCGGCTTAAAAATTGCAAAAAAAATTTATGAACGCCATACGGCTTTAACCGATTTTTTGGTTAAATTGGGTGTAGACGAAACCACGGCTGCGGAAGACGCCTGCAAAATAGAACACTGTATTTCCGATAAATCTTTTGAAGCCATTAAAAATCATATACACAAATACAGCAAATAAAAATAAAATAAGAATAAAATAAAAATATTCAAATCAAAATTTATTAAATTTGTTTTCGGCTCCGGTACTTTTACCGGAGTTTTTTATTGCAAAAAAACTTAATATATATTATAATCTGGTAGGGAGGAAAAAATGTGAAACATTTTAAAAGAGCTTTTATATTATTTTTAGCATTATCATTAATTTTTCTTGTCGGATGCGAACCGCAGGAATTGGACTATTTAAAAGCCCCTAACGAAACGCAACAACTGTTTTATTATTCCGATTTTAATGAACTTTCTCAATTTTGCGCTTCCGAAAACGGTGCTTTTTTCAGTGATTATTCAAACAACATTTATCAGTTACCTACGGGCGACCGCAATTTAAGGCTTTTAGCAAGCGAAGAAAATTTTGCCTATAACCATTATTTGTATAATTATTTTAATTATAATAATGAATTATACTTTGCGGTAAAGGAAATTCAATACAGTTATAACGGTTTTTATGATTGCGAACCCGAGCGTGATTTTGAAGAATACAATGAGCCTGTAGAAACTTGGGACGACAATACCGTAATTTACCGTTTGGATAAAAATTCGGTAACCGGCACAAAGGTTTTTTCGGATATAGGTATAAAAAGTTGGTTTGTTTATGGCAACCGTATTTATTATTTACAATGTGGTACCGCAGATAACGACAATTTAACCTCTGTAAAATATTACGATATTTCCACCAAAGAAAACAAAGAGCTTTTTAGTAAGGAATATATTCACAGTTTCGGAATTGTTAACGGAAACATAAGGTTTGCAATAGAAAAAGAAAACTACAATTACAGTTTTAAAGAATATAATTTTTTGGACGGAGAAGTAAAAGATATTTACGAATTTGAAAAGCCCGGTGGTTTATCGCCTACAAGTTCTGCAAAAATATGCTATTCTCAAAAATTCACATCGGTTTTATATTCCGATGAATACGAAGTATATTTTTATTCCGAAGATGCAAACGCAATTTTTACCGTTCGCAGTAACGTTAAATTAACATCGGTTTTTACCTGCAATAACAAAGCTTACGGACTGGGATACGGTAATGTAAAAATTGCCCGTGATGAATACGGTAACTTGGATACAAACGACGATACCGCTACTACAGCATTATCGCTTAATAATAAATATGTTATTTATGAAATAGATTTAATATCCGGAGAAATCAAAGAAATTTATAAAACCCGTAACGAAATTGAAAATATTTATCCTGTAAACGATAATTTACTTTATTTTAAAGAATATAAAAACTCTATTTTTAATTTAGGAACAAATATTTACAAGTTGGAAAACGGTAAAACACCTAAAAAAATAAACTGATAATTAATAAATTATAACAAATAATAAAGACCTTACTTTTTGTAAGGTCTTTTATTATACCGATATTAAGATATTAATATTAAAATTTATAAAACGTTTTGGTTTTAAGAGCAAAAAATAAAAGCAGCAAAAATTTGCTGCTTTTTAATGTCGGCATAGCCCTATTTTCCCGGGCAGCTTCCCGCCAAGTATCTTCGGCACTCATGAGCTTAACTTCTGTGTTCGGAATG
>CADBQU010000001.1 GCA_902796905.1 Oscillospiraceae bacterium | reverse complement strand
TGGTGCCGGCGACCGGACTTGAACCGGTACGGAGTATTAGTCCGAGGGATTTTAAGTCCCTTGTGTCTGCCTATTCCACCACGCCGGCGGTTTTGAGTATTAACTAAGCCCCTCACAAAATGTAAGGGGCTGGTGGTGACCCGGACGAGAATCGAACTCGTGTTACCGCCGTGAAAGGGCGGTGTCTTAACCGCTTGACCAACAGGCCTTATTTTTTTGTTTTTTATTAAGCTTTAAGTTTTTAAATATTTTTTATTTTTAATATTTAAATTTGCCCTTAAGTGCTTTAAGCGAGTGTTTTAAGCATTATCGCTTTTTTCGCAATGATTGGTGGCTGTAATTGGATTCGAACCAATGACACTGCGGGTATGAACCGCATGCTCTAGCCAACTGAGCTATACAGCCATATTATCGCGACTATGATATTATAATAAATAACGCGTATTTTGTCAAGTGTTTTATTTAAAAATTTTAAAAAATTTTATTGGGAAAAGTTTTTAAGGCTTTTCCCAATAAAAACGTTTGCTGCTTTTTTATAAACACCCGTTACGGTTAATACTAAAGTATTTTTGTTTTGGCATTTTTTGCCCTGCCGTGATTATAAACCTTTCTGCCGTCCAAAAACGGAACTCTGCCCGAAAATTCGCCTTTTTCTATGTTTTCGGTTTCGGCGCAAAATTCGTAAAGCGAAGCGTCCAAATTATCCAAAATACTTAAAACCTGCGCTTCGGCAAACGAAGGCAATACCGCGGCGCCGTATTCCGGGCAGCCGTGGTGCGACAAAAGCATGTGCATTAACAAAACAACCGTTTCGTTGTTATTGTTAATGTTTTTTTCAATTGCCACGTTTTCAATTAAAGAAGCGCCCGCCGCAAGATGTCCCAAAAGATTGCCTTTAACGGTATATCCGGTAGAAACGCCCAAATCCGTGGCGTCCAGCTCCTCGGTTTTGCAAACATCGTGCAAAATAGCGCCGGCAAGCAAAAGCTCTTCATCTAAAAACGGATAAATTTTAGATACGCTTTGGGCAAGCCTTACAATAGAAAGGGTATGAAAAAGCAGACCGCCGCGAACGGCATGATGCAGTTTAAAAGCCGCCGGCCAAATTAAAAGCTTTTCTTTATATCTTGTTAAAATTTCGGTAGTTATAATTTTTAAAGTTTCGTCCGAAAAACCGTTTGCGATATTGTATAAAGCGTTATACATTTCCAAAGGGTCGGCGTCCGCCGTTTTAACAAAATCCGCGGGATTTACATTGTCCGCAGGAGTTGCAAGCCTTATTTTATCTATTTTTAATTGGTCAGTATTGTTGTATTTAGAAACGGTACCTCTAACCTTAACCAAATCGCCGGCAGAATATGTGCCGTGAATTATGGGGCTGTAGTCCCATAACTTTGCGTTAATGGTATCGTTTTTATCCTGAAGGTTTATATCTAAATACGAACCGCCGGATTTTGAAGTTTTAACGGCAATATCTTTAATTACCGCAAAACAGTCGGCAAAACTTCCCTTAGGATTAAACTGCATTATAAATTACTCCTTTATTTACATTTGTTAATAAAACAATACGGCAGACCAAACCTTCCGCAGCGGAAAATTTGTCGGTTTATCATTATCTGTAATTCAGTAATTGTAACTCTGTAACCGTTTATTAACAAAATTTTGGATTTTTATACTTTTATTTTTTAGCTTTGGTCTTGCTTTTTTAAAACTTTTTAAAGCTTTTTTGTTTTTGGCTTTTTATGCTTTTTCTTTTAATAATTAAAATTTAGATATTATTAATTGTTACAAGATATTAACACTATATATTAATACTGTTAAATAATACTTTTATTACTATTATTACTCTTTTATAATAATATCTTCTCTTGCGGGACCGTTAGAAACCATTTTTATCGGGAAACCGATTTCTTTTTCTATAAATTCAACATATTCCCTTGCTTCTTTTGGTAAATCGCTGTATTTTTTAATTCCTCTTATATCGCATTTCCAACCCTTTAAAGTTTTTAAAACGGGCTTTGCTTTTTTAAGCTTTGCGGTTACGGGGAAATCTTTTGTTATGGTTCCGTCAATATCGTAGGCTACGCAAACCTTAATTTCGTCCAAGTACGAAAGTGCGTCCAATACGGTTAAAACGCCGTGGGTAGTTCCCTGACATTCGCAGCCGTAACGTGTGGCAACCGTATCAAACCAACCCATTCTTCTGGGTCTTCCGGTGGTGGCTCCGTATTCTCCGCCGTCTCCGCCGTGATCTCTTAATTCTTTGGCTTCGTCTCCGAAAATTTCGCTTACAAAAGCCCCTGCGCCTACCGCGCTGGAGTAAGCTTTTATTACGGTGTAAATTTCTTTAATGTCATAAGGAGGAAGACCTGCGCCTACGGTACCGTAACCTGCCAAAGTGGACGAAGACGTTACCATCGGATAAATTCCGTGGTCGGGGTCTTTAAGAGAGCCCAATTGGCCTTCGAGTAAAATGGTTTTGCCCTGTTTGTTGGCATCGTAAAGCAAGCGGTGGGTATTGCCAACATATTCTTTAATTTCTTCACGCCATTCAATTAAAGTTTTATAAATTTCATCAAAGCTTAAAGGCTCTTTTTTATAAACATTTTGAAGGATTAAATTTTTAACCTCCAAAACATGAGCCAGTTTGTCTTTTAAACGGTCTTCGTCAAAAAGTTCGCTTATTTGAAAACCTATTTTTGCGTATTTATCGGAATAAAAAGGAGCTATACCGGATTTTGTTGAGCCGAAAGAACGCCCGCCTAATCTTTCTTCCTCTAAGCTGTCAAACAAAATATGATAAGGCATAACTATTTGAGCGCGTTCGCTTACAACAAGGTCCGGTTTGGGAACATTGCGGTCTGTAATTTCCTTTAACTCTTTTAAAAGCTGCGGAATATTAAGCGCTACGCCGTTACCTATTACGCAGGTAACGTTTTTTGTAAACGCCCCGGAAGGCATCATATGCAACGCAAATTTGCCGTATTCGTTTTTAATGGTATGACCTGCGTTTGCTCCGCCCTGAAAGCGAACAACAATATCGCATTTACTTGCCAACATATCGGTAATTTTACCCTTGCCTTCGTCGCCCCAGTTGGCGCCGGTTACTGCTATTACCATTTGATCCACTCCTAAAAATATAAAAATTAAATAAAATAAAAGCAACGAATTTTTTACGGTTTTATTTTTACGTTTAAGTTTTACGGCTTTGCTTTATTCAGCGTTTTACGGTTAAAGTTAAAAATTATTATATTTTTTTATAACCGCCGTAAACAACATAAGTTGATTTTAAAAATTCGCTTTTTTAATTATACTATACTATTGTTTTTATTTCAACCGCAGAAATATTAAATTTAGACAAACAAAAAACCAAAGGCGGCAGCGCCAAAGCCCTTTGGACTTTGCAAAAGCTTAAAAAGCTTTTGCCCAAAAAACACAAAGTGTTTTTTGGGGGCGCTGCCGCCGAAAAATTTTACAAAAAATTGATAGTTAAACTTTTTAACTTTTATTATAATAGTAATATTGCAATAATAAATAACATTTAAAATAATATTAATTTTTAATATTATTTTTGCAAATATTAAAAAACGGTAACGCCTGCCGTTTTTATATAAAATATATATTTTGCCTTAAATTATAGTTGTTAAAAACAATATAAAATGCTATAATGTTTTATGTATACTTATATATTATGTATTTATTATATATTTATATTTAAAACCATATTAAAACTATAATTTAAAACAAAAACAAAAGGGCGAAAAAATATATTGAACAACATTTTAAACAATATTATATATTTGGATAACGCCGCCACCGCAAAGCCGAACGAACAGGCGTTAAACGAATTTAACCGAATAGAAAAAAACTTTTGGGGAAATCCTTCCTCTTTGCACGAAATGGGTTTTTTGGCCGAAGAAGAAATAAAAAAAGCCAAAAAAACCATTGCAAAAAAACTTAACGCAAATATTAATTCGGTTTACTTTACGTCGGGAGGCACCGAAAGCAACAACACCGCCATACTGGGTGCCGTTAAAAAAACAAAACACATCGGCAAACACATAGTAACCACACAGTTTGAACATTCTTCGGTTTTAAACCCCATAAAAAAACTTGAAAGCGAAGGCTACAGCGTTACATATCTTTCTCCCGAAAGCAAGGGTTATATAAGTAGGGAACAAATATTAAACGCCGTTAAAAAAGATACCTGTCTTGTAAGCGTTATGGCGGTTAACAACGAAACCGGAGCTTTAAACGAGGTATTCGGTATACTTAAAGATATTAAAAAAATTTCTCCCGATTGCTTTTTTCATTCCGACTGCATACAGGCATTTTTAAAGGTAGGCAATATTTTAAAAGCGGAGGATTTTGATTTAATATCTGTTTCGGGGCATAAAATAGGCGCCGTAAAAGGCATAGGCGCATTAATAGTCAACAAAGAAATTCCTCCGTTGCTTTTGGGCGGCGGTCAGCAAAAAGGTATGCGCAGCGGCACCGTGCCTGCAGGGCTTATTTGCAGCTTTGCAAAAGCGGCAGAGGTTTTCGGCAAAAATACAAACGCCGAAAATACCGTTAATAACGGCTGCAAAGAAACAAAAAGCTTGGATTATATTAACCATATAAACCATATATATAACTATTGTTTAGAACAGCTTAAAAGCCATAACTACCATATTAACTATATAGGTCCCACAAGCAAATATATTATAAACTTTTCGGTTAAAAATATAAAAAGCGAAACCATGCTGCATTTTTTAGAAAGCAAAGGAATTTATGTTTCAAGCGGCAGCGCTTGCAGCAAAGGCAAAAAAAGCAATGTGCTTAAAGCTTTAAATTTAAGCGACGATTATATAGATTCAGCTTTAAGAATAAGCTTTTGCAACGAAACCGCAAAAGAAGATATAGACAAACTGATTTTAAGCTTGGAAGAAGCCGAAACGGTTTTGGTTAAAATTAAAAGATAACCCCAAAAGCAAAAATAAATTTTTAAGTTTTATTTTAAAGGTAAAATTTAATTTAAGGCGGCAAGCCCAAAGCCCGTTGGGCTTTGCAAAAGCCAAAAAGCTTTTGCAAAAAACACTTCGTGTTTTTTTGGGCTTGCCGCCCCGGAAAAGCCTAAAATTAAACAAATAAACAAAATTAAACAAATAAACAACAAATAATAATTAAAATAACAAAAAAGAAAGAAAAAATATTTATGAAAGAAATAATCCTTATAAAAAACGGAGAATTGGCTTTAAAGGGCTTAAACCGCAGAAGCTTTGAGGACGTGCTTATAAAAAACATTAAAAACGCAATAAGATTTTGCGGAGAAGCAAATATTATAAGGGCTCAATCCACCATAACCATAGAGCCAAAAAACAACGATTTTAATATTGACGAAGCGGAAAAAGCAATTTCAAAGGTTTTTGGAATTGCGGCATTCAGCCGTGCGGCGGAATGTGAAAAAAACATAGAAACAATAAAAGACTTTACTTCAAAATATTTAAAAGATAAGCTTTTAAACGCAAAAACCTTTAAGGTTGAAGCCAAAAGAGCAGATAAATCTTTTCCTTTAACTTCTCCGGAAATTTCAAGGGAAGTAGGCGGAGATATTTTAAGGCATTTCAATAATCTTAAAGTGGACGTTAAAAATCCCGAAATTACCGTTACGGTTGAAGTCCGCGATAAATTTGCTTTTATAAGAGCCAATCAGTTGCCGGGCGCGGGCGGTATGCCCGTAGGCACCGCAGGCAAAGCGGCGGTTTTAATTTCCGGCGGAATTGACAGCCCCGTAGCCGCCTATATGATGGCAAAAAGAGGATTAAAATTAGACGCCATACATTTTGCAAGCCCTCCGTATACAAGTATAAGGGCGGAAATAAAAGTTAAAACCCTTTTAAGCGAAGTTGCCGCCTTCAGCGGAGATATAAAGCTTTTTATAGTACCCTTTACGGAAATTCAAACGGCTATAGCCGAAAACTGCAAAGAAGAATATTTTACGCTTATTATGCGCCGTATGATGATGCGCATAGCCCAAAAAATTGCCGAACAAAACAGCTGCAAGGCTTTAATTTCGGGCGAAAGCTTAGGCCAGGTGGCAAGCCAAACCTTAGGCGCTTTATGTTCTACAAACGCAGTATGCAATATGCCTGTTTTTAGACCCTTAATAGGAATGGATAAAATTGAAATAACCGAAATAAGCCGTAAAATAGGAACTTTTGAAACTTCTATAGAACCCTACGAAGATTGCTGCACGGTATTTACGCCCAAACACCCAAGAACCAACCCTAAAATAAATGATATTTTAGCGGAAGAAGCAAAGTTTGATTATTCTCCCATGGTGGAACGCGCAGTTCAAAACGTAACCGCAGAGCTTATAAACCAAACCGATTATTAAACCTTTAAAACATTAAAATATAATACTGAGGAATGTTTTTATGAATGCCGAAATTATTTGTGTGGGAACAGAACTTTTACTGGGAAATATTTTAAATACAAACGCTAAATTTTTAAGCGAAAAATTGTCCGAGATAGGTATTTCCGTTTTTAACGAAACGGTTGTAGGAGATAACGAGAACCGCTTAAAAGAAGCGTTTTTGTTGGCTTTTTCCCGTTCCGATATTGTTATTCTTACCGGTGGTTTAGGCCCTACCAAAGACGATTTAACCAAAGAAGCCGTATGCGACGCGCTTAACATAGATTTAATTAAAGACCCCGCTACCGAAAGCTTAATTAAAGAATATTTTAAAAACACCGGCAAAGAAATGCCCCAAAATAATTTAAAACAGGCATTGGTTCCCAACGGCGCAAAAATTTTAAAAAACAACAACGGAACCGCTCCCGGTTTTATTATAAATATTCTTGAAAAAAGCGTTGTTATTTTACCCGGTCCTCCCAAAGAATTAAATCCTATGTTTAACCAATATGTATTGCCCTATTTAACCAAAGTTTCCCAAAACCGCATATATTCCCAAAACGTTAAAGTTATGGGGGTAGGCGAAAGCAAAGCCGCGGAAGTTTTGGGCGAGCTTTTAAACGGCAGCAACCCTACGGTTGCCACCTACGCAAAAGAGGGCGAAGTTTTAATAAGAATAACCGCCAAAGCCAAAACCGAGGAAGAAGCAAAAAATTTAACGCTTCCGGTTTTAAATGCGGTTTTAACCTCTTTTAACGAAAATGTTTACAGTGTTAAAAACGAAGAAATAGAAGAAGCCGTGGTAAGGCTTTTAAAAGAGAAAAATTTAAAAATATCCACAGCCGAAAGCTGTACCGCAGGTATAGTTTCGGGTCTTATAGCAAATGTTTCGGGAGCGTCCGAAGTATTTGATATGGGCGTTACGGCTTATTCCAATTTTATAAAAATAAACGCTTTAAACGTAAAAAAAGAAATTATAGAAAAATATTCGGCGGTTTCTCCTCAAACGGCTATTGCCATGGCGGAAAACGTAAGAAAATTAACAAAATCCGCCATAGGCGTTTCGGTTACGGGAAACGCCGGTCCGAATTCTTCGGAAAACAAACCGGTAGGTTTGGTTTATATTGCTTTATCAAACGGAACCGCAGGCTTTGTTAAAGAGCTTAACTTAAACGGTTCAAGAGAAAAAATAAGAACGGTTGCCGCAAAAGAAGTTTTAGATATGGCAAGAAGATATTTGGAAGGAAGAAAAGAGTTTTTAAGCTTGGGCTTTAATTTAAATACGCAGGAAGAGCCTAAAACTTTTAAAGCTTATTCTTTACCTTTGCCGATAGCTTTTAACCCAACAGAAGCAAAAAAAGATGAATTTTTACCAAATACCCAACAAAACGCCGAAAACGGCAATTTGACCGAAAGCGGAGCTTTGCCCGATAATTATTCAACGGCTTACGAAAATTTGCCCAAAACAAATAAAGATAAAGCGGCAAACGAACTGCCAAACGAATTAACAAACGAAGAAACAAGTGAAGAAACGCCAAAAGATATAAATATAAAAAATACGGATAACGGTATAAATAAACCCGAAAACCAAAACGAAAATTTTAAAAATATACCAAACGGAAATTTAAACAAAAGTACGGAACCCTACAACGCAGAAACCGAAAGCCAAAACACCGCAAAAAGCCAAAGCGTTACGGAAGACGTATTAAAAAATTTAGAAAACGAACTGGTTTTGCCAAGCAAAAAAGAAGAAAAGAGACTTAAAAAACAACAAAAGAAAAAAGCAAAAGAGGCTTTAAAAAACGGTAAAAGCCAAAGAGAAAAAACCGTAAAATATATACCGAAAGAAAAAGAAAAAACAAAAGGCGGAGGGATTTTTCCCAAAAAAGGCGACAGCACGGGAGAAGTTATAAGAAAAATAGTTTTTTTAGTTGCGCTTTTAACTTTAATTGTTACTTTAAGCGGTTTGGGATATTATTTTTACCGCGGTTATATGCAAAAAAATATAATTAAAAATGCAGCTTCGGATTTTTACGCCAAAAATGCCGAAGAAAAAAACAGCGACGGAATTTTTGTTGGTTTTGAAAGCTTAATTGCCAAAAACAAAGATGTTAAAGGCTGGATAAAAATAGACGGAACGGAAATTAATCATCCCGTTTATCAATCTGCCGATAACAACTATTATGTTCATCATAATATGAACAAAGATTACAGTGATTACGGAGCAATATTTTTAGATAAATCCGCAAAAGTGGAAAAAACCGGCGAAAGCAAAAACCTGGTTTTATACGGTCATAATATGAACGACGGCGCGATGTTCGGAACGCTTAAGCGTTACAGAACATTAGACTTTTACAAGGCTCATCCCACTTTTTCGTTTGAAACGCTTTACAACAGCTATACTTATCAGGTTTTTTCCGTTTTTGTAACAAACGCCGACAAAGCCGAAGACAACGGAAACCTTTTTTCTTACAGATATAACGCTTTTGCCTCGAACGAAGCTTTTTTAAATTATATAAGCGAGCTTAAAAAGCGCAGTCTTTTGCAAACCGGAGTTAAAGTAAACGAAGACGACGACATTATAACGCTTTCCACCTGTGCCAACGATTTTAAAAACGCAAGGCTTGTGGTTGTTGCAAGAAAACTTCAAGAAAACGAAAAACCAAAAAGCACCGAAAACGCAAGGACCAATCCGGCGCCTCTTTTTCCTGCGGCTTACTATAAAAAGCACAGAGGAAACAAGCCTTCGGACGAAACTTTAAATTCGGTTATAAACGAATTTAACAGCAAAGAAGCCGAAAAGCTCCAAAGCTTTATAAATTCCGGCTCTCAAAATTCAAGCAATCAAAGCAATAATCAAAGCATCAGCCCAAACAGCAGTCAAAACATTACAGAAAGCAACGGTTCTTTGCAAAACAGCGCTTCGCAAAGCACCGATACTTCTGCAAATCATTAGTTTTAAACCTATTTTAAGCTGACGCGAAGAGCCCCAAAAACACTTTTGTGTTTTTGAGCAAAAGCAAATAAATTGCTTTTGCAAAGCCCAAAGGGCTTTGGGCTCTTCGCCTGAAATAAAAAAACAAAATAAGAAACAAAAAACAAAAACCAAACATAAAACATAAGAGGATGTAAAAATGGTACCGGATTTAACTCTTGAAACTATTTATTTTAATACGCCTACAGATTTTAAAATGGAATTTTCACTGTGCGGAATTTGCAACGTACGGTATCTTTCGGCAAGCGTTACCGATAAAAAAAGCTTTTTGCACGCCCTTAAAAAAAGCGTTTCGAGAAGCAGGGTAATTATAGCGGTGGGCGGATTTAACAGTAAGGACAATTTGCCCAAAACCATATCTAAAGCAGTGGGTCTTTCCTTATCCGAATCGGAATCGGCGGCAGTAAAGAACATCTTTAGCGAGGGTTTAATTCCAAACGGCGCCATTCCTTTAATAAATCCTAACGATATTCTTTGCGGATTGGTTTTGGAAACCGAAAATCAATCCATAATAATGCTTACCGAAAACAAAGAAAACCGCTTTGAAATTGTAGAAAGTCTTGTTTTGCCTTATTTAAAACTTTTGCTTAAAAAATACAAAGTAAACGCAAGGCACAGCAGCGAACACACAGAACACATACATAACGGCAAAAACACAAACGCCGAAAAAAGCCAAAGCCCGTTAAGCCAAACAAAAAACAAAAAAGAAACCGAAAATCAAGACAATATTTTTGAAAATCAAAAAACAGAAAGCGTAAAAAACGCTGCACAAACCGCCGCAAAAGCCACAGAAAAAACCGCGGCAAAAACCACGGCAAATGTTTTGGCGCAAAGCAAGGTGCTTCGGTCTTTAAGCGAGCTTGAAGCTTTAAACGCCGCAAAAGAGGCATCTCAAAACATAAAAAAAGCCATAAACGGCAAAAAATTAAGCCGTAAAGAAAAAAGAGAACTGGGATTATTAAAAAACAAGGATGAAATTAATAACACCCAAAATTCCGTTAATTTAAAAAGCACAAATAAAAACAGCTTAAACGATTTTAATAATTTAAGCGGCAACAGCTATAACGGTAATAACAGCAACGATAAAAAAGCCGAAAAATTAACAGAACCCGCGGAAGAATTAAAAGCTTTGGAAAAAGCGGAAACGGAATATTTAGGCAGACACTCCAAAAGAAAATCGTCCGAACCGGAAAAAATTTTAAACCCAAAAGAAAATACATTAAAAATTTCAGACGAAAAAACCGCACCCGAAGTAAAACCCGCTCCCGAAACCTCGGATAGTTCTAAAGAAACTTTACAAAACAAAGAAATTTTACAAAACAAAGAAATTTTACAAACCAAAGAAATTAAAAAAAACAAAGAAAATAAAAACTTTGAAGCCGGTAAAAATATTGAAGGCATTAAAGAGAATAAAGATATAAACACGGAAAAACCAAAATCAGACTCTTTTTACACCGAAGAAAGCGCAAAAAGCGCAAAAAGTGCAAAAAGTGCAAAAAAAGCGTTAAAAAAAGAGAAAAAGGGAAAAAAGAGAAAAAACAAAAATCAAATTTTAAGCGAAAACGCTTTTTCGGCCGAAAAGGGAATTTTGCCGATAGACACTGTTGAAAATTCTGCCGATTTAAAACCAAAAAGCGAAAACGAAGCCGAAAACTATTCCGTTGCGGAAAAACCCGTTACGGAAACAGCACTTTCCGAGCTTCCGCAAAGCAAGCCAAAAGCCCCGTTTAAAAAGAAATTTTTTAAAGCTTTTTTAGCAATAATTTTAGCTTTGGCTTTAATTGCCGGCGCATGTTTGGGATATTTATATCTATATCAGCCTATGCAGGCGGATTCCATATACAAAAGCATTGTTTCTTTATACGGAAAAGAAACCGCCGACAAAACACCGGAAAATATGCTGCCGAAATTCGGTCGTCTTTATAAAATGAATAAAAATTTAGCGGGATTTGTTACCGTTCCGCACACAAACATTAATTATCCTTTGGTTACCACAACAGCCTCCGGCTCGGTTTATTGCGACAGTCATTTATACGACGGAACCTTTAACAGTTTCGGAACACCGTACACATTTGAATCTACGTCATACGAAAGATTTAACCGCAATATAATTATATATGCCAAAAGCACCGAAAACGGAAAAATGTTTTCGGATATTTCAAAATATAAAGTTTTATCGTTTTACCGCTCTTCTCCCGTAATAACCTTTGACACCCCTTATAAAAACGGAAAATACAAGGTTTTCGGCTACATAGAGCAAAAAAAGGGCGATTTTAATTTTAAAAGGACCGCTTTTTTTGACGATAACGATTTTAACGAATATTTAAACCAGGTAAAAAAAGCTTCTTTAATAAAAACTACCGTTGATACAAACGGTACCGACCAAATAATAACTCTTTGCACATATCAAAAAAATGCCTCTCTTCTTTTATTTGCAAGAGCCGTAAGGAAAGATGAAGATTATTTGGTGGATGTAAGCGAAAGCTCGCTTAACATAAACGCTTCTATGCCGGAGGCGGCTAAGAAAAACAACTCTTCTTACGGCGGAGAGCTTATAAACGAAGCCGAAAACAATGTATCAAACGGAAGATTTGAGCAAAGCGAAATAACTTCTAAAACTTTAATAGACATAAAACCCATTATTGAAAGTTCAAGCAGCCCATACGTCTCTTCCGCTCAAACCTCCAACAAAACTTCAACCCCTGCCGCTTCAAGCAACAGTGCGGTTTCTTCTAAAAAGAACAATACCTCCGTACCAAACCCCACGCAGTACAATTTACCCACATTATATGTTACAAATGCTTCGGATAAAAACAAACGCGTGCAAGGTAAAGCCGAAGATATTTTGGCAAAAGTTGTAGAGGCCGAAATGGGTTCGGATTATCAGCCGGAGGCTTTAAAGGCGCAAGCGGTATGTGCATACAGCTGGTTGCTGTGTTCGGGAGCTGCCGACGGCAAAACATATCCTTCGGTACCTATGAAAAACGCAAGTTCAAAGTCCGTAGCTGCGGTAAAAGCGGTAAAAGGAATTGTAGCGGTATATTCCGGAAAAATAGCACAAACCTTTTATTTTGATACCTCCGCAGGAAAAACAGCAAATGCGGGCGACATTTGGGGCGGAAATTACCCTTACTTAAAAGCCGTTGATTCTTCGGTAGATAAAAATTCAAAAGCTTTTTACAGCTCAAATACATATACCGCTTCGGACATTGCCAAATGGGTTAAAAATTCAAAATTTAATATAGACCTTACAAAAACGGCGGACAAAACAAAGTGGTTAAGACCTGTTTACGACAGCAACAATTTATATGTTAAAGACATTTACATAGGCGGAGTTTGGGTTAGGGGCTCGCATTTGAGAACTTATATTTTAACCGACGCAAACTGCGGAGCTAAAAAAGGTCTGCGTTCTCCAAGCTATACCATTAGTTACAATGCCAAAAACGATACCTTTACGTTTAATGTAAAAGGTTGGGGTCACGGCGTAGGTTTAAGCCAAACAGGAGCCAACGAATATGCAAAAAAAGGATTAAACTACGAACAAATTTTAAAACATTATTTTACCGGCATAAGTTTAGGAACTTATCATGTATAAATAGTATTAGTGTGCTTTTTAGGGCGAAGCCCCCAAAAACCAAAGGTTTTTGGGTAAATCCAAACCAAAGGCTTTGGATTTACAAAAGGCGTACGCCTTTTGGGGCTTCGCCCGTAGTATGCAAATAAAGCCAAAAATAAAAAAACAATAAATAAAAACCACAAATAAAAAACTATAAAAATATTTTATGCTTAAAATTCGCCTTTGGGCTTAATATATATAATAAAACAAATATTTAAAATTTAATTAGGAGAAAACTTTTATGGTAGACAGTATACTCGGTTTATTTACCGGAAAAACCATTCCGCCGGAAGTTATAATTTTTTTAATTTCCATGCTTCCTATTTTAGAACTTAGAGGCGGTCTTATAGCCGCGGCGCTTTTAGGCGTAAAGTGGTACATAGCATTTCCGATATGCTTTTTAGGAAATATTTTACCCATTCCTTTTATATTACTTTTCTTTAAAAAGATTTTGGCTCTTTTAAAACGAACAAAGCTTTTTGGACGATTAGCCGATAAAATAGAAAAAAAGGTTATGAAAAAAAGCAAAAAATTAGATACCGCAAAATCGTTAAGTTTGCTTTTATTTGTAGGCATTCCTTTACCCGGAACGGGAGGCTGGACAGGAGCTATGGTAGCCGAAATTTTAGATATGCGCATTAAAAAAAGCTTTCCGATAATAGCTGCCGGCGTTTTTTTAGCAGGCGTTATAATGCTTACTTTAACCTACTTTTTCCCGGGTCTTTTCGGTTTTTAAAATAAAACCAAACCTTTATCTTTATCTTTTTTATTAACCTTAAAATAAAATTTTATTTTTTACTGTTTATTAAATTAATTTATACGGGCTTTATGCCCCCTAAAACAAATTCTTTGTTTTAGGAACAAAAGCAAAGTTTTTTGCTTTTGTTAAGCCCAAAGGGCTTGGGGCTTAAAGCCTTAACCCTAAAAATACAAACACAAAAATAAAACAAAATTCAAAAAAATAAAATACAATCCAAAAAATTCTTTAAATAAGTTTTAAAATATTGTATAATAAAATAACATAAAAATTTAAAGTTAAAAAAAGCAAATATCAAAATAAAAACAAAAGCAAAATTAAAAGAAAAACAAAGAAAGGATATTTATATGTCTGAAATTATAATTTCCTGCGACAGCAGCTGCGATTTATCTAAAGAACTTATAGAAAGATACAATATTAAGGTTTCTCCTTTTTCGGTATTGTTGGGAGATAAACAATATCATGACGGAGTAGATATTACTCCCGATGACATTTACGAATACCATAAAAAAACCGGAAACCTTGCAAGAACCGCCGCTATTAATATGCAAGAAAGCTTAGAATTTTTTAACTCTGTAAGAACCGACGACACCCCTATTATTTTTATAACCATAAGCCAAAAAATGTCGGGTACTTACCAATATGCAAGCCTTGCCGCAAAAGAGCTTAAAAATGTTTTTGTGGTAGACGGCGAAAACCTTTCTACCGGCGGAGGTCATTTGGTTATTAAAGCCGCAGAGCTTGCCAAAAGCGGAAAAACTCCGGAAGAAATAGTGGAAATTTTAAATGAAACCAAAAAAAGAGTAAACGCTTCGTTTGTAATAGACAGTTTGGAATATTTAAGAAAAGGCGGCAGATGCTCTACTTTGGCGTCTTTGGGCGCAAACCTTTTAAAATTAAAACCCTGTATAGAAGTACGCCACGGCGAAATGAGCGTGGGCAAAAAATACCGCGGAAATTTTGCAAACGTTTTAAAAGAATATACCGCTGCAGTTTTAGCCGATAAAGATAACATAGAACTTGACAGAGTTTTTATAACCCATGCAGGCGCGAACGAAAAGCTTGTTAACGATATTGCAGAACAGGTTAAAAACTCTCTTCCGTTTAAAGAAGTTTTAATTACAAGGGCAGGCGCTACGGTTTCGGTGCATTGCGGTGCAAATACCCTCGGCGTTTTGTTTATTCAAAAAACAGCTCTTTAAAAATATATAAAAATTTAAAATTAAAATAAAAAATTAAAAATTAAATTTTAACAAAAACAGCCACCCCAAAAGATTTAATCTTTTGAGGTGGTTTTTTTTACGGGCGAGCCCCCAAAAACAAATTTTTTGTTTTTGGAAAGCAAAAGCAAAGCTTTTGCTAAAAGCCCGAAAATTTTTTCGGGCTTTTAGCTCGCCTTGCCGCAGCACCGAATTTACAATAAAATATTTTTAATTTATGTTTTATTATTAACTGCCTTTAATTTTTTATTTTTGTCCGCAACTTTTAAAAATAAATTTAACAATGCTCCCGCTGCCGCTATTATTCCCCAAACGGCTACTGTTCCGCTCCACCCTATTTTTTCAAAATCCGAAAGCAAAGCAAAAACATAGGTAGATAAAGCACTGCCTACATAAACAAAAAAGTTAAAAAGACCCGAGCAAAATCCGGCGTTTTCTTTGCCGGCTATTCTTCTGGGCAAAAAGCAGGTATGGAACAAATTTATTCCGTGCATACTGCCCACAAGCACAGCCGAAAGCAGTACCGAAAATAAAGCCGCAACCCCGGAACATAACAGCATACCCCAAGCGCAAACCGAACCCACTAAAAACAAAAGCATACAACAAGTATATTCGTTTCTTATATATTTATGTAATACCCCCGCAAGCTGCAAACATATAACCGAAAATACGGGTAATATAACACCCGTTAATACCGAAATACTTTCGTTTAAGTTAAAGGTTTTTGCCATATAAGAAGGCATCCAGGTGGTTACTCCGTTCATTAAAGAGCCCTGCATAATAATTGTTATAAACAATACGGCTAAAAAAACATAAAAGTTCTTTTTACTTTTTCCGTCTTTTAAAAGTTTTTCGGGTTTTTCTGTTTTTAACGGTTTTTCTGCCTTTTGGGTTTTAAAATTTTCGACTTTTAAATTTTCGCCTTTTAAAATTTTATTTTCAAAAATTTCCTTTTTGTTAATTTTATATCCGCCGCAAAGCCTTGCCCAAATAAATGCGGTTATAACTCCGCATACCGCCGAAAAATAAAAAATACCTCTCCAGCCGCTAAACCTTATAAATATCGGTCCTGCCAAGTAAACCGTTACGGTCCCAAAACAACTGCCCCAAGCTATTTTTACACAAGCGTTATCATAATTTGCCAAATCAAAAAGCTCCGCCATAAGGCGTACCAACGGCGGCCATATAAAAGCCTGTGCCATTCCGTTTATACACCAAAGTATTGTTCTTAATATAAGCGATGAACAAAAGGGAACCGTTAAATTAATTGCGGAAGTGGCAAGCAAAGCGTATAAAACCAACTTTGCCGGCTGAAATCTGTCTCCCAGCCATCCGCTTATTAACTGTCCCGCGCCGTAGGTAATAAACGCTCCCGTTACCGCTAAAGACGCGGCGGAATTCCTTATGGCCTCTTCCGAAATTATTGCGGATATTACCGCCGCATAATTTATTCTTGTTATATAACTTACCATATAAACCAGAGAAAATAAAACTATAATTCCCATAGGTTTCATTTTACTTATTTTATTGCCCACTGTTTTTCTCCCGTTAGGCAAGCGAGAATAATCCGAATCTGTTTTTTGAGCACGGATTTCTCGCATTGCCGTGTTAAAATACTCGTTAATCCCTACAGTCAATTTTTAACTGCGGTTTATTTTGTTGTTTTTATTTTGCCGGTAAAATGCCTTTAAAGCAAACTTTTGTTGTTTTTTAAGTAAAATAAACTTTCGACAATTCGACATTCGTCATTAATTCTTCTTAATATTAACATTAATAATGTTAATATTATTCTGTTTTTATATCAAAACCTTTTTCGGTATAAAGTTTTTTAATGTCTTCGCTTAAATCCGTATCTGTTACAAAGGTTATTAAAGGATTCAAGGGCATAACGCTGAAAAGTGCGCTTTTTTCAAATTTATCACTGTCTGCAAGAGCAAAAACTTTATCCGCCCGATTTATTATTTCCTTTTGTATTTTTGCCGTATATTCTTTACATTCGCTTATTCCCTGTTTTAAAGATACCGCCGTAGGAAAAACAAACGCTTTTTTATAATGCAATTGTTTTATTGCGTTTTCGGCAACAATTCCGTAAAACGCATTTTCTTCGGCAATAAATGTTCCGCCCGTAAAAATAATTTTAAAATTCGGTTTTGCCCTTAAGCATTCAAAAACATCTACGGAATTTGTTATAACCGTAAGAGAAGAAAAATTAATTATTAATTCTTCGGCAAATTCCATAGCCGTACTGCCGGAATCCAAAGCAATAATATCTCCGTTTTCTATAAATTTACAAGCGGTTTTAGCCAAAGTATGTTTTTTATCTTTATTGTTTTTTATTCTTTCTTCCAGCGGAACATAAGGAATATCGTTGATAGGTACCGCTCCGCCGTGAACCCTTACAAGCTTATTTTTACATTCTAACGTTAATAAATCTCTTCTTATTGTTTCTATGGAAACTCCGAATTTTTCACTTAGTTCCGATGTTAAAACCGAACCGTTTTTTTGCAATAATCTGCAAATTTCCGCCATTCTTTTATTTGCAAACATTTTAAATCAACTCCATATAAATACATAATATACCATATAAATAAAAAAAGTCAAGGTTAAAATAAAAATAAAAAACCAAAGGTTTGTTTTCCTTTGGCTTTGGTTTTTTAATGCGGTTTATGCGGCGGTTTAAAGGCAAAAGACTTTAAACGCCAACCTTTGTTTGGCGTTTATTAAACCTTTGGTTTAATAAACCGCCGCAATCGATACAATATTTAATTTACGCATTTAAAATAAATGCTTTTATTGCTTTAAAAGTGTTATAAATATCTAATTTTGCAACCGTTTCAAACGGAGAATGCATAGATAAAACCGGAACGCCTATATCTACAACATCTACGCCTAAATTTGCTATATATTTTGCAACCGTTCCGCCGCCGCCGGCGTCTACTTTTCCTAATTCTCCCGCTTGCCAAATAACATTGTTATCATCTAAAATTTTTCTTATTTTAGCCATATATTCGGCAGAGGCATCGTTTGTAGAGCTTTTGCCGCCGGCTCCGGTATATTTTGTTATTACCGTGCCGTAATTTAAATAAGCGCTGTTTTTACGTTCAAAAACATCCGAAAAAGTAGGGTCAAACGCTCCGTTAACATCGGCCGAAAGGCAGGAAGAATTTCTTAAAGCAACAGTGGTGCTTAAATTAAACGGTCTGCACAAATCATCTACAACATATTTTAAAAATGCCGAATTAAGTCCGGTATTTCCGTCGCTTCCTATTTCTTCTTTATCGGCTAATATAATAACCGCCGTTTTGTTAAGCTCTTTTTCGCTTTCGTTCTCATCCGTATCAAGCAAAGCCGTAAAGCAGGGATAAGCGCAAACTCTGTCGTCATGTCCGTACGAGCCTATCATAGACCTGTCAAAACCTAAATCCCTTGCTTTAAATGCCGGTACACATTCAAGCTCTGCCGAATAAAAATCTTCTTCTTTAATATTGTATTTGTTAAATAAAATATTTAAAATATTAAGCTTTACCAGTTCGCTTTCATCATCATCCGAAAAAGGACGGCTGCCTATAATAACATTAAGCTCTTCGCCTTTAATACCTTCGTTTAAAGTGCGTTTAGACTGTTCCTTGGCTAAATGCGGCAAAAGGTCGCTTACAACAAAAACAGGATCATTTTCGTCTTCGCCGATTGTTATTTCAACCGTTTCTCCGTTTTTAAGAGATACTACTCCGTGTAAACTTAAGGGAATTGCCGTCCACTGATATTTCCTTATTCCGCCGTAATAATGGGTTTTAAAAAGCGAAAGTTCGGAATCCTCGTAAAGCGGTTGAGGCTTTAAATCAAGACGCGGAGAATCAATATGTGCCGCTGCTATATTAACGCCCTTTTCGGCGCTTTCTTTTCCTATTTTAATAAAAGCTGCGGCTTTTCCTCGGTTATTTATAAAAAACTTATCTCCGGTACTGTATTTTTGCCCCGGAACAAATTCTTTATAGCCTTTTTTTGCCGCCAAAGCTATTGCGGTTTTTACCGCTTCGCGCTCGGTTTTTGCACTGTTTAAAAAGTTTTTATAGCCTTCGCAATAATCCAAAATCTGCTTTTCTTCCGCTTCGGTTATTCTTTTATATCCGTTTTTTAAATCTAAAAAATATTTTTCCTTAAGTTCTTTTGCGTTTGCCATAAATAACACTCCTTTATATATTTTTATTTTTACGCCGCGGCTGATAAAAGGCAAAGCCTTTTATTTTTGCCAAAAGCAATGCTTTTGGCAAAAACAGGGCAAATCTTTTGTTTGCCCTGTTAGCCGCAAACAATTTTTTAATATTACCCAAAAAATATTTTGGATTGGTAACCGCTGTTATACAATAAGTATTTATTTAATACTATTGGTATTTTATTTAGACAGAATAATCGGACAAATTTTCCGCTATGGGAAGCATTGTATCCTTATTGTATTGTCTAGCTTTATAAATCTTTTATTATTTCTTTTAAAGTTTTTTCGCAAACGGTATTAAACTCCGAAAAGCTTCCGTTGTTTAATAAATAATAATCGGCGTAAGACTTATAAAATTCGTTTGGCTTAGAAGCCTTTTTTCTTGCCTCGGCTTCAATATCGTTAAGGTTATCTCTTGCTTTAAATCTGTTAAACCTTATTTGCTCATCCGCCGTAACAACTATTATTTTTTTGCAAATTTTTTCCGCCGCTCCGCTTTCAATCAAAGTGGCTCCGTCCAGCAAAATAACATCGTTTTTAACGCTTAATTTTTTTATTTTTTTATTTATATTTTTAACAATTACGGGCAACATTATTCCGTTTAGTTTTTGGGTGTTTTCTTCGGTGCTGAAAGCTATAACTCCCAATTTTTTTCGATTTAGTTTGCCGTTTGACACAATGGTTTCTCCAAAAGCTTTTATAAGCATCGGCAACGCTTCGTCGGTTACTTCTCTTGCGGCTTTATCGCAATCTATAACCGCAAAGCCGAATTCTTTTGCTTTTGCGGCAAAGGAGGTTTTACCTACTCCCGAAGGTCCCGTTAACCCCAAAACCAGCGGCAAATTTATTTCGTTAAATCCCGCAGCCCTTATAAGTCGGTTATATAAAGCCAATCCCATACCTTTTTTATCGGGGCTTTTAACATAAGCTTTTTTTATGCCTTTTTCGTCAAGCTCTCTTAAAGCCGTAAAAAGACGGTGTTCGGGATGTTCTCCCAAAAAAATCTTTGGCGCCGTAATATATTCCTGTTCGGTTTTTTCAGCCAAAACGGTTATGTTTTTACGGTTTACAAATTTAATAAACGCCTGTTTTTTACCGTTTATTAAAGTAACGGAGCATTTTGGAGCATAATGCTTATATTTCATTCCGGGACTCAGAGCCTTCTTTTGGTCTTTAATAATTTGCAAAACTCCGCTGTCTATTATTAAATCCGGAATAATTTTTTTAATTCTTTCGGCTGTTATTTTTCCCGGTCTTAAAAGCCTTACTTCGTTATTTAAAAAACTTACAACCGTAGATTCTACGCCTATTTTGCAGTCGTACGAATTTACAATACCCTCAATTCTTCCGTTCATATCGCTTAATACGTGCTTAAACGTTGTGGGGCTGGGCGAGCCCGAAAGGTTTGCGCTGGGAGCCGCCAGCATTAATCCCGAACGTTTTATAATCTCGTTTATAATAGGGTTTTCGGGGCACCTTACCGCAACGGTATTTAACCCTCCCGAAGTAATATCAGGTACAATATCTTTTTTGGGCAAAATAACCGTAAAGGGACCGGGCCAAAAAGCATTTATACATTTTTGGGCGTTTTCGGGAACCGATAAAGCTATTTCTTTTAATTGCTCTTTATTTGCAATATGTACTATAAGGGGATTGTCCGCCGGTCTGCCTTTGGCTGCGAATATTTTTTTTACGGCTTCGGGATTAAGCGCATCTGCCGCCAAACCGTAAACGGTTTCGGTAGGAAGCGCCACCACTCCGCCGTTTTTCAAAATTTCGCAAACCTTATTAATGTTATTATTGTTTCTTCTGTAAATTTTAAAAATTTCGGTTTTCAAAATAAACACTCTTTTTTGTTTGTATTTGTTTTTGTTGATTTGTTTAATAATATTTAATAATATATAAGGCAAAAACCCAAAACTTTAGTTTTGCGGCAAAATCTTTTAAAAGATTTTGCCGTAAGCCCTTTGGGCTTGGTTTTTGCCGTAACTTACAATAATTTTTTAATAATTACCCAAAATTCCACAGAGAATTTTAGATTTTTTATTTTATACAATTCTTATTCTTCGGCTTTAAGCATTTCTGCGCGATAATAGGTTATAAGCGCGTCTATAATTTCATCCAAATCGCCGTTTAAAATCTGCTCTATTTTGTAAAGCGTTAAACCTATTCTGTGGTCGGTTACCCTTCCCTGAGGATAGTTATAGGTTCTTATTCTTTCGCTTCTGTCGCCGGTTCCTACCTGCGCCTTTCTGTCGGAAGCAATTGCGTCGTTTTGCTGCTTTGCCGTAAGCTCGTATAACCTCGAACGCAAAACCTTCATAGCCTTTTCTTTGTTTTTATGCTGGCTGCGCTCATCCTGACATTCTACTACCAGCCCCGTGGGTATATGGGTTATTCTTATTGCGCTTTCCGTTTTATTTACATGCTGACCGCCGGCGCCGCCCGAACGGTAAGTATCTATTTGTAAATCCGTAGGATTAATTTCTATTTCAACATCATCGGCTTCCGGTAAAACCGCAACCGTTACGGTAGAAGTATGAATTCTTCCCGAAGCCTCGGTATCCGGAACTCTCTGCACCCTGTGAACTCCGCTTTCGTATTTAAAACGGCTGTAAGCTCCGTCTCCGTTAACCATAAAGCTTATTTCTTTAATTCCGCCCAGTTCCGTTTCGTTTTTGTTAATAACTTCTATTTGATAATGCTTGGTTTCGGCGTACATAGAGTACATTCTAAATAAAGACGCCGCAAAAAGTGCCGCCTCTTCTCCGCCGGCGCCGCCTCTTATTTCCACAATAACATTTCGGTCGTCGTTAGGGTCTCTCGGCAATAATAAAATTTTAAGCTCTTCGGTAAGGTCTTCGCATTTTTTTCGGTTTTCCTGCATTTCCTCTTCGCAAAGCTCTTTCATTTCTTTATCAAGTCCGCCGGCATTAAGCATTTCCTCTGCTTCGTCGGCATCTTGTTTTGCTTTAATAAGTTTTCGGTAGGCTTCTACAATAGGAGAAAGCGTTTTATGCTCTTTCATAAGTTTTTTATATTTTTCATTATCCGAAACCACCGAAGGGTCCATAAGCTGATTGTTAATGTCTTCAAATTTGTTTTCAAGTTCTTTCAGTTTATCTAACATCGTTTACTCCTAAAAATAATATATCAATTTATTATACGCTTTTTAAGCCGAAAAAACAAGTGGTAAATAGGCGGCAATACTATATATTGCATATTTGTTGACAAATTCGGTTTTTAAAAGTAAAATAAAAATTAAAGCTTTATATTTTGTTTTTACTTGTATGGCAATAAGCCACAAAGCCCAAAACGGGCTTTGGCAAAAGCTATTGATTTTGCGCCGAAAACAAAAATGTTTTCGGCGGCTTTTGCCTTTTGTTAAATTTTACCATTTAACTTTTTGTTTCAATTTTATTTTTATTTTTAAGGAGGCGGAAATATATGAATTCTCCGTTAGCCGACCGTTTGCGTCCCACTTCTTTAGATAATGTTGTAGGTCAACATCACCTTTTAGATAAAGGCAAGGTTTTGCGCCGTATTATAGAAAGCGGCGAAATAAGCAATTTAATATTTTACGGCCCTTCGGGCGTGGGCAAAACCACCGTTGCCAATATTATTGCGCAAAAAACCGGAAAAAAGCTTTTTAAGCTTAACGCCACAACTGCTTCTACTTCGGACCTTAAAGAAATTATAGCCCAAAGGGATTCGTTGGAATGTCAGAACGGAATTTTACTTTATTTAGACGAAATTCAGTATTTTAATAAAAAACAACAACAAATTTTATTGGAATATATAGAAAACGGAGATTTAACTTTAATTGCCTCCACCACCGAAAATCCCTATTTTTATGTGTACAGCGCAATTATAAGCCGTTCAAATGTTTTTGAATTTAAACTTTTAAGCGAAGACGATATTAAAAGCTTTTTGCTTTATGCAATAAAAACCATAAATAAAGAAGACAATTTAAATATTACTGCCGAAGATGCGGCTTTAACGCTTATAAGCCAAAAATCGGCAGGGGACTTAAGAAAAGCGCTTAACACCCTTAACCTTGCGGTGATTTCGGTAAAAAATACCGACGAAAAGCTTATAGATTTAAAAACCGTAAAAGAGCTTACCGCCGCTTCGGGCGCACGGTACGATAAAGACGGCGACAGCCATTACGATATTATTTCCGCTTACCAAAAATCTATGAGAGGCAGCGACCCCGACGCCGCCCTGCATTATCTTGCAAGACTTTTAGACGCCGGCGATTTGCCCAGCGCTACGCGCAGGCTTATGGTATGTGCAGCCGAGGATGTAGGTTTGGCTTATCCTCAAATTTTGCCCATTGTTAAATCCGCCGTGGATATGGCGCTTATGTTAGGCTTGCCCGAAGCCGCAATACCTCTTGCGGACGCCGTGGTACTGGTAGCCGTTTCTCCAAAATCAAATTCAGCTTATTGCGGCATAAACAGTGCTCTTGCCGATGTATCCGCCGGAAAATCCGGAGAAATACCGCGCCAACTGCAAAACAAACATTTTGACGGCTCCGACGCCGAAGTTAAAGGTCAACATTATTTATATCCCCACAATTATAAAAACCATTATGTTAAACAACAATATTTACCCGATACATTAAAAAATGCGGTTTACTATAAGTTTGGAGACAATAAAAACGAAAACGCTTTTAAAGAATATCAAAAAAAGATAAAGGGCGAAAAGTAAACCAAAAAGCAAAAGGGGACACAGCAGTTAAATTTTTACGGCGGCGAGCCAAAGCCCAAAACGTTTTGGGCTTTACAAAAGCTTTTTAAAAGCTTTTGTTCCAAAAACAAAAATTGTTTTTGGGGCTCGCCGCCGCAGTAAAACTTTTTTAACCAAACAAAAACCAAATCACAATTAATAAAAACCAATCTCGATATCCTTTTAAAATATATCGGGGTTGGTTTTTTATATTTCAACGTTTTTAAAGAAAAAATAAAAATTTTTTAATGCTCTAATATTTTCTTGATTTGCGGGCATACTTTTATTAGACCGAAAAAAAGGACTAAAGAAGTTAAGCGTTCCACGTGGAACGTCCCTGCCGTCCGCCGCACCGATACTATTTAAAAATACTATTTAAAAATGCTATTAAAAAATACTATTCTTATTTAATACTATTTTTTTATATCCTCAACAATAACGGTATGCAAAAGCCAAATTATATGGCGATAAAGCAAATGTTCCACATGGAACATTTAATAAGTTTTAATTTTAATCAGTCCAAAACCGCAAAACAAAAAACAAAACTCAACAAATTATACGGCGGACGGCAGAAATCCGACATAAATATCATTAAAATAAAATTTAAATATAAATCTTAATTTTAACGGTTTTATCAATAACCAAAAACAATAACAAAAGCAATAAAAGTAAAAAATAATAGCAATAGCAATAAAATATATGGGAGCAAAAATAATGAAAATGTTTTTAGATTGTTTATACGCTTTTTTAATAGGCGGTTTTATTTGTTTAATAGGTCAGGTTCTTATGGACCGCACAAAACTTACCCCCGCAAGAATTCTGGTCGGTTTTGTTGTGGCAGGCGTTGTTTTAACGGCTTTGGGCGTTTACGAGCCCTTAGTAAAGTTTGCAGGTGCCGGTGCTACAGTTCCTTTAACCGGTTTTGGTTATGCAATTGCAAAAGGAACACAAAAAGCAGTAGCCGAAACCGGATTTTTCGGAGCTTTAACAGGAGGCCTTTCGGCAACTTCTGCGGGAATAATAACCGCAATGTTTTTAGGTCTGTTAGGCGCACTGGTAACAAAGCCCGACAAGCGTTCGTTAAAAAAATAAGTGTTTTTAAAAGCTTAAACAAGGTTGTCGGAGTACAGTGGTTTTGTATATGTATATTAAAAAGCAGAGGTTATATTTTAACCTCTGCTTTTTTACGGTCTTGTTTTTTGCGGTAAAAACTATTGTACCCTGATTGTATTGTCTGCTTTTTGGCTTTACTCCAAAAATCATCTGTATAAATTAATAATTTCCGTACCGTTTTTTAATGCGTAATTATATGTAGCTTTTGTTCCGCCGGCAATGCCGGTATAAAAAGTAACCAAAACGCTGCTGTCATCTACCATTTGTCGGTTTCTCTTATGAAAGCAACCGCTGTAATAACCGTTACTTATTAAATTGATTTTTTTGCAAAACGGCAAAAGGGAAGTGTACCTTTTTTTCCATTCTTCGCCAAACGATTTTTCCTGTTCGGGGTACGGCTTGTACAAAAATAAATTAATGTCCTCAAACAAAGGTTTTTCATTTTTTGAGTTTTTTTCGAATTCTTTTTTTAAATTATTTCCGTTTGATTTTTCAACGCTTTTACTTTTGCTTTTTAAATTTACAACCGCTTCCGCCGCTATAATGTCAAAACCCAAGGCTCCTCCGTAAATAAAATTTCTGTAGCCTTTAAAATAAAGTTCTTTTATTTCGGCATTTAAATTATTAATTAAATTAACATAGTTTAAATCGTTTTCGTTTAGTAAAAAGCCGAACTTATCCGGGCGATATCCGCTGAAGCACACCGTATTTTCTTTTTTCATAATAAATCCTAACCGTAAATTAAATTTTTTAATGTTTTTATTTAATTTACTTAAAATATTTGCCCCATTCAAATATCTTTTTTATTCTCTTTTGTTTTTGCGTTACACCTTGTTTTGCATTTTTGTTTTATTTTTGTTTTTGTTTTATTATTTTTATATTTATTTTGCTTTTAAAATTCTTGCATTTATATTATTTATAACTTTTTGTTATCCGGCTATTTTTATAACTCTGTCGTCTTTATGTATATAAACGCTTAAAACCATACCTATGCCTAAGTACAGGCACAAAAGAGAAGTTCCGCCGGCGCTGAAAAACGGAAGCGTTATGCCTATAACCGGTAAAATTGACAAACACATTCCTACGTTAACTATTATTTGCACCAAAAACATAGTAAATACACCGGTACAAATAAGTCTTCCTTGTTCGTCCCTTGCATGTTTGCCGTTATACAAAATTTTAAAACACACCGCAGCCAAAAGTGCAAGCACCAAAAAACAGCCTACAAACCCCAGTTCTTCGCCTATACTTACAAAAATAAAATCGTTATAGCTTTCGGGAACATTTCCGGCTTGTGTAAGCGGACCTTTAAACATTCCTTTGCCAAAAAAGCCTCCGTTTGCAAGCGCCACTCTGCCTCTCCACTGCTGGTAACCTATACCCTGCAAATCAGCATTTAAATTAAAAAGAGAAATTATTCTCTGTTTTTGGTATTCGCTTAAAACCACAAACCACAATATTGGGGCGGAAACTGCCGCCAAGCCGCCCATTATGGCAAAATATCTTGCTTTTAATCCTGCCATTAAAAGCATTGAAAGCATTATTATTAAAAATACTATTGCCGTTCCGTCGTCGCCCTGAAAATGCACAAGCAAAACCGGAAAAGCCCCGTGTAAAAGCACCGGAATCATATATCTGAACATATTTATTTTTTCGCCCACAATGCTTAAATGCAAAGAATAGGTTAAAATAAAAACTATTTTTAAAAGCTCGGTAGGCTGAAAAGATATTCCGCCTATCATAAGCCATGCTTTGGCGTCCGTTCCCGCAGGTGCAAAACCTATAAAAAATGTAAGTCCCACTAACCCCAAAGAAACTATCGAAGCCAAAACCCACCACTTTTTATAGTTTTGATAATCGTAAGCCGAAATAACCGAAGCCACCACAAGCCCAACTACCAACGCTGCCGCCTGTGTAAAAAACTGTTTGTGATTGCCTAAATATCTTGTGCTTGAAAAAACAGCAATACAGCCGAATGCCGAGCACAAAAAACAAAGCGATATTAAAAGCTTGTCGGTTTCTTTAAAATAGTCCGTAAAAGACCACCATAATCTTTTAAACATCTTTTTCCTCTTTTTCCTCTGTTTTTTATATTTCTTTTATGTTTTATTAATTTCTATATTTTTATGTTGGTTTTATTATTACAAATAGTATATAAAATATACTAAAAGGAATTTTGCGTTAATTGCATAGTTTATACATTTTATTATATATTTTTTTGGGCTTGGTTGCAAGTATTTAATTAATATGTTATAATGTTCGCAGGCAATTGATGCTTTGCATCAATTATAAGCCTTTGGCTTTTGCAGCTTTCGCTGCGCCTGCTCCTTTGAAATTT